>JAABSE010000023.1 GCA_011390575.1 Sphingobacteriia bacterium
GAACTGGAAGCATCCGGGGTCAGGGGCCACCCTTCGACAGGCTCAGGGACCATCGTTCCGGTGGCTGAGCCTGTCGAAGCCACGGCACAACTCCATACCCCCATGCCGCATTCTCGTTGTCTCGGGACTTCTGCTTTACATTAATAGTCCACTAAATCACTAACTCATTCATTCACCCATGAAAGCACTGTTTATCGGAGACTCCATCACCGAAGGTTTTGACCTGGAAAAATATTTCCCGGGCAAAGGGTATGTAAACCATGGGATTTCCGGCTACAGCTCGGAAGAGGTGCTTGGTGCCATGCATAAAGGATGGTTTAAAAGCAATCCGGAAAGGGTGTTTTTATGCATCGGCACCAATGATTTGGCACGTGATTACGATGAAGCAGATACGCTGGACACCATCGGGCGGCTACTGACAAAAACCAGGGAGTTCACTTCTGGTAGCAGCAAGATTTATCTCCTATCTCTGTTTCCCACCCGGCACAATCCACCCCGACCCAATCCGGTCATCAGGCAGTTAAACAGTAAAATTCATAAGCTGGCAGTGCAGGAAAATGCTGGTTATCTTCATTTACATCCCTTTTTTGCTGATGAAAACGGACAATTGAAAAGAGAATTTACGGAAGATGGGTTACATCTGAATGAAAATGCTTACGTGCTGTGGGCGCAGCTCGTAAGGCCTCTGATGTCTGGTTAAAGTATTGTCTGATCCGGAACTTTGTTCAATGCCAGTGAGGGTATGACTACAGTTCATGCCCTAACAAAAGTGGAGTCTTTTGCCAGGCAAAATATGTGATGTAGATGCAAAAGAGCAATGCGGATTTAATAATTACTTTTGCTCCCTGATCCTCCATCGATCTGCTGGGATGCCTATGGGTTGACTTGTGTCGGGATAATACATCTCAAAAACTTCACTAATATGAATGATTTTACCCTGATAAACAGAATATTCATAAAACGGCGGATGAATAAAACCGTGAATTTCCCTTGTGCTTCCGATAATTCCTGTAATACTATCTTTATCCCAGTCAACCTGTACTTCAGGGAAACCCGACAAAACGGAAGTGACTTCCAAAAGAATTTCGCGATAGGAATTGCTTTTTCTTTGTTTATATTCCGGCGTATATAAATATATCAACACCCCTGAATCCAGGAGGTAGCAATCCGGTGTTTTATAAAATAGTTCAAACAAACCGTTTATTGCATAAACTCTAAATACATTTAAAGTGTCCTTCCTGTAATAATCGATTGTTAAATAGAAGCTTTCAGGCAATTTGAACACCTGCAAATAGTGATCGTATGCAATTTTTAAATCGTCAGTGTTGTCAAAAGAAAACCCCTCATCACAATACAATCTTTGTGAAAAGCTAGTTACGGGATTTTGGATCAGGAAGAACAATACAATCAGCAGCTTGAATATGTGATTCATGGTTAAAGTATTTTGATTTTACCAAAACAGTATGTCAACTAATATGCCTTGGTTTTATTGATTTCAAAGACCGATTTAAGGAAAAGTTACTGTCCAATTACTTTTCTTTAATTCCTCTAAGGTAAACTCCATCCGTTTTTCAAATAATTCCTTTTCCAGTATCTCTTCATCAGTATAATTCATTACAATTGAGTCAGAAAAGACGGCAATGTAAATCCTGTCATTCTCACATTCTCTGATAAACCCAGGCCATGATCCTCTCATAATTATATATTGAGATGACTTTTTTCTAATGAACCATTCTGATTCTGTAGATAGACTATCCCGAAGATGATCAACCCAATAATAATCTGGCCTGTAAAATTTGACATCCTCCAACTTATGATGACATGAAAAAATTATATAAATATCAATATTAGAATTATTATTGAAAACCAGCCTGTCATCTCCACATCCAAAACCCTGTAAAAAAGGCATAAGAATAATTGCCATCCATGTTATTTTTGAATTGAATTTCATAATAGATAGTTAATCAAGGTTTTTTAATTGAAAATCTTACCACCTATTAGGATTTCAAAAGAAAACTCAAAAGCTCTCTTATTAGCATCTATTTCGATACAATTATTATTATTCACACTTGGTGCAAAAAAATAACTCTTGCACGAGATTTCCACTTTTGTTGTTGAGGGGTATAAGGTGCAGATTTCTTTTTTCAAAGACCGGTTTACACCCTGCAATTATACAAAATATTTTGATTGATAGGCTTGAAAATCAGAGGGATTTATGTTAAATATCTGAGGGTTGTGCTGCTAAAGTTTAGTCCGGACCGGAGCTGCAGTCCGGGCCGGACAAGCGCCTTGTTCAATACCTGTGAGAGTATGATTACAGTTCAATGCCCTCACTAAAAAAGCAATGGATGTTGCATGTGCAATGTTGGTGGGAGCGGAAATGCAATTTCCGCTCAAGCGGGGGTGCACAATTTTCAGTGCTTCATTTTTTCATTAATGTTTTGTATTTTTGTTTACATGATTGCCATAAGGTTTGTGGTCTTACAAAAAATATTCTTATGAATCCAAGTACAGCCGATTTAAAAAACTATTTACATAAGCTTATCGCTGAGACCGATGATGAGAATATTCTTAGCAAGGTACAAGCTTATTTTACCACGTTAAATAGTAAAAACGTTGACTGGTGGGAAACGATCTCCAATCAGGAACAAGATGCCATAAATATTGGGTTACAGCAGCTTGAAAATGGTGAGGGAATACCCCACGAAGAAGTAAAACGGAAAGCAGATAATTTGCTTGGCAGAAAATGAAAGAATATCAAATCTTCTGGTCTCCTCTGGCAGAAGAAACATACCTGGAAACAATTTCCCAAATCCTTAAACATTGGACTGTTAAGGAGGCAGTAGACTTTGAAGCCAAAGTTGAAAGCTTGATTAGGAAACTGAAAACACAAAAACGACTTTGCCCCCCTTCGGATAAACAAAAAAATCTTCTACGCTGTGTTATAACCTCCCAAAGTTCTATAGTGTATCAAATAAATGATGATGTTATTGAACTTGTCGCTTTCTTCGATAACCGAAGTGAACATCAATATTAAAACCAGGAGATTTGCTGAAGCATGTCTTTGAATGAATTAGTATTCCGGATTATTTAGGGCTTGCTGAGAAACACTCAATGAGCTGTTTATTAATTTATTGTATCATATTTTTTATCTTGTAAGTGCAAGCTTTATTGATCAATTAGTAGAAAAACTTTGCTTTATGTTTGCGTTAGTTTTTAGTACATCATCTGCTTCGTTGCCTTCAGCTCGTAGTATATTAATACGACTTCGCCTTGTCGCCTTGCATCTGATGCACTAAAAACTTTTTCAGCGAGCCCTATTTAGATGCAGACAAGAAGGGCTATCATAATGTGATGATGGGAGCGGAAATGCAACTTCCGCTCAGCGGGTGAGTAGTCCCTGGATTTCATATACATACCCGAACAACAATCTCCCGAACCCGGCACGATGACCGGTATCTTCAATGGTAGCCCCTTGTAAAGACGTGTCTGCACGGCACGTCTCCCGTTTACCCCACGGATCCAAGGTAGAGACGCGCATGAAGGCGCGTCTCCAAACCTTTGATTCCAAATGGCCTGGAGTTAATGAAAAGAACACATTACCTGCGAAAAGGGATGGTACCACAAGTATAGTCCTTACCGGAACTCTAGTCCGGATCGGACAGCTCCTTTGTGCAATGCCAGTGAGGGTATGGCTACAATTCATGCCCTCACCAAAATACGCATTATTTGCAGGGTTGGATGGTAAAACCCTTATTGATTTCATGGGTTTTAGTCACTATATAGTCCGGGCAGGACCTTTTTTGACGGTGCATTTTACAAAACAATGGAATGTTCAGAGAGTGAATAAACCGATTTCAATTTGCATTTTAGGTAGTTATACAGAATCCGTTTTGCTGCTATTTTTAGTGGTAACCTATTCTTAATTTGGCGGTTTGATGGCATTTAGAAACCTCAGGAATTCCCATCTTAAAAATATTAAATAATTCTTTGAAATAATGGGAATAATTAGTATAATTGCAAGGGATAGGAATTCATTCTTATCGCAGACCCCTATTCAGATGATAATAATAAGACACAAGAATTATTTTCAACCCTATTTACAAACTAAAAAACAACCGCTTATGAAAAAGTTTACACAAATGAGTTTTGCATTCCTGATGATTTTTTTGTTATCAGGAGCCTTTTTGCCTGTTGAGGCCAACAAGGAAACAGCTGCACTTGACCCGGTTACCATTTTGATGGACAAGAGCCAGGCTTCGGGCACTCTGCCGGATTTCATCAATGATCCGGGAGCAAACCGTGGTGCTGCTTTCAACGGACAGTATGTGTTTGTTGCATCGCGTCAGGGAGGAAATAATATTCATTACTGGAATATTAATAATCCCGATGCTGAGCCACAGGCACTTGATATGACCGGAGTTGCCGGAGGTACTTTCGTTATCAACGACGTTACTACTGCCGGCGATCATATTTTTGCCACCAACATGGTAATGCCGGGGATGTTTAAAGTGTACCACTGGAACAGTCTCAGTGCTGAACCTGTCGCGCTGATTGAATACGATTCAGGTGATGCCCGTTTGGGCGATGCTTTTACCGTCATTGGTGATCCTTCAGTTTTTGCATCTGTGGTGGTAAGTGCTCATAATACCAATAATTTCTATGTATGGGAAATTGAAAATGGCGCGCTGGTAAGTGAAACTCCAGATATCGTTACCGCTTCTGAACTTGACGACGTGGTAAGTTTTGCAAGGGTTACCCAGGTGCCCGGTGAAGATCTCTATGTAGTTAGTGGTTCATCTATAGGTATTGCTCTGATTGATGAAGAACTCAATCTGCTGACTGGTATCCCTTCTGACTTCTTCCCCTACTGGTCTATGTATCCCCATGTGTTTTATCATGAGGGAGAAAGATTCCTTGCCTATATGCATGTAAGCACGGATCCGGTTGAAAACATGTTGTATGTTCTTGATCTCAATAATGGAGCAACCGTAACGGAGGCCATAACCAACCTTGCTGCTTCCACTTTTGCTGATGAGGTAGTGTATTCTCTGGCGCTGGGTGATGTTTCCAACGGTAATGCCAGTGTGGGGCTTGACATAGCCACCGACTCCTTCGGAAACGTGATGATGATGGCCTATGCTGCCGGTAATGGTCTTGTAGTGCAACAGTTTGGCGATGAAACACCAGCTGGTATGCCTCTTCCTTTTGTTGAAACTTTCGCAGGCCTGGGTGAAGAAACTCCCGAAGACTGGATTCCCGAAGGCTGGCTGAATGTAGATGCCGATGGTGATACACATACCTGGTACTGGGCCGACTTTTTGGATGAAGAAACGGAAGAATATGAAACGTATATGCTTTCCCGTTCCTGGTTGGAGGCCGATGGCCCCTTAACTCCCGACAACTGGCTGATTACTCCCGCTATTTATTTCAATGAAGTAGCCGAAGAAGAAAGTATAGAACTTAAGTTTAATGTAGCACCTACAGCGGGTACCCCTGGTTTCCGTCTCGAACGTTATGAAGTACTGATTTCTGTTACCGATACCGATCCTGCAAGCTTTACCATGCTTTGGGAAGAAACCTTCACCGAAGACGATGTGAACTGGGAGTGGCAGGAAAAAGTACTTGATCTGACTCAATACGCAGGAGAAACAGTACATATTGCTTTCCGTCATTATGGCTCTACAGATATGGACAGGGTTGCTCTGGAAAGCATGTCTGTTGAGGTAGTAACCGAAGAACCCCCTGCACTCGCCGATCTTACCCTGAATGTGAAGATGGCAGTATGGGCCGAATGGGAAATATTTGACCCGGCTGAAGACTTTGTGGATGTTGCTGGTTCCTTCAATGAATGGGGCGATGGTGAAGAACTGGTACTTGTGCCGTTAGACGACGAAGATCTTACCTACACCATTACCATTCCCGACCTGGAAGTGGGCGAAACCTATAACTTTAAATTCAGAATCAATGGCTCCTGGGATGATGAAACAGCAGAATTCCCTTCAGGCGGTCCTGATCGTGAAGTTACCATCATGGAGGCCGATAATGAGTATACCTATTGGTACAACGATGATGATCCTACCGGAGTAAATGAGTTGGCAGAAACAGGATTTGTGATGTTCCCCAATCCTGCTTCAAATCAGGTTACCATTCAATCTGAAGAGAGTATCGAACAAATTGTGGTAAGTGATCTCACCGGAAGAACCATACAGCAGTTTCCTGTCAATAGTTTTGAAACACAACTGGATGTTTCTTCTTTCAATAACGGGATTTATTTGATTCGTGTTTTCACCGATAAAGGTGTGACTGTATCCAAAGTACAGGTAGTCAAATAATCATCTTTGATGAATTGTTCATAAAAAAACACCGGTTAAACAAGCCGGTGTTTTTTTTATATCCGGCATTACAAGTGTAAGCGCATCCTTAGCTCTTTGTTGTGCCCGTAATGCTACTTCATGTTTTGCGGTTGTCCATCGAATCAACGAAATAATTATTACCTTTCGCCTTTGTTTTAAAAACCATTGTTACCTCTATGCATATTTCAAGGATTGGGCTTTTTTTTGTATTGATAATCATGACGCAGAGATTGTGTGCATCATCTCCCGACAATCCGGAAATAGTATCTGGTGAAGAGGAACGAAAGAGAGAAAAGGTGGAACGTGTGTTGATACATCTGAAAAATGTACCTCAGGGGAGTATGGCCATTCCGGGCTCCAATGGAACAGTGACGCTTGAACGTCGCCGTTTTGGGGATGAGTCACAAACCCTGGACGGTATGGCTACTTTTTACGATGTGCCTGTGCACAAGTCCTACACTGTTACCGGCAGACACAAGAGCAACAGCCTGGCCTTTGACAACCCTGTTGAATTGTGGGGCATCTGGAAAGATGTGGAAATTTCTTCTGTGAGAAACGAAATGAGTTTTGTGCGAAATATGCCCTATGTTCTGGATGTACAGACTTCATATGTAAGGAGCAATTCGGCCAACCCCTCCCTGCAGCAGGGAGAAGAGATTTCCTTTGATGTTTTGCTTCGCAATCCTTCCGGGCAAAACTTAAAAACCGGCGTGGTGCTGCTGTTAAAGAATATTCGCACCGGACTGGTTTCACGTATTGAGAAAGAGGTGATGTTAAACGCCGAAACAAGACGCATTCACACACCCCTGAAAATGATTGCCGAAGAGGCAGGTGAATACCATTTTGCCGTCGGTGTTTACATAAAGGAACGTATCAATGAATGGACCGATTGCTGGGACTGGTCTGCCAATCCTTTGTTTTTTGTTACTCACGAGCATCGTTCCCTGGAGTTTGCAGGGTATACCTGGGATGTAAAGGCCGGATTTGGCAATCCCGGAGCCAATCTCTGGTCCAATGATTCTTCTGATGTCTGGGTAGATGACCGGGGGCGACTTCACCTTACCCTCTCGCGCAAAGAAAATGGCAGGTGGTACGCCACAGAGGTTATATCTAAGGAATCATTTGATTATGGCACGTTTACCTTTTTCCTGGACGCCGATCCGGCAAGTTATGACCCGCATGTGGTGGCAGGGGTTTTCCTTTATCGGGATGAGCAAAATGAAATTGACCTGGAATTCAGTCGCTGGGGCGATAGTGAGAATTACCAGTTTGGAAACTATGTTATTCAGCCTGCTGATTATCCGGGCAATCAATTCCGCTTTCCTGTCATTGCCAGTGGTACCTATACCACCCACAGGATTGTATGGAAACCTGATGAAATTCTCTTCAGCAGCTGGCACGGGCATTGGGACGAAGCTCCCGACGACAGAATTATTGCCCAATGGCAATATACCGGCAATGATATCCCAAAATCCAACGGGCTAAGACTTTTCTTTAATCTCTGGCTTTTCAGAAGCATAGCGCCTAAATCCGACCAAACCGAAAAGCTCACCATTGTCAGATTTACCTATCAGCCTTTATCTGAGTCGCAGGGGCCTTTCCCTACAGAGATTCCTGCAGAGGAGTAAACTTCTTCTATTCTGAAATGGCTTTTTTGCCGTTTATTTATAATTTTATTGGCTCTAACAACGCGTTGGTGTATGAAAATCATCTTTTGAACAGTGGAGCTAAACAAATACCTGTTCTTATGGTTTTTACTAAAATGCATAAGCACCTTTATAATCCAATAATTCAAACCTTATAAAAAGTAGAATTTATGAAATCAGATCTGGAAATTGCCAAGGCTGCAACCATGAAGCCCATTACGGAAATTGCTTCCAAACTGGGGGTTGAAGAGAAGGATTTGCACATGTATGGACGATACATTGCCAAGCTGCCTTTGAAACTCATTGACGAAAGCAAAGTGAAAAACAAAAAACTGGTGCTGGTAACTGCCATCACTCCAACGCCCGCCGGTGAAGGGAAAACCACCACCAGTATTGGATTAACGGAAGGATTGAACAAAATTGGGGTAAAGACTACTGTGGTAATACGCGAACCTTCGTTGGGTCCGGTATTCGGAATCAAAGGAGGTGCTGCCGGTGGAGGTATGTCGCAGGTATTACCCATGGAAGATATCAACCTGCATTTTACGGGTGATCTCTCGGCAGTGGAAAAAGCTCATAACCTGCTTGCCGCTCTGGTAGACAATCATTTGCAGAGCCGCAACAATTCGCTGAATCTTGACCCCAGAAAGATTATCTGGAAAAGGGTGATGGATATGAATGAAAGATCGCTCCGCAATATCATCATTGGTATGGGAGGCCCCAAGCAGGGAATTCCCCGTGAAACCGGTTTTGATATCACTGCGGCTTCGGAAGTAATGGCTGCTTTATGTCTGGCCAAAGATATTGAAGACCTGAAGGAGAAATTTGGCAATATCCTGGTGGGATATACTTACGATGACGAGCCGGTGTATGCCAAAGATTTTAATGCCCAGGGAGCTATGGCAGCATTGATGAAGTATGCCATTCAGCCAAATCTTGTGCAGACTATCGAAGGCAATCCAGCCATCATACATGGGGGACCCTTTGCCAATATCGCCCAGGGTACCAACACGCTCATCGCCACAAAAATGGGGCTTTCCCTTTCTGATTATGTCGTTACTGAGGCCGGTTTTGCCTCCGAACTGGGAGCCGAAAAATTCCTGGATATCAAATGCCAGTACGGAGGGCTTACCCCCAATGCTTCCGTTATTGTAGCAACCATTCGTGCATTAAAGTATCACGGCGGTGCCAAGCTGGCAAGCCTCAAAGAACCCAATACTTCTGCCCTTGAAAAAGGTTTGCCCAACCTGGAAAAGCACATTGAAAATATTCAGCACTTTAACCTTAAGCCTGTAGTGGCCATCAATAAATTTGCCACCGATTCTGATGAGGAAATCAGGATGGTAATTAAAAGATGTGAAGAACTGGGCGTGAGAGTGGCTGTGTGTGAAGGCTGGGAAAAAGGAAGCGAAGGGACAATAGAGCTGGCCGAGCTTGTAAAAGATGCGGCTGAAAGTTGCACCACCTGCTTTGAGCCTTTGTATGATTTTAACTGGGACATTGAGAAAAAACTGCATACCATTGCCACCAAGCTTTATGGAGCCGATCATGTGGAATACACCGTAAAAGCCAAGCAACAAATAGCTATGTTTGAAAAAATCGGTCTGGATAAACTTCCCGTGTGCGTGGCCAAAACCCAGAAGTCGCTTTCTGACGACCAGTACAAGCTGGGCCGCCCTAAAAACTTCACGGTAAAAATCCGTGAGTTTGAAGTCGCCGCAGGCGCAGGATTCCTTATCCCCATTGCCGGTACCATCATGCGTATGCCCGGTTTGCCGTCTCTGCCATCAGCCGAGAAAATTGATATCGACAACGATGGCAACATTTCAGGACTGTTCTAGAAAAAAATTGCTGTCAATCTGAACGCAGCCGGTGGTGACAATAAAAAGGTCCACCGGCTGTTTTTTTATTATCTGTTGAGAAAGCGTAAATTCGCAGAAAGATTGGATATCGTTTCTATGGTTATTATTGAGCCTTTAAATAGCTGAACGTGAAAGGCTTTTGCAGGGCGTTGAATCGTTGAATCGAGAAATTCAGGAATAAACGCATAAACAAAAAATTACAGGACGTAATATTACAAACCACCAATCCGGTTGACATTGAAAACCATTGCAATTGTTATACTATTCTTTGTTTGTGTACCCGGGTTGCTGGCTGATCCGCCCGATAACCTGCGCGAATACCATATACCTGCCGGGCAGCGCGTTCATTTGCTCGACACCCTGAGCATCATGCCTGATAGTTTCTCCATTTGGGGGCCCGATGACCTGCCTTTGGATAAAGCCTTTTATAAACTTGATTATGTGGATGCAAGGCTTGAATTGCGTATTCCGGAGTTCTGGCAGGAAGATACTTTGCGTGTGCGCTATCGGGTCTGGCCCATCAACCTGGCAGCCCCGGTTTTTGCGCGTGATACTTCGCTGATCCGGCTGCCCGGTCCCGGCGAAGACCCTTTGGTGGTGCCTGTGCAGCGAGCCTTCCCTGAGCAGGGATTGCTTCGGTTTGAAGGACTGGAAAGCAGTGGCAGCATCACCCGGGGCCTTACCTTGGGTAACCGGCAGGACCCGGCACTCAATTCGGCCATGAATCTGCAGCTCAATGGCCAACTCACCGATGATATTGTAATCCTTGCGGTCGTATCCGACCAGAATATCCCTTTTCAGCCTGAAGGCACCACACAGCAATTGCAGGATTTCGACAAGGTTTTTATCCGGCTGGATGGCTATGGCGCTTCCCTTACTGCCGGAGATTTTGAACTGGAAAAACCGCCCGGCTATTTTCTCAACCTGGCAAGGAAGGCCCGGGGTGCAAAAATTTCCTTTACCACACAAGAAAATGACACAACCATCCTTGGGGGAGGTAAGCTTACCACCACTGCTGCGGGAGCCATTTCCAGAGGCAAGTATGCCCGCAATCAGTTGCAGGGGCAGGAAGGAAATCAAGGGCCGTACCGCCTCACCGGAAATGAAAGCGAGTCTTTCATCCTTGTGCTGGCAGGAACTGAAAGGGTATTTCTCGACGGACGTGCCCTGCAGCGGGGAATGGACAGAGATTATATCATCGATTATAATACAGCAGAAATTACCTTTACCTCTTCGGTGATGATTACCCAGGAAAGCCGCATCATCGTCGAATTTGAATACGCCGAAAGAAACTATGCCCGCTCCATGGTGTTTACCGGTGCCGAAATAGCTTATGAGAAGGCCTCTTTCCGGTTGAACTTCTTCAGTGAGCAGGATCATCCTAACCAGCCTCTTTTTCAGGAAGTGTCTGAAGAAAGAAAAGCGCTTATGGCCGCTGTGGGCGACAGTATCCACAGGGCTTTCGACTGGAATATTGACAGTACAGGCTTTTTCAACGACAGGGTAATGTATCGCCTTACCGATACCCTGGGGTTTGATACCGTTTTTGTTTACTCCACCGACCCGGAGACAGCGCTCTATCAGCTGGGATTCAGCTTTGTGGGAAAAGGAAACGGGAATTACCGACAGGTGAGCACATCCGCCAACGGTCGGGTGTATGAATGGATTCAACCCATCAACGACATACCTCAGGGCACGCACGAACCCATTATTCAGCTGGTAACGCCCAAAAATCACCAGATGCTTTCCCTGGGAGGTGATGTGAATATTACTCCCCATAGCAAAGCGTCCTTTGAATATGCCCTGTCCAACAGAGATGTCAACCTGTTTTCTGATTTGCACAAGGACAATAACGTGGGGCATGCCCTGCGCTTTGAATTGAATGATAAACGTCCGGCTAGGGCGGAAAAATCAGAGGGGTGGACACTGGAAAACCGACTCACCTGGGAAATGACAGATAAAAACTTCCGCCCACTGGAACGATACCGGGATGTGGAATTTGAACGCAACTGGAATCTTGAGCCCGGCTGGAGTGCAGAACAGGAGCATCTTCCAGGATATTCCTTTCGGGCCGAACATCCCCAAATGGGTATGGCGGAATATTCCTTTCGGGCTTACCTCAGGGGTGACCAATACCGTGGCTTTCTTAACAGTATGAATGCAAGGCTGAGTCTGGGGCGGAATCAGCTGGAATATTACGGCAGCCTGCTCAGCAGCAGCGGCTTGCGCGATACTGACTTTTACCGGCACCGTGCACAATATGTTCGCGACCTGCAAGTGCTGCGCGCCGGGGTAGAGCACCAGACGGAGAACAACCGGATTTTTGGAGAAGAAGCAGATACGCTTTCCGGAATCAGCCGCCAATTTAGTCAGTGGGAGTTTTTTGTTGCCCAGGCTGATACTGCCGTAAACCAATACAGGCTCTTTTACCGGGTTCGGGAGGATGGTTTGCCGGTGGGTGATGGCTTTGAAAGTGCCTCCCATGCAAAAGATTATGGAATTCAGTACCAATACCTGCGCAATCCCAGTCAGCGGGCAGGAATTCAGCTTACTTACAGAGAACTTGATATAATTCGCCAACGCAGCCCAGGTGAACAGAGTGACAAAAGCCTCAATGCAAGGGTCGATTATTTCTCCAAATGGGGCGGTGGTTTCATAACATCTAATATATTTTATGAAACAGCCAGCGGGCGCGAAAGAAAACTGGAGTATATGTATGTAGAAGTTCCGGCAGGCCAGGGGGTGTATGTGTGGAACGATTACAACGATAATCAAATCAAGGAACTGGATGAGTTTGAGATATCTCCCTATCCCGAAGAAGCCAACTTTATCAGGGTATTTATCCCCACCGACGAATTTGTACCTGTGTATTCCACAGCCATCAGCCATAGCCTGAATATCGATCCTGCTGTTTTATGGCGTGAGAAAGAGGGGGTATTGAAAATTCTTTCCCGGTTCTCCAACCGGCTCAATTACCGCATTGATAACAAAAAGGAGGGAGGGTTGCAGCCGGAAAACTTTAATCCTTTTCTCCCGGATGTGGACGATAGTTTGCTTATCAGCCTCAATGCAGTGGTGCGCAATTCATTGTTTTTTAACCGCACCAGTCCGGTGTATAGCCTGGAATGGACTTTTCAGGATAACCGCAACAAAAATCTGCTGAGCAATGGTTTTGAAAGTCGGGTTATAAGGTCCAACGCACTGCGGCCCCGCTGGAACATTAACTGGCGGGTTTCTTTGCATGGGCAGGCAGAGTTGGGAGAAAAACAAAATGAATCCGAATTTTTCCTGCAGCGAAATTATCATATCCGGTATTACGACATCGAACCTTCTGTTACTATCCAACCGGCAGGCAATATCCGTGTCAGCCTTTCCTATGGATACCGGGAACAAGATAACCGGGATGGAGAGGAGTGGTCAGCTACCCATAAACTGGCACTGGAAAACCGGCTCAATTTTCCGGCGCGCGGCACAGTGCAATGGCGTTATCAGCTCTCGTTCATTGATTTTCCCCATGACCCCAATACTCCCATCGCCTTTGAAATGCTGCAGGGATTGCGCCAGGGAACCAACCATATCTGGAATATCAACTGGCAGCACAACCTGAATGCTTATCTGCAGCTCAGTTTCCGCTACAACGGCCGCAAACCTCCCGATGTGCCAGCCATACATACGGGTACGGTACAGCTAAGGGCGATGTTTTGAGGTGAGATGGCATTAAGCATGGGAATGCTAATTGAGTGGCACTAGAATCAGGTAAATGCAAAATAAATCAACTATGAAAACAGAAGAAAAAAAGTTATTTGAGCCCTCATTCAAATTTCCTTTTCCCAGAGGTGTGGAGATATTGATGCGAATATTTTTTGTCGTTGCAGTGATGTTTATTATAGATTATGTTGGCTTATTGAGAGAGCCGTCTATGAATTATTCTGATACAAAACGTTTGTTGTTTGTTTGGGGCATGCTTGCATTGTGGTTTTATGCATATAAGCTTATGGTAAATCCTACGGTAACTAATAAAGTTGTTATCGATTATGCAGCAAGGACTTTTACTGTAAATTACTCTCTATTTTATTTCATAAGTCAAAAGAAAAAGATTTCCTTTGATGATATCTCCTTCTGGATTCATCATGCACAAATACTTTTATTTGGTAATGGGATAGCAGTTTTTATTTATGAGACAGACAAATTTCGTTTGAAAATAAATGCACGAAATGGATGGAAAAAAGAGCAGGTGTATGAAATTATTGATGAACTGAACAAAATTACTGAAGGTAAAATGCGTCGCAAACCGAAGGGCATACCGGATGAGGAATTGTAAATCAGCAATATAATGGTGCAGGGCCCTGGGCATTCTGTTTTGCCCTTATCTTACTTACTGTCAGAAACTTTCTCCGCGCCGGTGGTGAGTTCAAGCGTTGCAAAACGACAAATAACCGGCTCACTGAATCCTTTGAAAAAAATCCGCATAAACCGGATATCGCTGAAACCATTGATATTGCCAAAGGTTTGGCGGTCATGATGATCCAGGGGTATCTGAAACTGATACCAGCGGACGATTTCTGTCTGGCCATTGGGCAATTGAACAGAAGCCTCTCTGATATCGGATATAAAGTTGTTCCCAATCGTCATATCTGCCGGCCTCAGGCTGACTCTGTACTGGAAATAGCGCTCGGTTTCGTTGAGCAATCCATCGTGGTTGATATCTTCTGTGTTGGGTAAGAGGGTGGAATGGGTAGGGTAAGGTTCAGGCGACATCTCTGCGGTAGGACTATTGCCCTCCAGACCGTTAAAGCGTTTGTACCGTTCCGGAATACCTGCCTGTTTATGGTCATGCTGGCTGCCAAGGAAGTACTGGTAGTCATCAGCTGCTGGATCTTCCCAGGCAAGCTGAAAGGCCTGAGAGTTTTCTCCAAAGTATTCTAAAATCTTACCCAGGAAATTTTCCATGTAAAAGTTTCGTTCATCTTCTGAGCTAAGCCCGTTCATCCCCACATCCTGGTGTTCCCGTGTCCCTGTGTTGTTGTCAAAGGCATGTACGATGGGCTGAATGGTGGGTACCCTGCCCCAAATGGTAGTATCCACATTTACCACCTCGGTTGATGTGGGTAAACCATTTTCAAAGGCTTTCTGCCCATCCCGAAGCACATCCTCTGATATATCTCCAAGATTGAAGTACAAATCACCCCCGCTATGGGTGGGTTGATAAATAAATGGGTCCATGAGCCAAAACTCAATGTGCGTTACGTTGGCCGCTTCAAGGTCGGGTTTGTTCAGGGCACGCATGATGCCTCCCCACCGGGTGTGCGGGTCCTTTAGGGTGCCGTCCATGACCATGCCGCTGCTGTAGGGAGAGCCCACAACGTCATAATTGTAGGGTCCCCGCTCACTGGGGTAGAAAGCCATATTCAGTGCGGCTATGGGTTGTGGATTGTCTGCATCCGGCAATATCTCTGTGTTCAGCACTTTTCTGATGTAGTGGTTGGAACGTTGGTCAGGATCATTGGCGATGTGAGGCGGCGTTAATTCATTTGTTTCCGTAAAAAGTCGTTCAATAACATACCAGGCAAGCTTTGCAGAATTGAATCTGAAAGCAAGGTCATTTTGCAAGGTGCCTTCAGGAAACATTGCCGGGCTGGTTTGATGCTGCGGGGTGGAAGCAATATGCCAATGCATCGGCTCATTCAGGTATATGGCCATATTTGCTTTTTGTGCGGATTCATCCTTTTGGCAGCCTGCGATAATCAGCATAAAGACAGCAGCAATAATGGCGGAGTTGTGAGTTGATCTGTAGGGTTTTTCCATTTTTGTGTGTTTTCCTTTGATTATTTGCATCAATTTCTGTGCCAATAGCTTGTATTTTTACTGTATATGTTAATAAAATTTCACACAAATCCGGTTTTATGAAACTGCCTGATAATATGTGATTTTTCCTTCCTAAATTGAATAATGTTTTTACTTTTGCATGCATAGCATATCAAAACAGAACCCTTATATCCAAACAAAAACACAACAATGCTAAATCTCATACTTTTCGGCCCGCCCGGAGCAGGGAAAGGGACCCAGTCGGATTTGCTGATGAAGCAATACAATCTAACCTATATCTCTACCGGTGAGGCACTTCGCAATGAGTTGAAAGCCAATACACCCCTGGGTCAGCAAGCCCGTAAAATTATCGAATCGGGGGGGCTGGTAGACGATGAAATCATCGTGCAAATCATTGGCAACGCCATTTATTCAGATAAGAACAGCGATGGTTTTCTCTTTGATGGTTTTCCCAGGACCTATGTGCAAGCCTATATCCTGGATGGATTGTTTACCGGGTTGCAGACTTCGCTCAGTAAAATCATCATCATGGATATTTCTGATGAGGAATGTACCAAAAGACTTTTGCAACGGGCCAAAGAGCAGGACAGAAGCGACGACAATGCAGCTGTAATCAAACGCCGTCTGCAGGAATATCATGAAAAAACATTGCCCTTGCTCGAGTTTTACCAGGATACTGATAAACTGGTAAGGGTAGATGGTATGGGGTCAACGGATGAAGTCTTTGAGCGTATCAACCATCATGTGATTGAAGAAATCAACAGCAAGCCTGTCAATATCATGGTGTATGGTTTTCCGGGTTCGGGAAAAACCACCCAGGCAAAGAAACTGGCAGAGGAGTTTAATCTTACTTATATTTCAACCAGTGAGCTGTTAAAGGCTGAAGCCGAAACGGACTCTCACCTGGCACAGCAAATCAAACCCTATCTGGCCAAAGGATTGCTGGTTCCCGATGAAATCGTTATCAGGCTGATTGAGAAAAAGCTCAGGGATTCGGATGGGGTAAACCGTGGTTATGTTTTCAAAGGGTATCCCCGCACCCTGGTGCAGGCCTATATCCTGGATGGCATCATGAAAAAGAAGAATTGTGCCATCAATTGTGTGGTAAACCTCCAGGTGCCGCAGCTGGAGCTGGTAAAAAGGCTGGATGCACGCAGCAAAACCGATGACCGAATGCCCTATGACACCAGTGCAGCTACCATCGTGGCCCGCCTGGAAGAACATGCACAGCGCAACGATGCCATTGTCAATTATTACCGCAACAATAAGATTCTCGTGGATGTAGACGGGCAGGGGTGCCAGGGAGATGTATATGAGCGCATCAAAGAACACGTCCACAGAGCTATCAGAAATTTGAGGTAGAGATAGCATTGTTCAGAGTTACTTATATTTAATTTAGCAAACAAGAAACATGCGATTTTTCCGTTTGTGAAATGTAAAAACTTTCCGGTGGGAAAAACATCAAATAATTTGAAGGTTGCCGGAGGAAATTAGATTTCTGAATAGACTCAATAAAATGGACCTAATCAATAATCGTACAACTCATGAATTTTAAATCTTACAGATTTGTTAATAACCTGCTGGGATGGCTGCTATTTTTGGCGGCCACCACGGTATTTATGTTAACCCTTGAACCGACAGCCAGTTTCTGGGATTGCAGCGAACGGATTGCCTGTGCTTTTAAGCTGCAGGTTATGCACCCACCGGGAGCCCCTCTTTACCAGATGCTGGGCCGCATGTTTTCTTTGCTGGCCATGGGCGATCTGTCAAGGGTAGCCTTCTGGATCAATTCTATGTCGGCCGTGGCAGGCGGATTGACTGTCATGTTTCTGTTCTGGACCATCACAATGCTCGGACATCGGGTGCTGAAAACTGCTGCGGATGCAGGAAGTGCCAGAACCTGGGCTGTTTGGGGTGCCGGAATCGTAGGTGGATTGACTCTCACATTCAGCGATTCTTTCTGGTTTACTGCTGTGGAAGCCGAAGTATATGTGACTTCTTTGTTTATGACGGCCTTTGTTTTCTGGTCCATACTCAAATGGGAAGCCACCGAACATGAGCCTGATTCACTCAAATGGCTGGTGCTGATTGCTTTTGTAATAGGACTTTCCATTGGGGTGCATATGCTCAACCTGCTGGCTATCCCGGCCATCGTTTTTGTCTATTATTATAAAAAGTTTAAAACTACACGCAAAGGGTTTATTATAACAGGAATCATTGCCATCGCACTGCTGGCCTTTATCCAGAATATCTTTATTCCCGGCGTTCTCACCGTCGACTGGTGGTTTGAACGCTTCTTTGTCAATGCCCTGGGCTTGCCTTTTCATTCAGGAACTATTTTTTATTTCCTGCTACTCATATCGGCCATCGTTTTCGGACTTTACTGGACCCACAAAAAGAACAAGGTGATTTTCAATACTATCATCCTGGCTTTCACCTTTATCCTGATAGGATACACTTCTTTCCTGATGCTGGTTGTTCGTTCCAATGCCCATGTGCCCATCAATGAAAATGCCCCTAAAAATGCTGTATCTCTTAACGCATACCTTGGCAGGGAACAATACGGCAGCTGGCCGTTACTTTACGGACCTTACTACAATGCTCCGGTAGAGGATGTCATAGAAACCCGTCCTAAATGGCGTAAAGATGATGAACAAGGTAAGTATGTGATTATCAGTCATGGCATGGAATATGAGTACAACCCCGATTTTATGACGATTTTTCCACGTATGTGGAGCAACCGGAGCAACAGCCATATCCGCACCTACGAAACATGGGGCAAGGTGCAGGGAAGAGCGGTGCGAGTGCCGGGAAGGGATGGCAATATGGAAGTGATTAACAAACCTACCTTTACCGAAAACCTCAGATTCTTCTTCTCCTATCAGCTGGGACACATGTACCTGAGATATTTGATGTGGAATTTCTCAGGGAGGCAAAATGATATCCAGGGGCATGGAGAGCCCCATCTCGGAAACTGGATAAGTGGCATAAAACCGGTCGATCAGATATTTCACGGTCCGCAAAATAATCTACCCGAAAGTATTACCGGAAACCCGGGTTACAGTCGCTATTTTCTGCTTCCGTTTATTCTGGGTATTGCCGGCCTTGTATTCCAGTATCGCAGAAATCCCAAAGATGCCTGGGTAGTTGGGCTGTTGTTTCTTATGACAGGAGTTGCTATTATTGTGTATCTTAATCAGACCTGGCAGCCCCGGGAAAGAGATTATTCCTATATCGGATCTTTCTATGCATTCTCCATCTGGGTGGGGTTGGGAGCACTGGCACTGGCTGATCTTTTGCAGAAAAAGCTGAATGGGAAATTTTCCGCCGTTGTGGCTACAGTGCTTTGTCTGGCACTGGTACCTGCTGTAATGGCCAAAGAAAACTGGAACAATCACGACCGGTCGGGCAGGTATGTTACCCGCGATGTAGCTATTAACTACCTGGAATCGTGCGCTCCCAATGCCATCATTTTTACCCTGGGCGACAACGATACCTTCCCTCTTTGGTATGCCCAGGAGGTAGAAGGAGTGCGCACTGATATCAAAGTGGTAAACCTGAGTCTGTTCAATGCCGACTGGTATATCGATGGTATGATGCGCCGTAAAACCTATGAAGCTGATCCGTTGCCATTTACCCTTGAACCGCTCCAGTATCGCGATGGAACAAGGGATGTCCTTTATGTGATGGAAGATCCGCGTCTTGAAGATCAACATGTAAATCTCCGGAGCATAATCAGTTTTGTCTCCAACGATCAGAACAAAAGAAACTTCGGACAGTTTACTGATAATTATTTCCCCACGCGGAAGTTTCGCCTGCCGGTTGATTCGGCAAAAGTCGTGGCAAACGGAACTGTGGCACCCGAGGATGCCCATCTGATAGAAGAATTTGTGGAATGGGAGTTTCCTTCACGGGCAGTAAGCAAGAGCAATATTATGATGCTTGATTTTCTGGCTACCAACAACTGGGAACGCCCTGTTTACTTTGCCATTACCACAGGCCCGGAAGCTTATATCGGCCTGGAAGAATATTTTCAGCTGGATGGACTGGCATACAGGCTGGTGCCCATCAAAACGCCTATGGATAATCGGTCTGAACCCGGTCGGGTCAATACCCGCATCCTGTACGACCATCTCATGAATAAGTTTGTGTGGGGTAATATGGACGATCCTTCCGTATATCTCAACGAAGACCATGTAAGGTTGAGTACCGGCTTCAGAAATACCTTCCGCAGGCTGGCTGAAGCCCTGGTGGCAGAAGGCGACAATACAAAGGCCGTTGAAGTGCTGGACAGAGCCATGGAAGTAATGCCCGAACATAATATCCCCTATGGCTATTTTACCATGCTACTGGCCGAGGTGTATTATGATGCCGGAGCACCGCAAAAAGGAGAGGAGATTTTTACAAGAATGATTGAACTGGAAGAAGACAACCTGCGTTATTATTACTCTTTTTCCGGCAACCGCGCCAGAAGACTGGAAAGCAGCAAACAGGAGTCGCTCATCATCGTACAGCGTATATCTGAACTTAGCAAACTTATGGGTCAGGACGAACTGGCCCAAAGAGCAGAAGAAGTGTTTGAACGCTATTATGATTTGTTTATGAGGGAGATTTGAAACCATTAGGATGGGCAGAAAATTTACTTCTTTATACATTCTTTTTTTGCAGGCCTGAATGCTCTTTTGTAACAGCATTCAGGCTTGTCGCATTTTAGGGTAGTATTTCTGTTTGGGTTTATTGGATTTTCCTTTCCCCAAATGATTGTTAAAATCGCTGCAAGAGGTGAGAATTTCTTATTATCTTCGCACGCTGTAAATTAGCTGCATATCAATCATTAATTGCAATAGTAACACCAATCCCTCAATTCAATGGACTTCAAATCATTTAAGAGTGTTAACAACATCCTCGGCTGGTCAATGTTTCTGGCAGCCACAACAGTATTCATGTTAACAGTTGAACCTACAGCCAGTTTCTGGGATGCAGGAGAACGTCTTGCCACTTCTTTTAAGCTACAGATTGCTCACCCCCCGGGGGCGCCTCTTTACCAGATGCTTGCACGTATGTTTTCCCTGCTGGCCATGGGCGATGTATCGCGGGTGGCATTCTGGATCAACTCTATGTCGGCTGTTGCCGGTGGCCTTACTGTGATGTTCCTTTTCTGGACTATAAGTATGCTCGGGCACAGGGTGCTGAAAATTACTGCCGATGCTACCAGTGCAAAAACCTGGGCTGTATGGGGTGCCGGAATTGTGGGCGGTTTAACTCTTACTTTCAGCGACTCTTTCTGGTTTACCGCAGTTGAGGCCGAAGTATACGTTACCTCTTTATTTCTTACCGCATTTGTTTTCTGGGCCATTCTGAAATGGGAAGCCAGTGAGCATGAGCCCGACTCTCTCAAATGGCTGGTGATGATTGCCTTTATCATTGGATTATCTATTGGTGTGCATATGCTCAACCTGCTGGCCATCCCCGCCATCGTGTTCGTTTATTATTTCAAAAAATTCAAAGCAACCCGCAATGGGATTATCCTTACCGGTATCATTGCTATTGCACTACTGGGTTTCATCCAGAATATGTTTATTCCGGGTGTTCTGACCCTGGACTGGTGGTTTGAAAAATTCTTTGTCAATAGCCTGGGAATGCCCTTCCATTCCGGGACTGTTTTTTATTTCCTGGCTGTCATATCCCTGATTGTTTTCGGACTTTACTGGACCCACAAGAAGAAAAAAGTATTGTTCAATACCATCATTTTGGCCTTTATGTTTATCCTCATTGGGTATACTTCTTTCATGATGCTCATAATCCGTTCCAACGCCCAGGTTCCCATCAACGAAAATGCCCCCCAGGATGCTCTTTCCCTGAAGGCCTACCTGGGCAGAGAGCAATACGGAACATGGCCCTTAACCTATGGGCCGTACTACAATGCTCCCATCGACGAAATTGATGACGGGCACGTGGTATGGAGAAAAGATGAACAGCAGGGGAAGTATGTGATAATCAACCGCAATGAAGGAACCGTGCCGGTTTACAATTCTGACTTCATGACCATTTTCCCCCGCATGTGGAGCAGCCAGGCTCATCATAAAAGAGCTTATGAAAGCTGGGGAAAAGTGCAGGGAAGAGCTGTTAGGGTGCAGCGCCGTGACGGTACTACCCAGGTGATTAATAAACCTACTTTTACTGAAAACCTGAGATTCTTTCTGAGTTATCAAATTGGCCATATGTATATGAGATATCTGATGTGGAACTTTTCGGGCCGCCAGAATGATCTGCAGGGACATGGAGAAGCTACCCGGGGTAATTGGATGACAGGTATTAAGTTTATTGATAATATTTTTGTGGGGCCACAGGATACCTTGCCCGAGAGCATTACTTCTAACCGGGGCCACAGCAAATACTATATGTTGCCCTTTATTCTGGGGATAATTGGCCTGGTCTTTCAGGCACGGAGAAGGCCTGATGATGCCCTTGTGACCGGTTTGTTGTTTGTCATGACCGGAATTGCCATCATCATATATCTCAATCAAACCCCGTTTCAGCCCAGGGAAAGGGACTATTCGTATATTGGCTCTTTTTATGCCTTCTCCATCTGGGTCGGGTTAGGGGCCTTGTCGCTCATTGATGTGTTGCAGCAAAAGCTGGGAGGAAAGTATTCTGCCATTGCCGGTACTGCACTCTGTATTTTGCTGGTGCCCACCATCATGGCCAAAGAAAACTGGAACAACCATGACCGGTCCGGACGCTATGTAACCCGCGATGTGGCCATCAACTACCTGGAGTCGTGTGCGCCCAATGCCATCATTTTCACCATGGGCGACAATGATACTTTCCCGCTTTGGTATGCACAGGAAGTAGAAGGCATCCGGACTGACATCAAGGTAGTTAACCTCAGCCTTCTCAATACCGACTGGTACATTGATGGCATGATGCGAAGAAAAACCTACGAAGCAGATGCAGTTCCTTTCAGCCTTGAACCCCATCAATATCCTGATGGCACAAGAGATTTTCTCTATTTTGTAGAAGATCCCCGCCTGGAAGGGCAGTTTGTCAATCTGAAAAGTATCATCAATTTTGTAACGGGAGATAATAAAAGACGGATCGGCAGGAGTATGGAGAATTTTGTGCCCACCAGAAAATTCAGAATCCCGGTTGACTCAGCCACTGTGGTTCAGAATGGTACGGTAGCACCCGAAGATGCCCATCTGATAGTGGATGCAGTTGAGTGGGAGTTTCCTGCCTCCTCCGGTGGATTGCAGAAAAACAACCTGATGGCACTCGACTTCCTGGCTACCAATAATTGGGAAAGACCGGTTTATTTTGCTATCACCACCGGGGCAGAAGCTTATATGGGGCTGGAAGAATACTTCCAGCTCGAAGGGATGGCCTACAGACTGGTACCCATCAGAAACAGAAGTTCGGAGGCTCAAACAGGCAGAGTCAACACCCGAATCCTGTACGACAACATCATGAACAAATTCCAATGGGGTAATATGTACGATCCTTCGGTTTATCTCAGTGAAGACCACATCAGGCTCACGGTAAATTTCAGAAATATTTTCCACCGTCTTGCTTTGGCTTTGCTTGAAGAAGAACAACCTGAAAGGGCCGTTGAAGTGCTGGATTATGCCCATGAAATCATGCCGGAAGATCAGGTGCCCTATAACTATTTTAACCTGATGATGGCAGAAGCCTATTACAGTGCAGGAGCTTTTGACAAGGGGAATGAGGTTTTTGAAAGATTACTCAGCTGGGAAGAGCAAAACCTGGCCTGGTATTTCTCCTTCGGACAAAACCGTGTCAGAAATCTTGAAGGTGCCATGCAGGAGTCCCTGGCCATAATACAGCGCATCAGCCAGGTTTCGGCAATGGAGCAGCAAACAGAACTTGCCGGGCTGTCAGGTGAAGTGTTTGATCACTATTACGATATGTACATGAGGCTATTCTGATAATTTTGGCTCTGTAGAACTGCTGCGAAGCGGATTTGTTATTCAGGCCAAATGGATACTGATTTTAAAGCCTTTGGATGTAAATGCCTAAAATTCAGAACATTTTTTGCATTGTTATAAAATTTGATTAACTTTGCACCATAATTTGCTAATGCATTTTATGCTCAGGGGACCCTACAGTCCCCTGTTTTATTGAACATTGTCCGGAGGGTGTTGTTAAAGTGTTGAATATCAACATTAAAACTCTTTCCGGTGCGCTTTACAAATGATTAGCGGCTTTTATAAGCACAGGTATGTTAAACAAAGAAAAAATTGCTCAGTTAGTTGAAGATCATCTTGCCGAATCGCCCTTGTTCCTTGTGGAGCTAAAAGTGGCATCAGGTAATCAGATAAGTGTTTTTCTGGACGGAGATGAGGGGGTGCCAATCAGCTCATGCGTGGAAGTAAGCAGACTCATTGAATCTACTTATGATCGCGACATTGAGGATTACGAACTGGAAGTATCTTCCGTGGGTATTTCACGCCCCCTGTCCATGCCCCGGCAGTTCAAAAAAAATACAGGAAGGGAAATCGCATTTGTAAACGAAGAAGGAAAAAAAATTAAGGGGACCCTGGTAGCTGCCGATGAAAATGGGTTTACCATCGAAAAAGAACTCCCCAAAAAGAAAAGAAAAGACAAAGAACCGCAGGAAGACCCTATACAGACTTTTTCCTATGATTCAGTAAAAGAAGTAAAAGTGCAGG
Organism: Sphingobacteriia bacterium; assembly: GCA_011390575.1. Lineage (GTDB taxonomy): Bacteria > Bacteroidota > Bacteroidia > Bacteroidales > UBA7960 > SKVR01. The sequence goes on from JAABSE010000023.1 coordinate 24,381, forward strand.
TGTCTTTCAAAAGCAAGGATAAAAAATAAAAGTATTCGTATAATCTGTTTTAATCAAACCGAACAATGGAAAGTATAAATTTAGTGGAGTCGTTTTCCGAATTTAAGGAGCTAAAGAACATCGACCGCCCCACTATGATGATTATCGTGGAAGACGTATTCCGCAGCATGCTGTTGAAAAAATATGGATCCGACGAGAATTTTGATATTATCGTGAATATCGATAAAGGAGACCTCGAAGTGTGGCGCAACCGTATTATCGTTGAAGATGGTGCAGTGGAAGATCCTAACAAGGAAATTGAATATTCGGAAGCCATCAGGATTGAACCCGATTTTGAGATTGGAGAAGAAGTTTCAGAACCGGTTAAAATGGCTGATTTTGGACGACGCGAAATCCTTTCCATCAGGCAAAATCTTGCCACCAAAGTACTGGAACTGGAAAAAGACAGTATCTATAAAAAATACCAGGAGCGGGTAGGAGAGTTGATTACTGCAGAGGTTTACCAGGTATGGAAAAAAGAATTGCTCGCGCTTGATGATGAAAATATTGAGTTGATTTTGCCTAAAACAGAGCAAATCCCATCGGATCGTTTTCACAAAGGAGATACCGTGAGAGCGGTTGTAGCGAGGGTAGAAATCAAAAACAATAATCCGTTGATTATTCTTTCGCGCACATCAAATGCTTTCCTGGAGAGATTGTTTGAACAGGAAGTGCCTGAAGTACACGACGGGCTGATTACCATCAAGAAAATTGTAAGAGCTCCCGGCGAAAGAGCCAAAGTTGCGGTAGAATCATACGACGACCGCATTGACCCGGTGGGAGCATGTGTGGGGATGAAAGGTTCACGGATTCATGGCATTGTCAGGGAGCTCAGGAACGAAAATATTGATGTAATCAATTTTACATCCAACCCCAATCTTTACATCTCAAGATCACTGAGTCCGGCAAAAATTACCTCTATCAATATTGATGAGGCTGCCAAAAGAGCTGAGGTTTTTCTCAAACCCGATCAGGTTTCAATGGCCATTGGCAAAGGTGGATTCAACATCAAACTGGCCGGAAGTCTTACCGGATACGAAATCGATGTGTACCGCGATACAGAGCAGGATTCTGAAGATGTTGACATACAGGAGTTTTCCGATGAAATCGAACAATGGATTATCGACCAGTTTAAGGTGGTTGGGCTGGATACAGCCAAGAGTATCCTCAATCAGTCACTCTCCGATTTGGTGTTGAGAGTAGACCTTGAAGAAGAAACTATTAAGGAAGTATTAAGCATATTAAGAGCAGAATTTGAATAAATTATATAACTTTGCAAACATTTTTCAAAGGCTTCAAAATTATTTTGTAAATCGAAATTCCAATATGACTGAGGGCACCAAAGTATTAAGATTAAGTAAAATTGCAAGGGAGTTTAACATTGGTACATCCACCATTGTTGATTTTCTTGCTAAAAAAGGTATGTCCATTGACTCTAATCCCAATACCAAGTTATCTCAGGAGGCTTACGAAATATTGGCTAAAGAATTTCAAAAAGAGAAAAGCCTGAAAGATGAAGTGCGCAAAACCGGTTTAAGCTTTACCAAAAGGGAAAGTATTTCTATACCCGATGGCAGCAAGGAGGAAGAGGATGTGCCAGAAGTTGCTGCGCGCAAAGAAAAGGAAAAAGATGAGGATGAGCCGGAAGAGCAGGAATTGCTTATCAAGGATCTCAAATCTTCACTGGTTAAAGAAGCCAGGTCTGAAGAAGAGAAAAAGCCTGAAGATGAAGCTTCTGAAAAGGTAAAACTTTCGGGGCCCAAAATATTGGGCAAGCTCGATTCCGACAAGTTAAGCGGAAAAGCACCTGCTAAAAAAGAAGAAAAACCTGCCCCTGAGGAAGAAAAACCTGAGGAGAAAAAAACTCAGCCTGTTGTGGAAAAAAAACCCGAGACTCCTGTTGAAAAGGAGGTTCCTGCTGCTGAAAAGCCCGCAGAAAAGGTTGCTGAACCCGTAAAGAAGGCCAAAGAAGAGACGCCGGTTAAAGAGGAGAAGAAAGAGGAGAAACAAGAAGAGGCGAAGGAGGAGAAAAAAGAGGAGAAAAAACCTGACGTTGCTGCTCCAAAAGTTGAAAAGCCCGCTGAAGAGAAAAAAGCACCAAAGGAAACAGCTCCTAAACCCGCTGCTAAGCAGGAAGAAAAACCTGCCACTGAAAAAGACAAAGAAAAGCAACCTGTTGAAGATAAAAAAGAGGCTGAAAAGGTTGAACCTTCCACAGAAAAAGGACAGGAAAAACCCAAAGAAGACCAACCCAAATCATCGGATAACTTCCATAAAACAGAAGTGAAGAAGCTCGAGGGTGTTACTATTTTGGGTAAAATTGAGCTTCCTGCTGCCAGAGATAAGTCTAAAAAGCCTGTTGCCTCCAGCACTGATGCCGATAAGCCAAAGAAAAGAAAACGCAAAAGAATTCGCAAGGAGCGCGTTCAGGAGGGCGATAAGACTGCTGCCAAGACTACTGAAGGAGCAGATGCAAGAAAAACGGCAGGCGGCCGGACTGAAAGCCAGAAACCGGGTCAACAAAAAAGACAACCCGCACCACAACAGCAGAGCAAGGGCAAAAGAGCCCCGCGCAAAGACTTTGTTAAACCCGAAGTAAGTGATGAAGAAATTTCTCGTCAAATCAGGGAAACCCTTGCTTCTTTAAGTGGCGGAGGTAAATCTAAAAGTGCCAAGCACCGCAAGCTGAAACGCGATTTACAGCATAAGCAGAAAGCCCAGGATATGGAAAGGGCGGAGACAGAAGAAAAAACACTGCAGGTTACCGAATTTGTGTCTGCCAACGAACTGGCAAGCCTGATGGATGTCCCTGTTGTTCAGATTATTTCTACCTGTATGAACCTGGGATTGGTGGTTTCCATCAATCAACGACTCGATGCTGAAACCATTACCATTGTAGCCGATGAATTTGGGTATGATGTTGAATTTATCAGCGTAGAGGCTCAGGAAGCAAGAGTGGAAATCGAAGACAGCCCTGATCAGCTCAAAAACAGAGCTCCCATTGTTACCGTAATGGGGCACGTTGACCACGGTAAGACTTCTTTGCTTGACCAGATTCGTCATGCCAATGTAATTGCCGGAGAAGCAGGCGGTATAACCCAGCACATCGGAGCTTACTCTGTGATGCTGGAAGACGGTAAAATGATAACCTTCCTGGATACTCCCGGTCACGAAGCATTTACTGCTATGCGTGCAAGGGGAGCAAAGGTAACGGACGTAGCCATTATTGTGGTTGCTGCCGACGATAACGTGATGCCACAAACCGTTGAGGCAATCAATCACGCGCAGGCTGCCGGCGTTCCGCTGGTGATTGCCATCAACAAAATTGATAAACCCAACTCCAATGTGGAAAGGGTTAAAGAAGAACTGGCCAAAATCAATATCCTGGTAGAAGACTGGGGTGGTAAATACCAGAGCCAGGAGATATCTGCCAAAAACGGTGTCAATATTGAAAAACTGCTGGAGAAGGTATTGCTGGAAGCAGAACTGCTCGATCTGAAAGCCAACCCAGACAGACTGTCCTCGGGTACAGTTATCGAGTCTTCCCTGGATAAGGGACGTGGCTATCTGGCTACCATCCTTGTGCAAAACGGGACCCTCAAAGTCGGGGATATAGTAGTTGCCGGCAATACACATGGACGGGTAAAAGCGATGTTCAACGAGAGAAATGTTCGCATAACCGAATGTGGTCCCGCAACACCGGCTCTTATTCTTGGTCTCGACGGAGCCCCTCAGGCAGGGGATATCTTCCATGTGGTAGAAGACGAGCAGGAAGCCAAGTCCATTACATCCAAACGTCAGCAACTTATTCGTGAGCAGGGTCTCAGAACCCAGAAGCACATTACGCTTGACGAAATCGGACGTCGTATTGCTATCGGAGACTTCAAGGAACTCAATGTGATTATCAAAGGGGATGTGGATGGCTCAGTAGAGGCTCTCGCAGACTCGATGCTTAAACTTTCTACCGAAGAAGTTCAGGTGAATATCATCCACAAAGCCGTAGGTTCTATTACCGAAGGCGATGTATTGCTTGCATCAGCATCCAATGCAATTATTGTCGGGTTCCAGGTAAGACCATCGATGGCAGCCCGCAAGCTCGCCGAGAATGAAGAAATTGATATTCGGATGTACTCTATTATCTATAATGCCATCAATGAGATCAAATCAGCCATTGAGGGTATGCTTTCTCCGGAGATTGAGGAAAAGATTACTGCCAATATTGAAGTGAGGGAAACCTTTAAGATCACCAAAGTCGGCACCATTGCCGGCTGTAAGGTGCTTGATGGTAAAATCCACCGCAACTCCAGTATTCGCGTTATCCGCGATGGTATTGTAGTGTATACCGGTTACCTGGGATCACTCAAACGTTATAAGGACGATGTGAAAGAGGTTAACTCTGGTTATGAATGCGGATTGAACATCGACAAATTCAATGACATTAAAGTAGGAGATATTATTGAAGCCTACGAAACCATTGAAATAGCCCGTAAACTAGAATAAAAAACGGATCATGGTAAAATTGAAAATCAGAATAGATAAAGCAGCTGATTTTGTTGATAGCAATGAGATCAAACTGTTTGAATCTGAAGTAGAATTGCTTCAAAAGAAAATATACAATAAAGAGGGCGCCGGTAATGATTTTCTGGGATGGGTAAACCTCCCCTCAGAGATTGACAATGCCTTACTTACTGATATTGAAAAAACAGCTGCGCGTATCAAAGCACAATCAAAAGTAGCTGTTGTTGTAGGTATTGGAGGCTCTTACCTGGGGGCAAGGGCAATAATTGATGCCTTGAGCAGCAACTTTTACCAGATGCAGTACCAGCAGAATGAAAACCCAATGGTTGTGTATGCCGGGCAAAATATCAGTGAAGATTACATGTCTGAGCTGTTGCAGTTTCTGGATGATAAAGATTATTCCATCATTGTAATCAGTAAATCGGGAACTACCACCGAACCAGCCATCGCTTTCAGGTTGCTCAGAGCCCACCTCGAAAAAAAGGTTGGTGAACAGAAAGCCGGTGAGCGGATTTACGCTATTACCGATGCTCAAAGGGGAGCATTGAAAACCCTGGCTACCGAAAAAGGATACAAAAGTTATGAAATACCTGACGATGTGGGTGGCAGATATTCTGTTCTTACGCCGGTTGGTCTTTTACCCATTGCCGTGGCAGGTTTTGATATCAGGAAATTTGTGAAAGGTGCAAGCAATATGCAACAATTTTTGCACCAGGAAAAAGATTTGTTCAAAAACCCTGCTGCCCTTTATGCAGTAGTACGCAATATGCTTTACCGTAAAGGTCATACCACCGAGATTATGGCTTCCTATACCCCAAATCTTATGTATATGGTGGAATGGTGGAAACAGCTTTACGGTGAAAGTGAAGGAAAAGAAAATAAAGGAATTTTTCCTGCCGGTGTAAACTTTACCACAGATTTGCATTCCATGGGACAATATATCCAGGACGGGATGCGCAATATTTTTGAAACTGTTATCAGGGTTGAAAAACCGCAGCATACCCTTGAGATCCCTCTTGATAAAGATGACCTTGACGGGCTTAATTTTCTGGCCGGCAAACGGATGAGCTATGTCAATAAGATGGCAGAAGAAGGAACAATGCTCGCCCATGTAGATGGAGAGGTGCCCAACCTGGAAATTTTACTCCCACGAATTGATGAATCTATCCTGGGAGAGTTGGTTTATTTCTTTGAGATGGGTTGCGCCATTAGCGGTTATATGCTGGAAGTGAATCCATTTGATCAACCCGGTGTTGAGGCCTACAAAAAGAATATGTTCGCTTTGCTGGAAAAACCCGGATTCGAAAAAGAAACTGCCGAAATTAAAAAGCGAATTTCCTGACAGGAGTTTGCTGACGTAATAATATATCCGCCGGCACCCGGTCCATATTTGGATCGGGTGCCGGTTTTTTGTGCTTTTCACGAAAACGAGCTGGTAACATGCTTTTATAAATTCAGCACTAATACCACGTTTTTCACCTATAAAAATCAGGTAAAATCCATACTGTTTTTTGAATCCCTATCCAGTACTTTTGTTTTAAAGATTTACTGTAGCAATAAAACAATACAACCAAAAAAAATAATAGCCATGATGTTAACCGATAAAGAACTGGAGTATCTGAAAGATCTGGAGAATAATAAAGAGGTAGTTTATTTGCTCAATACACGTGAGTGTGAATTGATTGCCAAATTAATAAGAAGCTATAAAGATATACAGCGACAACTTACAGCTTTGCAAATCAGCCGTGACTGATTGCTTTGTTGCACAATGATTCCATTAACACTATATACCACACCCTATGACCTACAGAGATATTGTATTAAAACTGTTAAAAACCAGGGGAGATCTTGTTTGCGTAGAGCAGCACCTGTTGAGCGACTTTTCCGAAAATGGCAGTACCAGTGAAAATTTTTCTAACTGGTGCCAGATGCACGGCATCGATTTTGTTAAAGTTGCAGAAGCTGAGCCAGCAAAGATTTATTTAAAAAAAAAGTTTAATTACGAGAACAACTGATTGGTAATCACCTTATCATCCGGCAAAAAGGTAACATCAGGAAAGAAATTACGTTGCTCCGAAAAGAAAAGGTGCAACAGCCTCCCCAAAGGTAAGAACCCCGTCACTCGTGGCGGGGTTTCTTGATTTTGGTAAGGCTTTGAACAGGTGCACGATTATTGAACGGTCAGGGTATGACTACAGTTCATGCGCTGACTAATTCCAACGAGAACAGGGGTTAGAAAATACATTGGAGAAAATCAAATACTGACAAAATTATTTCTGTGTTTCGGCATTGATTTTGATACATGATTGAAAAGAATTTTAACAATTACCGGAAAGCCCGTTTGAATTTTTGACATATTATTTTTGGGTTACCTGCTGGGCTTTTTTAAAAACATAATACATATAAAGTTTAAATATCACTGCTATGAAAACTCGTTTACCCCATTTTTTGCTTTTACTCCTTCTTGCAATGGGCATATCCTCATGTACAATTCAGGAGTCAACGGATTATCGAATCACTGTACATAACCTTATGTATGCTGATTTACGTGTAGCCGGGCAGGATTTGCCTTTCCAGGAATTTGATGTGCTTGAAATATCTTTTAACGATAAAGTTCTTACGGACATAACCATTGGAGAGGAGTCAGCATCCATACCTCTCAGCGAGGGAGTGGCTTACACCATTAGCTTGAGCTACAGTGCTTATCTTTATAATCTCGAAACCGGCGAATGGGAGCACAATTATGATGGGTTCAAGGAGCTGGGGGTTGAAATCTGGGGTGCTGGTGAATGCCTTGATCAGGTGCTTGAACTTCGGATAGGTGATTTGTTTACAGGATACGCTCCTGAATATGAAATATTCTGTGAATAACCCGGCAAAAAGAAAGGAGCATCAGTCCTTCTCCGGCATTCCCGGCTGAATTCACAATGATGCTCCCTTTTTTGTTCCCGCGGATTTTCCGGGAAAAAGTGATTCTTTTAATGTTGCAAGGATGGACTATTCTTTTCCTGCAATTTCTTCCACTTCTTCGATGGTCTTGGGAATGGGTTTCCCCAAAATTTTATAACCCGTTTCTGTAATCAATACATCATCCTCAATGCGGATACCTCCAAAATCGCGGTATTCATTCACTTTGTCATAATTGATGTATTCTTTGAATTTTCCTTCGCTTTGCCACTGGTCAATCAGGGCAGGTATAAAGTAGCAGCCCGGTTCCACGGTAATTACAAATCCCGGCTGGTATTTTCTGCCCAGCCTCAGAAACGCAGTGCCAAAAATCTCCGAACGTTTTACCTCATCATCATAACCCACATAGTTTTCTCCCAGATCTTCCATGTCGTGTACATCGAGGCCCATCATGTGTCCCAGTCCATGAGGCATAAACATGGCGTGTGCACCTTGCTGCACTGCAGAAGAAATATCTCCTTTCATCAGTCCCAGATCTTTGAGCCTGTTGGCCAGGGTTTCTGCTGCCAGCAAATGTGCACTGAGATTGGTTACACCCGGTTTCATGATTTCAATCGATTTGATTTGTGCTTCCAGAACAGCCTGGTAAATGTCTTTTTGCCTGGAAGTATATTTGCCTCCCACAGGAGTGGTGCGTGTATGGTCTGTAGCATAATGCATAGAAGATTCTGCTCCGGTATCCACGAGCAACAAATCGTTTTTCTCCAGTTTGTTACCATGGAAATGATTGTGGAGTGTTTCTCCGCGTTTGCTTACGATGGCAGGAAAAGACAGCATTCCGCCTGCAGCCAGCGCGATTCCTTCTATGGCACCGGCTATTTCTCTTTCATACACTCCCGGGCGGGCCATCTTCATGGCAGTAGTATGCATCAGCCAGGCAGTTTCCATGGCTCTTTGCAGTTCGGCAATTTCATGTTCATCTTTTACCGAGCGCAGCTCCACAACGGCCTTGATAAGTTCAACAGATGCTTCTTCTTTTTGCTGTGCAGGTTTAATTCCCGTAAGGCCCTCCAGGAGAATTTTGTTCTCGGCCCTGTAGGGAGGCAGAAAGTGTACTTTTCGGCCCGATTGGATAGCTGAAGCTATCACTTCGTGCAGTTTGCTGTAAGGGTGATAATTCCTGACACCGCAGGCTTCGGCTTTTTCAGCCGTGCTGATTTGAGGTCCCATCCAGATGATGTCGTCCAGACTTACATCATTTCCGAAAATATGCTCTTCGCCGGTTTCGGCATCTATTACGGCAGCCATTTGCTGGTAATCCAGTCCGAAAAAATACAAAAAAGAGCTGTCCTGTCGCCAGTGATATATGTTAGAGGCATAATTCATAGGCACATCTGTATTGCCCAAAAAAAGCAATATGCCATTATTTACAAGTTTGGTCAGCTTTTTTCTTCTTTGGATATAAATATCTTTTTGAAACATAATTTTGAAATTTTAAGGGTACGTTAATCGCTTTATTTATAATTATTTCAAATAAGCAAATTATTTGCAAATCACTGTTTTTAACTCTACATTTGTTACCGAAATCATACAGAAATGACAAAAGTTCCTGCCTCTTTTTCTATTGATGGTTTCCGGATAATTACCATATTATACGTGTATTTTGTGATATTGATTATTTAAAAGCACTAAGATAGTTAAAATCAGTTATTCTCTTTTTCAATTTTCAAATCTATGAGCAAAAAAGGATTCAGTATTGCCTCGCTAAGCCATAAATATATTATGGCCGCAGCCGGCGCATTTTTGATGTTGTTTCTGGTGATGCACCTAACTACCAATCTGTTGCTGCTTGCCGGCGATGAAGGAGCTAAATTCAATGAAGCGGTTGACTTCCTGTTAACCAATCCTTTGATTAAAATAATGGAGTATGTGCTCTTTGCGGGCTTTATTTTACATATTATTTTGGGTGTTGTAATACAACTGCATAACCGCAGATCACGCCCCGTGGGCTATCATGTAACACCCAAATCCGGAACCTCAACCTTTTCAAGGTTTATGTTCCATTCCGGTATAATTATTTTAATTTTTCTTTTGCTCCACCTCTACCATTTCTTCTTTGTAAAGCTTGGCCTGGTGCCAATGTATGGAGGGGCTGAGGAAAGACATGAATTTTTCCCTATGTTAGTATATGTATTTAAAAATCCCTGGATGGTGGCTATCTACGTTGTCTCTGTCATCGTACTGGGCTTTCATCTTAAGCATGCTTTTCAGTCGGCTTTTCAGTCTTTCGGGTTGAATCACAACAAATACATGCCGGGGATAAAAGCAGTGGGAACTATTTATGCGATTGCCATAAGCATTGGCTTTTCGGTTATCCCGCTTTATTTTTACTTCATTTACTAAGTCACTTATTTTTCGGAAATTAAATACAGAAAGCAATGATAAAGCTTGATTCTAAAATACCACAAGGTCCTTTGGCCGATAAGTGGAGCAATTATAAAACACAGTTGAGACTGGTAAGTCCGGCCAACAAGAAAAAACTTGATGTTATTGTAGTAGGAACCGGTCTGTCGGGAGCATCTTCTGCCAGTGCACTGGGGGAGCTGGGGTATAATGTTAAGGTTTTTTGTTTTCAGGATTCTTCCCGGAGGGCACACTCTGTGGCGGCCCAGGGGGGAATCAACGCAGCAAAGAATTATAAAAATGACGGAGATAGTGTTTACCGTCTGTTCTATGATATGATAAAAGGGGGTGACTTTCGTGCCCGTGAAGCCAATGTTTACAGGGCGGCAGAAGTCAGCAACCTGGTAATCGACCATTTTTCTGCCCTGGGTGTTCCTTTTGCCAGGGATTATGGTGGTGGACTGGATACCCGCTCCTTTGGCGGAGTGCAGGTGTCACGTACTTTTTATGCCAAAGGACAAACCGGACAACAATGTTTGCTGGGAACCTATTCTTCTCTCAACAGGCAGATTGCCAAAGGCAACGTAACGCTTTATACACGCCGCGATATGCTGGATTTGGTTATGGTAGACGGCAAGGCAAGAGGAATCATTACCCGCAACCTGCTCACCGGAGAGCTGGAACGTCATGCAGCACATGCCGTAGTACTGGCTACCGGAGGATACGGAACCGTTTTTTATCTTTCCACACTGGCCCTGGGCAGCAACTCATCGGCAGCATGGGCAGCGCACAAAAAAGGCGCCCTTTTTGCCAATCCAAGCTTTATCCAGATTCACCCCACCAGTATACCCGTGCTGAATGATTATCAGTCGAAACTGACTTTGATGTCGGAATCGCTCAGAAACGATGGCAGGGTATGGGTGCCCAAAGAAAAGGATGAGAAACGCAAACCCAATGAAATTCCGGAAGACGACAGAGATTATTACCTGGAAAGAAGATATCCTGCTTTCGGAAACCTTGTCCCCAGGGATGTAGCCTCAAGAGCCGCCAAAGAGCGCTGCGATGCCGGTTACGGCGTTGGAGACACAGGGCTGTCGGTTTATCTTGATTTTAAAGATGCTATCAACAAACAAGGAGAAAAGGTTATTGCCGATAAATACGGAAACCTGTTTGAGATGTATGAAAAGATCACCGGAATCAACCCCTACAAAGAACCCATGCGGATTTATCCTGCAGGCCATTATACCATGGGTGGTTTGTGGGTAGATTATAACCTCATGACTACCATCCCCGGTTTGTATTCCGTAGGTGAAAGTAACTTTTCTGACCATGGTGCCAACAGGTTGGGTGCAAGCTCGCTGATGCAATGCTCCGGCGATGGGTATTTTATCCTGCCCTACACCATTGGTGACTATCTTGCAGATGAAATCAGAACGCCCAGGTTTACTACTGATACACCGGAATTTGAACAAGCCGAGAAAGAGGTTAAAGATCGCATTGCCAGGGTTATGGCGGTAAACGGAACCCAAACGGTAACCTCATTCCATAAAAGACTTGGGAAAATACTCTGGGACAGTTGTGGAATGGTCAGAAGCAAAGAAGGCCTCGAAAAAGGTATTGAATTGCTTAACCAGCTGGAAGAAGAATTCTGGAAAGAGGTGAAAGTGCCGGGCACAGCAGATGATTACAACCAGGAGCTGGAAAAAGCTTTGCGCGTAGCCGATTTCTTTGAAGTAGGCCGTCTCATGTGCCAGGATGCACTCGACCGCAATGAGTCGTGTGGGGCCCATTTCAGGGAAGAATACCAAACACCCCAGGGAGAAGCACAAAGAAATGACGCTGAGTATGCTTTTGTTTCTGCTTATGAATATGCAGGCAACCAGAAAACTCCTGTTTTACATAAAGAACCCCTTGTTTTTGAGAATGTTGAGCTCAAAGAAAGAAGTTATAAATAACCTTAAGTGACAAGATATGAATTTCAAACTAAAAATATGGCGTCAAAAAAACGCTGCAACCAAAGGAAAATTTGAAGATTACAACATCACTGATGTTTCCTCTGAAATGTCTTTTCTTCAAATGCTTGACTATTTCAACGACAAACTCATTCTCGATGGGGGAGATCCCGTGCATTTTGAACACGATTGCCGTGAAGGAATATGCGGCAGCTGTGGACTTTATATCAACGGGCGTCCTCACGGACCTTTGAAAAATACTACTACATGCGAATTGCATATGCGGGAGTTTGAGGATGGCAGTACCATTGTTATTGAACCCTGGAGGAGCAAAGCCTTTCCTCTCATCAAAGACCTGGTGGTTGACCGTTCATCTTTTGATGAAGTGATGTTTGCCGGTGGTTTTGTGAATATAAATACCGGTGGAGCACAGGACGCCAATACCACTCCTATTAATAAGAAAATTTCTGACAGGGCTTTTGATGCCGCTGTGTGCATTGGATGTGGCGCATGTGTTGCAGCCTGCAAGAACTCTTCAGCTATGTTGTTTGTTTCGGCCAAGGTTTCTCAGTTTGCCATGCTGCCACAGGGTAAAACAGAAGCTACAGAAAGGGTAGAAAAAATGGTGGCTAAAATGGATGAAATGGGTTTTGGATACTGTTCCAACACTTATGCCTGTGAGTTTGATTGCCCCAAAGGAATCTCTGTGGAATTTATCGCCCAGATGAATCGCGAATTTTTCTCTGCAAAAGTGTGCAGTCATAAAAAATAAATAAAGCTAATTCGATTGTTAAAAAGGGAGTATATCACAATATACTCCCTTTTTATATGCTTGATTATCAGGGGCTTTTAAACGGTTGTTCTTTCTATAGACCATTTGGACTATAAGCCTCAATGGTCTTTCAGCGTTAAAAACTTGATTAAAAGAGACTTGATGCGGTAAAAAAAGTTAGTAATTTTTTTAAAAAAATGGTTCGTATTGTAAAATATATTCATATATTTGTTGAGTGGTTAGTATTTTTTGATTACAAAACTTAAAATTATTTTATTATGGCACAAAGCAAATTGGATCCTAAAAAGCTGGAGGAAGCGGCAAGTAAATTGCGCGCGATAGCACACCCGATGCGGATTGCTATCATCGACATGCTGGAACAAAAAGAGCAAATGAACGTAACAGAGATTTATGAAGCTCTTAAAATTGAGCAGGCGTCTGCGTCTCATCACCTTAACATCTTAAAAACAAAAGGTGTTCTTGATTCAAGACGTAGCGGTAAAAAAACCTTTTATTATCTTAAAGGAGATGCTGTAAGCCAGATTGTTGAGTGCATCAACAAATGTCACAGCTAATATCTTACGCCAAAACATACTACAGCCCGCAGCTTTTGTTAGCTGCGGGCTGTAGTTTTTTATGGGTTAAAAGCACGTGTTAATAGAAGTATATAATGTTAAAAAATTATGTTTGCAAAAAAGAACTTTTTTTGTCAACAGGAAAAACACTAACTTTAGTCCGAAAAAAATTGGTATGTTAATTGTTTAATAAACAGTTGCTCGCAGAGCAGAATTAACAGAACCTATTGTTAACCAATAAAATTTTACCCAATGAAGAATATCGTCATTTTATTTATTATGATGTTTGTAGGAGCAAGCATTGCTGCCTCTCAGGAAAAAGACGGTCCCCAACTAGAATGGGAAATGGAAAGATATGATTTTGGAACGGTTTATCTGGATGATCCACCCGAGACCAAACTGGATATTAAATTTACAAATGAAGGTAATGAGCCCCTTGTATTGTCAAATGTGAGAGCTTGTTGTGGCACCAGAGTGCATAGCTGGCCTCGTGAACCTATTCTGCCAGGAGAAGAGGGCACCGTAACCATAGAGTTTCGGCTTGCCCCCAGGGCGCATCGCATAAGTCGTACAGTCACTGTCACCTCTAATGCAGATCCCAATACCTCTATATTCAGGATTGTTGGAGTAGTAAAGGAAAGATAATACTACCTCATTTATTTTTAAAGGCCTCAGAAATCACAGGGATTCACCGTGATTTCTGAGGCTTTTTATTTCTTTATGTTGGGTTGTTTTATGCATTTTTTCTTTTTTATTTTCGCGGAAGCAACTAAGGGGATAAATGGTTTAGAGTCGAAAATCAGGTATTTTACCTAAATTATATTCCGGAAAAACCGTGAAATACCTAAAAAATCCCAAATCATTTTCTTGTAATTTAGCATTGAAAATTTTGCTGATGATAGCCTTTGTTTTCAAAGAGAAAGAAGCCCGGGGCATCATTTCGTAAGATGATAATTTAGAAAGCAAAATTATAATGTAAAATTCAATTAAGTTTTATTAAAAGATCAACCCCTATGAGAAAAATTTTATTTGTTTTTGTTGCCATGATTACCATGAGCCTTTACACGGTAAAGAGTTATGGTCAGCTCAATGATGAGCAGTACAATTACGTTACCATGGACTTGCGTGGTATTCTGACCCTTACCATGACTACCAACCCTCAGGTAGATTTCGTTTTTAGTACTGTACAGGAGTATATGCAGGGTATTACCCGCTTCAATGCAGTAGAGCTTGAAGTAGATGCTACCATGGCGTGGGACTTGTTTGCTTATGCCAGCACAGATAAGTGGGTTCAGGTGGAACAATATTCAACCAACGGACACAATGAACTGCCTGCTGAAATTCTTGAAATTCAATCTTCAGTAAACACCAGCCTTGCCCCTGAAAATTTCAATGCATTTGTTTCTTTGGCGGGTTTAACCAATTCAACCGTAGCAGGAGGTGTACCAACGGTAGATACTCAGTTTCTTGGCGGACAGTTTGGTACTGCAGCAGGTGAGTCTTTTGCCCCCGGTACTGCTTTTGCCAATCCTTCAACACACAAATTCCGCCTGGATATGAGGTTGGTGCCCGATATACCTGCCACATTCCCCAATTCTGTGGTTGCAATTAATGTGGATGATCCGCTCCTTCCTGAATATGCTGCTGCCGGATATTACTATCTTGAAGTAGTTTATACTTTGGTGGAAGACTTGTAGAATACTGTTTTGCTGCCCCCGGTTTACTGCTATACACTGTAAAACATTAATGCTGCCTTCCGGGGGCAGCATTTTTTGTAGTATTGGGTCAGATAAATTATGGTGGTATTAATAATTCTACTTATTTTGCAATATATTACCAGGTGTTACTAATTCAGACATTTCTTTATGGGCAATAGATTGCAATGGATGAAGGCTATAAATTATTGCATGTTAAAATATTGGCTCCCCGGGTTTAGTGCAGGGCTTTGTTTGCTGCCAGAATTCAGATAAACAGCAATTTGCAAAACAAGTAATAACAGATGCTAAAAAGTATGATAAAATCCCGTTTATTCCTGCTTGGTTGTACGTTAGGGTATTGTTTGATTTTTACATCGGTCAGGGGTCAGTCGGTTTCTTTTGAAGCCTTCACCAACCCTGATGTAGATTTTGTATTCAATACTGTTCAGAAATACCAGACAGGGTTGGTTGCCATGAATGCCATTACCCTGCGTATAACGGCAACGGGGGCCAACTGGGATTTGTATGTCGGAGCCGAAACAGACATAGCAGGCACCTGGGATGTGGTTACAACCTACAGCCCTTCCGGCGAATTGCCGGGGGTGGAATTGCTGGAGATTCGGTTCCGCAATACGGCCAATACATCTCAGGAACTTTCCTTTTTTGAAATGACCGATATTTCCACACCCACTTATATTATAGGTTCTCCCATCTCTGACGCTGCCATCAATTGTCCCGATACCGGCACCAACACTCCGGGTTCATTTCTCACCAACCCCGAATGCTACCAGTTTAATGTAGATTTAAGAGTCATTCCCGGCTTCACCCTTCGTCCGGGGCTTTACCAATTAAACATCAGGTATAACATAGTAGTGGATTTGTAAACAAACGAAGGGCGAGATACCATGGGAAAAACTTTTTCTGCCGTACTGATTGTTTTTGCTTTGTTCTGTAATTTGCAAAGTCAGGACAGCTATGGGCAGGAAAATTTTTCCGGTCAGGGAGCCCTGGCTTTGCGCGAGCGGCATGCAGAGGTTAAGCCCGGCGGATTAATATCAAACGTGGTCAGGATTGTAAATACCACCGGTCGAAACGGTGAATTTACATTAAGAATTAACGCACCAGCGGGCTGGCAGGTAGTGGGGTTTGTTGAAAGGAACTTTTCTATGCAGGCCGGTGATACTTTATTTTTTCCTGTCAGAATCATTGCTCTGTCCAAAATTCAACGCCCCGATGTCCAGACAGTGAGTGTTTCGTTACTTCAATTCCGCAATGTGATTGCCAGTGAAAACTGGACGGTGGTTCCTTTGTTGCGTTCTGACTGGACTGCCAGCATTTCTGACAAACAAATTATCCTTTCTTCCGATGCCGATACAGCCTCTTTTCGGTTTGATGTAATCAATACCGGCGATTTGCCCGAAATTTTCAGCCTTGAGTTGACTCCCGGGCAGGGGATTCACCTGATAAATGACAGGGGTGAAATGATAAAGAACCCTGTTTTTCGTTTTCGCCTCGATCCGCTTGCCGATACAACCCTGACTTATGTGATGAAATTTTCTGAAGAGAAAGTTTCTCTTTCCGATAGGATTATCTCTCCCGCTAATTTACCCTTGCGCATAAGGGCTGAGCTGGAAGCAGAACCCCATTCTGCCAAAGTGCCCAAGTCATGGAACACCAATATTGACATCAAAAAACTGGACCATCAGTGGAAAGAGAACCCGTCCGCCTTTCTCACGCTCCCGTTAACGGTTAGTTTTAATGCTTTTAATGTGCTCGATGAAAATGCATATGGCGATTTGTCGTTGTATGGGTTTTATACTTTCAACCCTGAAACCAGTCTGTCCTATTATTTTCAAACCAATTTTGTCAGTAATTTTCTGAATCCCCAGACTTTCCTGGGACAATACCTTCAGATCAATTTCCAGTCGAAATATTTCGGTGTTGAGCTGGGCAATGTAAACCATAACATCGACGGGGCCAATGTTAGTGGAGAAGGGGTAAGGCTTTACGGGAAATACAGGCAGCATTTGCTCATGACCACAGTGGTGCAAAATCCCCGGATATTTCAGGAAGATTTTCATGTCAGAGGACTTTCGGCCGAGTATAAATTTACAGAAAGGAATGTTTCTGCAGGTGCTTTTTTTCAGTTGAGAGAAAATGCTACCCAGAAAACAGATGAAGAAATTGCCGGTGCAAAAGCATTCTATCGTTTTTTGGGTTCACAAATGATCCGGGCTTCGGTGATGGCAAGTCGTCAAACACACAACTGGAAACCCGATAGCATTTTTGAATTGCCGGGTTTGGGATACAATGTCAGCTACTCCGGTTCGCTGAGCAGGTTTAATTATAGTCTTTTGTATGCAAATTATTCGCCAACCCATGTTGTGCGGCGCGGATCAGAAAATATCAATGCCAGGATATCGCGATTGCTCGGTCCCAGGCATAATGTGTTTGGAGCATTTTCGCAATCTTCATCTGATCCCGAATATTATTACCAGGGTGAGCTTCAACAAACCCTTACTTCACGCTTTCGCCAGATATACCGCTTGGGTTATCAATACACCGGAACCTTTTCCGACGTGTCTTTCCAACCTACCTATCAAATACTGGACGATCGGTTTATCAGACACAATTTTTCGGGTGTTGAAGCAGAGTACAGGGTGAAGGAATTTCAGGATGTAAAGTTTTTCTCTTCCGCAATGGCTGGGTATACTTCTTTGCCGGAATTCAACCTTGATCCATTCTTCACGGCCAGATTGCGTGCCGTGGTAAGGTATGCTCAGTATGCACTTAATATCCGGTATTATTACGGTCCTTATTACACCAACGAATTGCTTCGCTTTGCTGAAAGCCAGGTAAACACCAACAGGTTTGGTGCCGGATTTGACTTCGATCAGAACTTTTTGGAAGGATTGTTTAAATTGAGGGTATCCTCGCAGTATACTTTCACAACGTTGAATAATCAGCATTCTGTATCTGTCCGTCCTGAGTTGTTTTATTTTCCACAGTCAGGATTACGTTTCGGCATTTATGGTCGCTACTTTGGCCTTTCATCAGAGATGGAAGAAAACATAGGAATTCCTGATTTGGATTTTGAAGGTACGGCCTATTCCTCCGCCCGATACGAATTTGGGTTCAGTATCAGAAAAGATATTAACATGCCTGTGTCGGGGCGGAGGTACTACGATCTTACCGTAGTGGTATACAGCGATGTGAGTGGCACAGGTAGCCGGCAGAGCAACGATCCGGGACTCAGCGATATGTGGGTGCGCCTGCAGGCACTGGAGCCAGCAGCCGGTGATGGGATGACTTTCAGCCGCAATGGGGTATATGAAACTTTGACCAACCGGCAGGGTGAAGCTTTGTTTATCAATATCCCCCCCGGCAATTATCTGGCTACTATCGTGCCCGTGGCACAGGCAGGCTCAAGGTATGAAGCCCGAACCTACGAAATTGTCGTTAGCAATGACCGTACGGTTTATTTGAGCATCGACAGGGGAGCAAGGGTGTCAGGCACCATAATTCTTGACAGAGATCAGTATACCCGTGCAGAATATTTCCCCATCAGCGGGATAAGAGTAACTGCCACTGCCGAAGATGGGCAAAAATTCAATACGCTTACCTCTGTCAGCGGGCAGTACAATTTGTTCCTTCCCAAGGGAACCTATACCCTTTCAATAAATGAGGAAATTTTCAGTGACAAATTTGACCTTTTGCAAAACAATGTACCCATTGAGATAAGGTATGAGAATGAAGTGATTAGTGTTAACTTTACGGCACGCGAACGATCGCGGCAAATAAGAATTCAACAACCCGATCAGAATAATCAAACAGAACCGGAGGAAGAGGACTGAATCCTGGTTCAATAACACGTAATTATATAACAATAAAGAATATGAATATTTCAAGAAAGAGTATTTTAACTGGTATTTTTAGCTTTTTGCTGGCAACAGGACTTTGGGCCCAAAGTGCTTCCGTATCACCCTCCCGTGTTTATTTCAATGCCGATCCCGGTCAAACCCAGGTACGACAGCTTACGGTTACCAATAACTCGGAAACCCCGCAAAGTTTTACCATTTCTTTTTCCGACTTTGGTTCTCCGGGAACCGCGGGCAAAACAGAATTGCTGGACGAGGGTGAAGCAGAAAATTCAGCCACTGCCTGGCTGAGTGCATCTCCATCCTTGCTGGAATTGCAGCCCGGCGAATCCCGCGACGTGGACATCATCCTCAATGTCCCCAATGAAGAAGACGCTGCCAGGGTAGTCTGGTCTACAGCTCTCGTTAAGCTGGCACGCGAGAGAACGGCTGATCCCAGCCTGGGAGAAGATGCCATGGGTTTTGGTATTATGCATACTTTTCAGTTTGTAGTGCATGTATTTCAAACCCCCAAAAGTGTGACCTACAAGAATGCCCGGATCATTGCCTTTGAGGAAGACGGGCTCAATGAAGAAGGAAAAAAACGCATCAAGCTTCATCTGGAAAATACCGGGGATGCCATAATTGATGTAGCGGCTTACCTGGAGCTGACCAACATGCGCACCGGAGAAAGCCGGCGTGAAAAGGCCAGGGCTTTTACCACCCTTCCCGGTCATAGCAGAATTATCCATTTCGTACTGCCCGATGATCTCTCTCCCGGAAGGTATTCAGTGCTGGGTGTCGCAGATTACGGTGACAGGGATGCAGTGATTGCTGCGGAGCTGGAACTGACAGTAGGGGAATGATTGATGGTTAATGGTGAATTTTTAGTTGTTATGAAAGGAATGATTTTCCTTGAGGTGTGGTCTGATCATCCTCCTTTCCGGCAATTTTGCATACAAAGCAAAGTCCTTCTGCAACAAATAACTGCTGTATAAGAACCAAAATTTATGAATTATCAGCGGCATACCATTCGGCGTATGCCGTTGCTGTTTCGTGCAGTTTGAGGCTGAATAATTTCACTTCGGGCGGGAGTTGTGCTGAGATGCGTTGGGCAAAATCTGTAATCATATTTTCGCAGGTGGGCTGGTAATCCAGCTTCATAACTTTTCCCAGTAACTCTGAGGAGTTGGCCAGGTCGTCATGAGGAGTGCCGCTGCGCACCATCAAAGCATGGTCGAACTGATCGACAATCTGCTCGTTGACAATTTTTTTCAATACAGAAAAATCCATTACCATACCGTACTTGGGGTGTTGGGAGTCGTTGATGGGTTTCCCGATTAAGGTAACGTAAAGAATATAGCTGTGGCCATGAATATTGCGGCAGGCACCGTCATATCCATAAAGGGCGTGAGCCGCCTCGAATCTGAATTGCTTGGTAATGCGAATATTTGCGGGAGTCATTGTAAAATTTATGGTTGATAGTCAGTTGATAGGGTGATTTTAAAATTTAGCATGAAGTTACAACTATTGAGGCGATTGAAGAAAAAAACTTTTTGCCGTTTGCGGGGGTGTTTTCTGATTGGAAAATTGTTAGGGATATACCCTAACCACCGTCACTTAATTTTAATGGTATAAGAATAGGTAGCAGGTTTTGTTTCCCCTGAAGTTTTCGGTTTCTTTTCTTCTTCAGGTTTTTTTTCAGGTGCAGGAGTATACTCTATATTGATTTTTGAAGCTGCTTTCTTTTGGGGTATCCTGAAAGGAATTTTCAGTTTGTTGCTGGCCGTTACCCTGGCACCCCGGTTCCTGACAGCATCATATTGCAGCATCATCACCAGCCTCAGGGCTTCCTCATCACATCCGTATCCGATGCCTTTTACGATTTCGGGGTTAAAAACTTCTCCGTTGCCGGTGATTTTATATTTAACAATCACATCGCCCTGTACTTCAGCCTCCAGCGCCTCCTTCGGGTATTGAAGGTTGGAGCTGATAAATTTTATCAATTCCTGTTTTCCTCCGCTTAAGCGGGGAAGTTTCAGGAATTTTTTGGGTTTATGTTGTTTAGGTTTTTGAGTCATTTTTAAGGGTTATCTTGACGGAAGCGCGGCTTTATAGTGCTTTTGGATAATGTTTTCTGCCATTTCTATATATTCAAAGCTGCCTTCCTGCTTGTCAATGCAAATTTCCCAGGAGTAATTTTCATATCCCGGCCACATATCACCACCAAAGTTGTGTACAGGAAAAATCTGCGTAAGGTCGTTGCCCCTGTCATCCGAAAATCCCCCGTACATTGTATTCTGACCGGGAGCCAGGCTTATATCTCTTACATCGTGTTTAAGCAAAAGCTCGTCATTGATAAGGGTTATGATAATGATTACCTGTTCTTCTCCGGGCAAAAGCGTTTTGATGCGTACTTCGTTTTCGGTGCATTTTTCAAAAGAAAACTCCATTTGGCTCCCTGCCAGTTCAGGTCTGCTATGGTCCGCAAATATTTCCCCGGCAAGGGTTTCTCCGCAATATTCGCTGATATTGTTCATAAAGCTTTCTTCTGTAGGTGTTTCATGCTCTTTTGTTTCCTGCTCTTCGCGGGGGGCATTGGCACACGATACAAATAGAAAAAGCGTTGCAAGCAATCCGAACAGTCTTAATTTCATGTTGGGGGTATTAAGATGGTACAATGGTATGGGATTACAAACCTAATGATTTTTTGGAGAGAATGGTCATTTTGGGCACAGAATTTATTTTTACTGGTTAAATTTATTTTTTTGCCTCCCGTGCAGTCTGTTTGGTAGAAAATAAAATCAAATATGAAGTTACCGGGCCCACAGCATAGGCGTTGGATTCCATCAAAATGTTATTTTTGTAACCTTAACTCTTAGTCATCCAAAACAATAAACAACATGAACAAAAACTTTTTTCTGAAATTTTTCTTTGCTTTCCTTTTTGTTTCCCTGGTATTTTCTTCTGTTTCCTGGTCCTGCACCAACGTATTAGTATCACGTGGTGCCAGCGCCGATGGCAGTGTAATGACCAGCTGGACCTATGATGTGGCTGGTTATGCCAAACCTCTTCCGTATTATCCCGGCGGCACACATGCTGAAGGAGACTCACTGGATGTATTTGGCTTTCATGCCGGAGAATTCCTGGGTAGGATACACCAGGTACCCCGCACCTACAAGGTAGTAGGAAACATGAATGAAAAGCAGGTGGCCATCACCGAAACCACCTTTACAGGACGCTCTGAGCTTTCTGGCGGTGAAGGGCTGTTTGACTACGGTAACCTGATATGGATTACCCTGCAGCGTGCTTCTACTGCGCGCGAAGCCATTCAAATCATGAATGATCTGGCATTCATCTACGGATACAAAGATACAGGCGAGACCTTTTCTGTTGCTGACAAAAACGAAGTATGGATCATGGACTTTATTGGCAAAGGTAAGCATGGCC
>JAABSE010000024.1 GCA_011390575.1 Sphingobacteriia bacterium
ACTGTTCCGGCTTTTTTTTTGCAATTATAGGTATCTTTGTTTTCTACGACAAAAAACCAGCCCTGCGAATTAACTTCACAGGGAGCCTTCAATTAAACCTAAAACTTATACAAATTCCGGTTTATGAAAAATCTATACCTGCCTACGGTCCTGTTCACTTTTGCATTCCTCTTTTTTCATCAACCCGTCAGTTCACAAATTTCCCAGCCCGCAACTCCCCCGAGTTTCGAACTGGAGCATCTGAAAAATGACCTGCCGGTAGAAATCATGAGAAGTGTTGACACGAAAAAACTCCTCGAAGAAGATAAGATTTTTGACACCATCAAAAATATTCCCTGGCGTTTTGGCGACAATATAATGGTTGACATCCATCCAGGCAATGCCGGTATCTGG
Organism: Sphingobacteriia bacterium; assembly: GCA_011390575.1. GTDB lineage: Bacteria > Bacteroidota > Bacteroidia > Bacteroidales > UBA7960 > SKVR01. The sequence goes on from JAABSE010000024.1 coordinate 394, forward strand.
GAAGTTCTTGACAATGGAGATAAACTCTGGCGGGTGGCCATCTACTCTGAAGGCGCTTACACCCTGAATCTTACTTTTGATCAGTATCACCTCCCTCCCGGAGCACAACTTTTTGTGTACAACCAGGAAAAAAGCATGGTGCTGGGTGCATTTACCGATTATAACAACCAGGAAGATGGCTATTTTGCCACTACCCTTGTGGACGGAGAACAAATTGTTATTGAGTATTATGAACCGGCCCGGGTTGCTTTTGAGGGACAGCTAAATCTGGAAATGGTTACCCATGCCTACCGCGACCCGTATGAATATGCCAAAGCATTTGGCAACAGCGGTAGTTGTAACCTGAATGTTGCGTGCGAAGAGGCTGACGAATGGCAACAACAGGTAAGATCAACAGCAATGATGGTTACAGGGGGCAATGGTTTTTGTACCGGAGCCCTGATCAATAACACTCAGAATGACGGAACTCCATTATTTCTTTCAGCCAACCACTGCTACCGCACTCCTTCAACGGTAGTCTTCTGGTTTAACTGGCAAAGCGAAACCTGCGAAAATCCCCCCTCATCGCCTCCTTACAACTCTATGTCGGGAGCAACCCAAAGAGCCCGTAACGCAGCAAGCGATTTCTGGCTGATGGAGCTCAACCAACCTGTTCCGGACGAGTACAATCCCTATTATGCAGGATGGAACAGATCCCTTGAGGATACACTGGATGAATTTATTATCGGCGTACACCATCCGCGGGGCGACATCAAGAAATTCAGTTATGCTGAAGACGGAGTAGAACAGGCCAGCTACCTGCAAGGCCCCAATTCTGGCACTACCCACTGGCGTATCGTATGGAGCGGAGGTACCACCACCGAGCCGGGTTCCAGTGGTTCTCCTCTTTTTGATTCCCAGGGTCGTATCATCGGACAATTGCATGGGGGGTACGCCGCATGTGGCAACACACAACCCGACTGGTATGGCCGATTGGGTATATCATGGACCGGAGGAGGATCTGCTGCCACAAGACTAAGCGATTGGCTCGACCCCAATGAAAGTGATGTAATGGCGATTCCCGGTTTCGACCCTTTCTTTTCCGGTGTTAACAATCCCGAAAATTTTGAAGCCGTTTCCATTTCAGAAAACGAGATCCTCCTTAACTGGAATCTTAATGACAGCCTCAACAATGTAATGCTGGCATGGAATGATGAAAACACCTTTGGCACACCCGAAGGTGCTTACACCCTGGGTGATACAGTTGAAGGAGGAGGAGTAGTGCTTTTCATGGGCGATGCAGAAGAATTTTTGCACAACAACCTCTACCCAAACGAAACCTATTATTACCGCATTTGGTCTTTTTCAAATGATCTCAGTTATTCTGTCGGCTCCGGAAATTCTGCGTCTACTCCCTGTAGCGCAATAACTTCTTTCCCCTTGTCCGAAGGTTTTAATGAAGAAGAAGCTCCCGGTTGCTGGACACAACAATTTGTTGAAGGAGAAATCCAGTGGCTGATTGGTGTAGGCAACGATGATGGCTATCCCTTTGATGCTCATGAGGGTGAGAGCAATATCTATTTCAGAACCAATACAGTACCCGAAATCGGAAGCATCACGAAACTTGTTACACCTTTACTCGATTTCAGTAACTGGGATACTGCGGAGCTTTCTTTCTGGTATGCCAATCCGGCAAGTCAGGCAAACCAGGACATCCTCAGGGTCTATTATCGTGTAGCTACGGATGAAGAGTGGGTTGAACTGGAAACATTTGGTGCCAATCAATTTAACTGGACGCATGCAGTCATTCCATTGCCAGCGCTTTCTTCTCAAATGCAGCTGGCATTCGAAGGAGAAGGAAACCGTGGCCGTGGCATTTCGATAGACCAGGTGGAAGTATTAGTTTCCTCCGACGTTCAGCTACCCGCACCCATCAATTTAACAGTTGCCCTGACAAACGGTAACCAGCCCCAACTCCAATGGGAAATTGACGCCGGAGAAAAGGACAATAAAGAAAGTACTTTTGATGGCATTAATATATACCGTAATGAAACCCTTATCAGCAAAGGGAATGATACACTGCAGGTTTCTTTTACGGATCAGGCTTTGCCCGTTGGGATTTACACCTACTTTGTACAATCAAGATGGGATGAAACGATGTTTTCCCTCCCATCCAATGAAGTAACTTTAGAAATTGAAGCAGCCGGTGATGAAACAGAACTTGCAGTAATAATAACAGGGCAGGGAACAACCAGCCTGCCTGAAGGTGATTACTTCTATCAGCCGGGTAGCCAGATCAGCATCGCTGCAAGCCCAGAAACTAACTGGAATTTCAGCCATTGGATTGTGAACGGAGAGGAAGGGGGATCAGAAAATATGCTGGATATAACCCTGGATGCCAGCACAGAAGTGGAAGCCGTATTTCTCATTAATCAATACCAGGTAACCCTGCAGGCAGAGCCCGCGGATGCAGCTGTGGCTCTTTCGGGTGATGGAGAATATGCACATGGTACGTTGGCACAATTCTCCGCCCAACCTGTCACTGGCTATATTTTTCTCTACTGGAAAGATGAGAACCATCTTTTATCTACCAACCCCGATATGCAGCTGTCGATTACCAAAGACCAAAACCTGACAGCCTGGTTTGCTGAACACTATTATGAGCTGGAACTGGAGGTTTACCCTGAAGATGCCGGAACAGTATCGGGTGCAGGAGTTTATGGTGCCAATGAAGAGGTGAGTATACAGGCAGAACCGGCAACAGACTGGCAATTCGGTTACTGGGCTTTGGTTACAAACAGCGGTGAAGAGCAGGTTAGCAATGAAAGCGAATTCTCTTTTGTTCTCTCAGATAACATGCTGCTGGTGGCCTACTTTGAACCCTTCACTCCTACGCTGGAAGTATCATTAGAAGGCAACGGTACCACCATACCTGAACCCGGAATCTACACCTATAATTTAGAGGAAGAAATAGTATTAACCGCTAATGCAGACGAAGGTTGGGAGTTTATTAAATGGGAAGTCAATGGTGAAGATTACATGGTTCCGCAGTTTTTGCTCAATATTGAAGAAGACCTTGTTGCTCATGCCATATTTGAACCTATTACAGCCATTGCCGAAACAACCATGGAAAGCACACTCAGGCTATATCCTGTTCCGGCTTCTACTGAAATCAATGTAGAACTTCCCGGCAATGGTGAATGGACACTCAGTATAATGAACCTTACCGGACAGCGGGTAAAAACCCTCAATGCTGAATCACATGCACGTATAGGTATTGACGGACTGCCTTCGGGTATGTACCTGATAAGAGCAGAAAAAGAAGGCGTTGTGCTGCACAGCAGGTTCATTGCCGAATAAAGATTTGGATATTGCTTTAATAAAGGTCGCGGGAATTGGTTCTGTCAATTTCCGCGACCTTCTTGCTTATGGAATCATTGACAACAATGAAAATGGCGCAAAAGTAAATAGCAATAAAAAGCAGCCTTTTGGCTGTAGGTGATAAATTGTTTAATTTTGACCACAATGTATAAATATAAATGAGTTAGGTATGAAAAGGTTGTTTTTTGTCAGGTTATCTATCCTGTCCTGTTTAGTGCTGCAATGGGTGTTTTTGGCCTTTACTTCCAATGCTTACGGGCAGGAAACGAAAGTTGCAAACAACATTGAAGTCAATCTGAGTAGCCCCTATCATACCATGTTGACGCACATGCATTTTTTGCATTCCGGGAGTTATGATCCTGATAAGGCTGCTGCAGCCTTTTTACACCCGGAAGTGGACACCGCCAGCGCTACCACTCTGGCCATCAGGCTGAAGCAGGCATGGGATGGCAGAGGTCATCTGGTTGATTTGGAAAGAATCCCAAAGGATGAAGCATACACGGACACTGTATCAAAATTACAACGGTACATTCCCGTTGCTCATACACCTGATATTTACATTGAAAGACAACCCAACGGAAAATGGTTATACAGCAGGGAAAGCTTTGAGGCTATTGACCAGTTCTACAGCGAGGTATTTCCTTATGGCTCCGATCGGTTGATGGAGTTATTGCCCCACTCAAGTCACTACCGATTTTTGGGTCTTTACCTGTGGCAGCATCTGGGCATCTTGTTACTCATAACGATGGCGTTTTTACTGCATAAAATGCTGACTTTTGTCTTTAACCGGCTGCTTTACAGAGGAGCCCACCAACTGGGGTATGACAAAATTGTCCGTCCCTACCTGCTGCCTGTCGCCCGTCCTTTAAGCATGTTTGCTGTTTTTTTGATGATTGTCATCCTGTATCCGCTGCTCCAATTGCCGGTCCAGGCATCTTTTTATCTGAACTATGCATTCCGGGCTATTCTCCCTTTCTTTGCCATACTTGTTTTTTATAAGTTGGTGGATGTTTTTGGCTTATATCTTGAAAAAATTGCAGGACGCAGCGAATCCAGTCTGGACAATAATGTGGTACCATTGCTGAAAAAAATCCTGCGTGTTTTCGTGGTGATCATTGGTGGGTTATTTATCCTTCAGAATCTGGATGTAAATATCACTGCACTGCTGGCCGGTCTTTCCATTGGAGGTCTGGCGGTAGCTCTGGCAGCACAGGATACGTTGAAAAACATGTTTGGTTCATTGATGATCTTTATCGACAAACCCTTTTTGGTAGGACACTGGATTTCCAGCGGCGACATTGACGGAACGGTAGAGGAAGTTGGGTTTCGCAGTACACGTGTAAGGACCTTTCGCAACTCCCTTACTTATGTTCCCAATGGTAAACTGGCCGATTCTACTATTGACAATCACGGCTTAAGGCAGTACAGAAGGCTTTCTATGCATATTGCCGTAACCTACGACACTCCTCCCGACCTGATCGAGGTATTTGTATCAGGGCTCAGGCGCATTGTAGAAGACCACCCCCAGACCCGCAAAGACTTCTACATCATTGAATTTAACGAAATGGGAGATTTTTCTCTCAAAATACTTTTTTACATTTTCTTTGCTGTACCTACCTGGCCGGAAGAATTAAGGGCCCGACATGAAATACTCGTCGAAATTGTACGGCTGGCAGAAAAACTGGGTGTCAGGTTTGCATTCCCCACACAAACCCTGCATATGGAAAATTTCCCTCACAAAAACACTCTCACTCCTCATTATGATATGACCATGAAGGATTTTAAAAAGGTAATGGATGAATACTTTGAGGCGAAAAAAGGAAGTAAAATGAATTGATAACCTGAAAACTCTTTCAGAAACCTTCTATTTTAAAGCATCCTTTGATTTTTTGCGGGAAAATAAGTATAAAAAAGCCCCTTGCATTTGATGCAGGGGCTTTTTTATGGTTAAGCTGATTAGCATTCCACTACCTCATACTATTTGAAAACTGCAACAGCAGCAGGATCAACAATATGGAATGTGAATGACTCGGTAAAATACAACTGAACGGTTTTGCTGTTGTGCGACTCATATCCAATGGAAAGATCCTGGCCAATGACCATTTTCAGGTCTCCGCCTCTTTCGGAAACGATATACGCACCATCAATATTGGGTGCCATAATAATGGACCCCCCCAGCAGGTTTTCCAGTTGCTTGCGCAAAGGATATCCCTTAATATAGCTGTTTACTTTTTGCCATTTGTCCTGGCTAAGAACCAGTGTATAGGGTCCTTCGATAGAATTAGCCTTGAACTGAGCGAGTACATCAGCAACAGCCCCTATGATTTCTTCACCGTTTTCGGGGAAAGCAGGTGTTTTGTATTCATTGCAGGAATTTATCCCTACAATATTTCCGGCTTTAAAACCTTTGTAAACAGCATCTTCCTCAAATTTTGCAATTTCTCTCGCTGCATCTTCCAATGCGTCGAGGTCAATATCTTCAGCGCCACGGGCCACATTGTCCAGTTCCCAGATATTTAGCTCAAAAGGAATACGTGCTTCCACCATAGGCAATACCTGATGTACACCAAACTTCACTTTTGCCTTCTGATCTTTAGCCACCTGAATGCGTCCGGTTGACAAAGCAGCATAACTCCATCCTTTGGGGCCTTCTACATCCACAAATTTTCTGGCAGAAAGCACTGATGTAAGCACTTCCTTCGCAGTATCATTTATCTCTTCCCATGCTGCGTCTGTGATGGGAGCGAGTGCTCTTCTTAAAATATCCATTCTTACCTCCTTTTATTTGTTAATTTTACCAATACCTAAAGAATCTGACTTGGGGCCACCATCGCCATTTTCCTCATGACCTTCACCATGTGCGCCCATGATAGGGCCTTCTTTAAACAACCAGTTGCGAAGCTCTTCATCCCAACCCGGCATATTTCTTCTCAACCATTCCAGAGTCATGCAGGCATGCTCTATTTCTTCATCACGGTTGTGGCCCATTATTCCAGCCAAATCCGGATCGTTGGTCGTTACTACACGCTGATGATACCAATCTACAGCTTCTATTTCTTCTTTCAGGCTATTCAATGCCCTGGAAAAATTTCGCGCCTCTTGCGAAAGTTCTTCAGCGGGTTCATGATAATTTGACATTTTGTATCTTTTTTTAGTTTATAATTTAGTAGTTAAGCGTCTTATGCAAATATAGTGGTTTTTTGACGGAAAAGCGAAACCCACAAGCTTCCATCGCTTTGTTAGTATTAAAAATTCTAAATCCGGTGCTTGTAAATCAACCTTTTGCCATTAAATATTCTCCTCTAATATCCGGACACCCTGTCGGGTTCTTTACTTTTTTACTCGCTCTCAGACAATTGCATCTGTTTAACTTTATTTCTAACTTGTATTTATTACAATGTAGAAACAATTCCCGTTTACTATTGTTTAGATAGTATAAATAAAAACTTAAAGCATCAACTTAAACATTTTCAAACCCCACCATGAAGCCTGTAAAAGAAATAGCAAAAACGATAAGTGCCAGTGGTTTAAAGATTACTCCACAACGTATTGCGGTGATACAGGCGCTGGAAAAATTAGAGCACCCCAGGGCCGAAGAAATCATCCGGGAAGTATCCGAGCAAATTCCGGGGTTATCCCCTACCACGGTATACAACACGCTGGATGCACTAGTATCCAAAAAAATCATCCGCAAGGTACATACTGAAGCCGATGTGATGCGCTATGATGCCATACCCGATCACCACCATCATTTGTATTGCATGCAAAGCGACAGAATGGATGACTATTTCGACCCGGAACTTGATAAATTGCTTGAAGATTATTTCAGGAAGAAAAACATCAAAGGATTCAGGTTAAAAGAAGTGAAGCTGCAGTTAATGGGCGAGTTTGAGAACAAGGACAAAACTTCTGTTGAAAAAAACGCCTGACAATCTTAGCTTACACATAAATTCAAATACATATTATTAATCAATTAAATAAAATTTAAATTATTATGTCACAAACAACAAATCAAATCGGATTAGAAAATTCAGATGTAAAAGAACTGATTGACAAGCTCAACGACCTGCTGGCCAATTACCAGGTATTTTACCAGAATACCAGAGGTTTTCACTGGAACATCAAAGGACATAAATTCTTTGAGCTTCACGTAAAGTTTGAAGAGCTTTATGATGATCTGCATGCAAAAATTGATGAAATTGCCGAGCGGATTCTCACCCTGGGAGGCACTCCATTGCATACATTCGCAGACTATACAAATATTTCAGATGTAAAAGCCATCAAAGACGCTTCTGAAGATGTAGCTTGTGTACAGGGCGTATTGGATGCTTTGAAAGTATTGCTGGAAAAACAACGCGTTATCCTGGAACTATCAGACAAAATGGATGATGAAGGAACCAACGCCATGGCCAGCGACTACATCCGCGAGCAGGAAAAACTGGTTTGGATGTACTCTTCATGGTTGAATAATTAAACCAATATTTCACTTTATTGAAAAAATAAGTTGCATTAACAAAAGGCTGTCATTGAGCAATCATTGACAGCTTTTTCTTTTAGGTCCTGATGGTTAAACCTTACAAAACTATTTCTATCTTTACCCGTCAAACACATAGCATATGATAAAACAAGTTTTAGTTGAAAAAGCCTCAGGAGCCATGGAACCTTTTGATCCTGACAAGCTTCGACATTCGTTGGGAAGGGCCGGCACTTCCGAAGAGATTATAGATCAGATAATTGCTGAAATATTGCCGCAGCTGGAAGCGGGCATGCCCACCAGTGTTATTTACAAGAAAGCATTTGCCATGCTTCGTAAACGCAAGAGTGCCAATGCCGCCCGCTACAGTTTAAAAAAAGCCATCATGGAGCTGGGGCCGACAGGCTATCCGTTTGAGAATTTTGTGGCACAGGTACTGGCTCATCAGGGTTTTGATATAAAAGTGGGAGAAACTTTGCAGGGACGCTGTGTAACTCATGAGGTAGATGTAGTGGCAACTTACAACAATACCCAGTACCTGGTGGAGTGTAAATATTATAACAGCCAGGCAAAATATGCCAATGTAAAAGTACCACTGTACATCAAATCACGTGTAGATGATATAATCTCCTTCCGGGAGAAACTCCCTGAGCATAAAGAAACCCGCTTTCATGGCTGGATTGTTACCAATACCCGGTTTACAGATGATGCCCTGCAGTTCGGCAGGTGTGCCGGATTGCATATGCTCAGCTGGGGCATCCCAAAAAACAAGAGTCTGAAAGATATGGTAGAAAGCACCGGTGTATTCCCGGTTACTGTGCTTACAGGACTCAACACCAAACAAAAAGCCTACCTGATGGATAAAAATGTGGTTTTGTGCAGGCAACTGAAGGAGAAAGAATACCTGCTCAATGAAATTGGGTTACAGCCTGGTAAAAAGAAAAAATTGATTCAGGAAATAGACGACTTGCTGGAACAAAGTAAAAATAAATCACTCCCGGAAGAAAATCTTTAATACTTGCCTTCAGGGTCTAATGAACCAACAAAAAAAACGGACAGAATAAACCGTCCGTTATGTTTTGGTGAACTCTGTAGTAAAAACCTTAATTGAGTGGATTAGCGGTCATTTTGGCAGTAACTTCAAATACAATGGTAAAGTCAGCTGGCACTTCATTGAGGTTCACATCCAGAAAATACATCAGGGTATGGGGAGGAATCTCAACGAGATCTTCCAGCTTGCTAACTCCTTCTGTATCGATAGGAAGGCTGGCAGGATTATTCACCAGTTGGTGCAATACAATATTTTCCAGTTGTACCATGGTTTTCTTATCGGAGCCATCGGGGTTGGCAACCTGAAGGTGCAACGTATTGAGCATTTGTTCTTCGCTACCATTGAAGGTTTTGAGCCAATACTTTACGCCTTGCACTTCTATTTCTTTTATCTTTGACCCATACTGGTCAATAAGATCATCTTTTTCTGTAAGATCTAACAAAGATGTCATCTGTACAGATGCCTCTTCCGCATAAACAACAAATTCATGCTCGAAGGTGAAGGTTTCATTTACATCAAACAGGTCATCATCACATGCCTGCAAGAATAAAAAGCCACTTAGGATTACAATGGTAAAGAGTTTAAACTTTTTCATGATTCGAAGTGTTTATTGGTTTTCTATCTACAAAGATAGTTATTAATTAGCTTAACAACCCTTTATTTTCGTTTTTTCTCATGCAAAATCTCAAATTTGCGGGTATAGATGCGTGCAAAAAAGGCTGGCTGATGGTTCTTTTGAACCATGGAAATGAGCATTTTGCATTGGCGGCTAAGTTTTCAGAGCTTATTCAACCACTTTCAGAAAATGTGCGTATTCTTGCAGATATGCCGATAGGCTTGCTCAGCTCAGGGCAAATATTTTCGGGCAACCGCCCTTGTGATGCGACAGCACGTAAGTTTCTGGGCAAAAAACATTCTTCAATTTTCAACCCACCCTGCATCGAAGCACTCCAGGAAAAAAGTTATCAACAGGCCAGCGCTACCAATTTCGGGATACTGGGTAAAAAACTAAGCAAACAAAGCTGGAATATTGTGCCGAAAATAAGAGAAATCAATGCTTTCCTGCATCTTAACCCCCTCTGGAAAAACAAGTTGCTTGAAGCACATCCTGAACTTTCTTTCCAAAAACTTAACGGGAATACTCCGTTGCAATTTTCCAAAAAAAGCAGCGAAGGGATAACGGAACGAATCAATATTTTGCAGATGCACTACCCTGCCTCCGCAACTCTTTTCGGCAAAATGCTTGCAGACCCTGCCCTGAAAGGCAATGCGGCAGCTGACGATATGGTTGATGCTATCTGCCTGGCTGTGCTCAACCGGCACCGTGGACAAATGCTGGAAAACATTTCAGAACATTATCCTGAAGACCCTTTGGGCAACAGGATGGGAATATGGCTGTAGCCTGTTGCGGAATCAATAATTCTGCTTCCATCACATAAATTGCAACAAAAAAACCGGCCTGATGGAGTACATTATCACAATGTATTTCCGAACTTCAGGCCGGCAACTCACCACTAAAACAACCTATGAAAATGAAGAGTAAAAAAACCAAATTAATTAATCTATTCCATCTTGATAATACGTAATAATTGTTTGCTTTTCAGAATAACGGGATATATTAATTCACCCAAAAAGGGATATTGGCAGTTCCTGCATTGTTGTGTTCATCAGTAACGTACACCAGGATGCGGTAAGCTCCTTTTTCTGAGGGAGCTTTGAAAGTTATCTCTGAGGTGCTCGCAGATACAATCAGTCCTTCAATAGTTTCGGGCCGCTGTTCAAAATCACCCCCATCACTGAGTTCTATGGGTTCAGGCAAAATTTCGGCTCTTACCTTCAGGCTGCCATTGCTGGGGTGCTCCACTTTAAGCAGCGCGGAGTAATCACCACCTGCATCCAGCATCACATCATCAAAACGGCCACCTTTCCCGGCTATGGTAATATCTTTCATTCTGGGGGCCATGTTGTCAGGCCAGTTTCCGGACCAAAGGTATTCCATTACATTGATAGACTCAGTTTTTTCACCCTGCTCGGTATACAGTCCATACCATGAGGGAGTACGCTCCTGCTTCTGACCCCAGAGAAACACATAAGAGCCCATACAATTGGCATAGTCTGCCAGTATAACTTCATTGTAGCGCAACTTGATTGCTTCTGCTTTTTCGCTTGATGTTTGTTCTATAGGAGAGCCCCATTCTGTTTCAGGCATTTCCCAGTGGCCTGTAGGCCCCCACTCTGTAATAAGGTACGGACCGTCGTAACCTGCATCTTTGAGTCTTTGCTCAAGGTTTATAAGACTTCCGTAAAGCTGAATGGAAAGAAAATCAAGTTCAGGAGCGTTTTCAGCTATGTATTCCACCTCTTCCCGGCCAATCCCGGCCAGCATGGTGGTTACTACATGATTTCCATCTACTTCTTTTATCATTCGGGCAATATCATTCACAGCATCCCATACGCGTTTGTTGGTATACCTTAGATTGAGCTCATTTCCTATTCCCCAGCCAAGAAGTGCCGGATGGTCTTTTAGTTCTGTAACTTCCTCACGTAACCTGTCCAGTTGAGCTGCCACGGCCACTTCATCATCATAATCAAAACCATGACGTTCCTTTGCCACATCCAGACCCATCATCACCATGAGACCGTTTTCCCAGGCCATATCAAGCGCTTCAAGCCCTGTTTGCGTATCGGTACCTGTACTCCAGGTACGAAAGGAATTACCGCCATGGGCGGCTATTTCAATACACGCGCCGTATTGGCAACCAGCTCCTTTCACATAAAACTCCTCTCCATTTACATACAATCGATACTTGTTGTCAACTTTGCGCATTTCTACAACTGAAGGTCCTTCTTCCATAGGATCGGTGGCAGATTTTTCTCCCTTATTACATGCAAAAAATATCATTGCCATAAGTAGTGGTATCCATTTAAACTTTTTCATCATTTTTTTACTTTATGAGTTTAGACTCTAATTCTTCCAGGGATTTACCTTTTGTTTCCGGCACAAAGCGCCACACAAAAAGCAGTGTTAACAAGCCAAAAAACGAGTAAATCAGGTACGTATTCCCTGAACCCATGTATTCGAGTTGTGCAGGAAAAACCGTAGCCACAGAAAAACTTACAATAGAGTTCCAGAATCCCATGATAGAGATGGCAAGCCCCCGGAGCTTATTGGGAAATATTTCTGAAAGCAATGTCCACATTACCGGTCCCATGCTGATGGCAAAAGAAGCCACAAACATAAGAAGGCCGATCAATACCAGGACGCCATTGATAGTAATACTGTGTTTTAGGATGATCTCTTTAAAACTGTTATAGGTATCTTGTCCTACCTTTTCTTTCACCTGTTCGAAAAATGCTACTTCATTGACAAATACTTCACCCTTCAGATCATCCAACCCGGCAATATTATCCAGATGAAATTGCACAGGACTCATCTCTACGACCTCCTCTGTAAGGGCCCTCATAGAAGCTTCATCAATATTGTATTTTGCACTGTGAAATGAAAAACCCACAATGGCAAGAGAAATAAAAATTCCCGTGGCTCCTATATAGAGAAGAGGTTTGCGCCCCAGACTGTCAATAAGGAACATCGCCACAACGGTCATAACCACATTGGTGACACCAAGGATGGCAGCCTGCAGAAAGGCAGCGTCTTTCCCACCTCCTGCCATTTCAAAAATCATGGGGGCATAGTAAAATATAGCGTTGATACCGGTAATTTGCTGAAAGAAAGCGATACCAAATCCAATGATAAGCACCAGCTTCATTCGGGATGAAAAAACATCCGTCCAGCGAGCCTTGTCTTTATTAATTTCTTCTTTCAGACTTTTTTCAATTTCCCTGTATTCAATCAGTGACTGGGCCTGACCATGCACTTTGCCCAATACACCCAATGCCTCGTCTTTATCTCCTTTTTGCATCAACCAGCGGGGACTGCGGGGTACAAAGAACAACAACAAGAGATACAACAAAGCAGGCACCGCTTCAACCCCCAGCATAATTCTCCACTTCGTGTCCGGATCAACAATGGTTTGCTGAAAGTAATAGTTAGAAAAATAGGCAATTGAAATTCCCAGTACAATATTGAGCTGATTAAAGGTAACCAGGGTGCCCCTGAGTTTTCGCGGTGCAATTTCAGCGATATACATGGGAGCTACAAGAATGGCTATCCCTACCCCCAGTCCTCCAATGATACGGGCGATAAGAAAAAGAACTATGTCGCTGGCAAGGGCAGACGTAACAGCGCTTAAAGTAAACATTACAGCTGTAAACATCAGCATCTTTTTGCGTCCGAAACGGTCCGCCAGTCTTCCTGCAATGATGTTTCCCATAATAGCGCCCAGAATAAGGGAGCTCACAGAAAACCCTATCAGCATAGAGCCGGAGTCTAATCCGAATGTCTCACGGTAAAAAGGAACAGCACCCGAAATAACCGCACTGTCAAAACCCAGGAGAAAACCTCCTAAAGCCACAATAAGCGATATAAATATGGTATAAGTTTTTTTGCTCATTTGAATACTTAGTTCAAAGGTTTGTATTATTGTTCGTTTTAATGGTGTATTTCAAAGGCTGTTTTAAGTCCCGAACGCGAGTCAGTTCCTACCCACAAATGATATTCTCCTGTCTCAACCACATACTCCATGTCGGGATTATGAAAGCCTAAATCCTGCGTGTTCAGCTTAAAAGTAATTTTTGTCTGTTGCCCCGGCAAGAGACTTACTTTCTGAAAATCTCTGAGTTCTTTTACCGGGCGGACTCTGCTGCCAAAAAGCTGCCGGGTGTACAATTGCACTACTTCAGCTGCTTCTACATCCCCCCTGTTTTCAAGGGTTACCGAGATTTCAAGAACTTCTCCTGCCTGAATTTGCTGGTTTTCCAGCGCCAGATTTCTCAGTTCAAAAGTAGAATAGGTAAGTCCGTAGCCAAACGGATACATCGGCTCAAAACCATAATCCAGATAGTGAGAGGTATTGCCCAGAGAATACTGCACAGCCTCCTCAGGAATCTGGTCAATAGGCATCCAGGTATCGTAAGTGGCGGGTTTTCCTGTATTTTTATGGTTGTAGTAAATGGGAATCTGCCCTACATGACGCGGAAAAGTTACAGGGAGTTTGCCAGAGGGAGAAACTTTCCCGAAAATCAGGTCCGTTATTGCGGGTCCGCCCATGGTGCCGGGGTGCCAGGCGTATAAAACTGCATCGAGCAGCGGTTCAATCTTTTCGAAGGTTACCGGACGGCCTGCCATGATAACAGCCACAACCGGTATTCCCTGGCCTGCCACAAGCTGCACCAGTTCTTCCTGTGCTCCCTGCAGATCAATATTTGCCAGGCTATGGGCTTCCCCGGACAGGATGGATTCTTCACCCAGAAACAGTAATACCACATCTGCTCTCCTTACATCGCGCAAGATGGCTTCAGGATTGGATATTTCTTTGGAGCGGCTCAAGGGCAATGCCCTGTGATAAAAAATTTCTTTGCCGTTTTTAGTGGCCAGTTCGCGAAGCGATTGCAAAGGGGTTACTGAGTGCTGTTTCTCTCCATCAAACACCCATGTGCCCATCTGATCATGAGGAGCATCGGCCAAAGGGCCAATAACCGTGATGCGCTTAACCTCTTCTGAAAGGGGAAGTGCTCCATTATTTTTTAACAATACCGAACTTTCAATGGCCATTTGTTTTGCGGCTTCCAGATGAGAAGGGTCAAGCAGTTCGGGAAATTCGGAAAGAAAAGGATAGGGATTGTCAAATAATCCCAGATCGTATTTCAATCCAAGGATTCTTCGTACAGCATCATCAATTTGTTTTTCATTGATACGTCCATCATTGATGAGCTCCTGTAGGTAATTTTCATAGGCTGTACTGGCCATTTCCATATCCATGGTAGCTTGCATGGCTTTGTATGCGGCCTCCTTTTGGTTGGGTGTATAGCCATGAATAACCATTTGCACCAGGGACTCCCAGTCACTGAGCAGCACCCCTTCAAAACCCCATTGCTGACGCAGGATCTCATTGTTGAGAAATGCATGGCCGGTAGCCGGGATTCCATTAATATCGTTAAAAGCGGTCATCACTGAAGCAGCACCGGCCTCTATGCACATTTTGAAAGGAGGCAGCACTACATCAAAGAGTTCATTTTGCGGAATGTTGGCCGTGTTGTAATCCCTGCCCCCTTCGGCCCATCCGTAGGCAGCAAAATGTTTAACACAAGCCGCGATGGTGGTGGGGTCAGCAAGGTCACCACCTTGAAAACCCCGTACCACAGCGGATCCAAACAAACCATTCAGCAAATGATCTTCACCGAAACTTTCGGCAATGCGTCCCCAACGGGGATCGCGGGTTACATCTACCATAGGAGCAAAACTCCAGTTTATGCCCATGGAAGCTGCTTCAATGGCAGCTATCCGTGCTCCCTGCTCCACCAGGTCAGGATTCCAGCTGGCAGCCTGCCCCAGAGGGATGGGAAAAATCGTCTTGTAGCCATGAATCACATCACGACCGATTAATAAAGGGATACCCAGGCGGCTTTTCTCAACGGCAAGTTTTTGCCATTCATGCAACCTCTCAGGGTCAGGCTCATTGAGTATTGAGCCCAGTAATCCTTTGGAAATAAGTTCACCCAGCTGCGGGTGATCCGCATTCTTCTGCATCAACTGACCTACTTTTTCCTCAAGGGTCATTTGAGAAAGCAATTCTTCAATATTCTTTTCCTTTTCATCCATTGAGCCAGAACCGTTGCAGCTATGAAGCATCATTGCAGCCATAACTAAAATATATGGCAGCGTAGTAATCATTTTTTGAAGTGCCTTCATAATCCATTATTAGAAAAAATGAGCCAAAAGATGGGTGGGATGATCAGGAAATCATCCATGCAATCATTGAATTTCAGCATACATCAGTCGCGAATTCCTGGTGTTTTTTTTCTGAAACTTCCCGGCGCCCTGCCGGATGTCAAAGATGTCATGCTGTTAACATCCGGCAGGCGGGAAGAAGGATATATCAGACTTTTTAATACCCGTCATTTTGTGTAAAAGCTCCTTCCATCAAATCCATTTCCGTTTGCGGAATAGGCAGGAAGCCGCGTGTTGCAGGATCAAAGCTCACGTCGAAGATTTGCTGATCGCCTTCATAGTTGGGACCTCTGATGCCTGAATGTGAGAATTCCTGGTTGGCATAAGCCGTACCCTGCCTTAACACATCATAAAGGCGAATTCCTTCCAGCGAAAGCTCCAGACGACGCTCACGAAGAATATTTTCCATTGTAGCCGTTACGCTTTCCAGTCCGACACGGTCTCTCACCCTGTCGAGGTAGTCCTGCTTACTGGGGCTGTCCAGTTCGGCAGCCATAAGCAATACATCAGAAAAGCGAATCACGCGGTGGTTAGCCGTACGGTTTAGCTCAAACTGTCCGCCTGATCCCCAGTGTTCGGCATCGGAGCTATATTTTTTGGAAAAATAACCTGTATGCTGGTACCCTTTGGTCAAGGTACCGTCTAATTCTTCTTCCAGCAAAATGGTATGTTCAAAGCGTGGGTCGCCTGCCATGAACAAGGCCAGTTTATGATTTACAGGCGCGAAACTCCAGCCCCTATCCCAGTTATCTGATCCTGCAACTCTGGGGCCTTGCATTTGGGCGGCAAGATTACCATTTCCTCCGCGCGCGTATTCCCAGTCCCACCATTCGGGTGAATCTCCGTATGAAATTTCAAAAACAGACTCCACACCAAATTCACCTTCAAGGCTGAAGTTGAGGGAGTAATCATCAAACAAATCGTGTCCGCTGTTTTGAATAAGGTCTTCCAGCTGGGTGAGAACATAGGTGCGATCAACGATAACATCTCCTGCTTCCAGGTTGCCCCCATAAACACCATCATAAAACAGATAAGCCCGGGCCAGTAAACCTTGTGCAGCCCATTTGGTAATTCTGCCTGCTTCATCGGCCGGCACTACTTCAGGGAGATCAGGAATGGCCTCTACCAAATCTTTGGCAATTTGATTGTAAACTTCCTGGGGTGCGCTTTGAGGCTGAATATATTCGGAAGGTCCACTGATAGTTTCCAGGATTAAAGGAATATTTTCGAAAAAACGTACCTGCTCCAGGTAAAAGTAAGCCCGCAAGAATTTGGCCTCTGCAATGGTTCTTTGTTTGAATTCATCAGTTGCCTCAATGTCTTCAATTACTTCAAGATACAGGTTGGCCCTGTATACACCAATGTAGTTTTTGATCCAGATGGAATGAGCCACCACACTGGTGGTGGAAATATTCCACTTGTTGAGCTGATCAAAGTCAGCCCCATCGTTGGCATCACCTCCCCCTGCAAAAGCATCATCAGACAGTGCATCAGAAACTGTTATAAAAGGAGCCCAGCTTACTCCCGGGGTACTTTGGTAAGTCAGCACATCGTATATGGCTACCAGCGCCTGGTAAGCTTCTTCCTGGGTACGGTAAAAGTTGGTTGTTACCTCCTGATCAAGAGGTTCGAGTTCGAGAAACTCTTCGCTGCACGAATAAAAAAGCGAAGTAAACAGCAATGCTGCAATTGCGGCAAATATTTTGTTTTTCATTGTTGTAAACTATTTAATGAATTAAAACGAAATGGATGTTCCCACTCTCCAGGTACGGGCATGGGGGTATACTCCACGGTCAATTCCGATGTCAAAAGAGCTCATGGCTCCGATTTCAGGATCTGCACCACTATAGTTGGTGAGGGTAAAGAGGTTTTCAGCAGAAATATAGAATCTCCATGAATTGGATTTGATTCTGTTGAGTACACTCATGGGGAGAGTATATCCTATCTGGATGTTTTTAACCCTGAGGAAAGACCCGTCTTCAATATAAAGGTCAGAAACTCTTTCGTTATTGTTGGTATCCACCCATGTGTAGCGGGGGGTAGTATTGGAGGTTCCCTCTCCGGTCCAGCGGTCTAAAGCATCCACTGTACGGTTGGTGTAACGCAGGTCACGGCGCTGAATACCGTTGAACACATCATTTCCGTAACTTCCCACCAGGAGGAAACTAAAATCAAACTGTCTGTAGTCGAAACTTCCGTTTACACCCAGGGTCCAGTCGGGGGTCGGACTACCAATCATGGTGCGGTCCTCAGCGGTAATTCGTCCATCACCGTCCACATCTACAAATCTAACATCGCCCGGTTTGGCATTGGGTTGTAATACCTGGCCGGTACTGCTGACATGCTGGAATACCTCGGCCTGGTTCTGGAATATACCATCGGTGACATAGCCATAAAAATAAGCAATGGGTAAACCCAGTTCTGCCCGGGTAATCATACCGGCAATGGACCAGGAGGCACCGGGCAGTACGCCTTCTTCGTTACCAATTTTGATCATTTCATTGTGATTGTAGGAAGCATTGGCCCCAATGGAATAGTTAAAATCGCCGGATGAATTTCTCCAGTCAAAACTCATTTCAACACCCCTGTTTCTTACACTTCCTACATTGGCAAACGAGGGCTCATTGCCCACGTGGCCGGGGATAGGAATGACCTCCAGCAAGTCACGGGTCGTTTTTACGTAATAATCTACCGAACCCGTAAGGCGATTGTTGAACCAGCCAAAATCGAGTGCAATGTTGAGCTGCTCGGACTCTTCCCATTTTATATCGGCATTGGCGACAGAGAAGGGAGAAGCACCAAAGGCTCTTCCTCCACCAAAGATGTAACCCCTGCTTTTATCGATTCTGGAGATAAACTGGTAATCTCCAATATTATCATTTCCGTTGATACCCCAGGAAGCTCTCACCTTAAGAATGTCGAGCTGAGCGAGTTGCGGAAAGAAGTTCTCTTCACTGATAATCCATGTAGCACCCACAGAAGGGAAAATACCATAGCGATTGTTGGCACCAAAACGAGCTGAAGCATCTCGCCTCAAACTCACATTAAAAGCATAGCGGCTTTCATAGTCGTAAAGAATTCTACCAAACTGGGAGTACAATGCATAATGACTTGCACCACCACTGGCTGTCCACACCGTATCGGTTGCCAGGTTAAGATACACATGATCAGGATCATCTACCGGAACATCGGCATTGAAACCGGTAAGATCTTCGAAGAAACTCTGCCTGGCTGTGATACCTGCCAGTAACGTTACATTATGACCCCCGAATTGCCGGGTGTAGTTAACCGTGTTTTCCCAGTCCCAGGTACGGTAACGCTGCATATTCTTTGTCACCGATGTTTTTTCAGTATTGTTCTGGGCATCGTTGAGGAAAAACAGGGGAACATGCGAATCATTAACAATATAAGCCAAATCCAAACCAGCACTGGTTCTGAGTTTTAACCCTTCAATGAGTTCGAGCTCACCGTAGATATTCCCTACAAGTTTGTCCACCCGGGTCTCTGGGCGACGTGTTTCGAGCAATGCCAGCGGATTAACGATTTCGGCTCCCACATAATCAGATATACCATATACTCTTCCGTCTTCATTTGTAACAACAGGCTCAGAATCGTAGGGATACTGATCGAGAGTATTTTCGTTATCCTGGAATACAGGAGTAAGAGGATCAATGTTAAGAGCACTGCTGTATGCTCCGTTGAAGGAAGTATTGCTGTCAATACCTCTGCGGGTGATATGAGAATAGGCAAGGCTGTTACCGAAATTAATAAAGTCGTTTACTTCATGGGTTGTATTCAGACGGGCCGTAATCCTGTCGAACTGGGATTTGTCACCCCCAATAATTCCCTGCTGAGAAAAATAGGACATGGAAGAGGCATAAGTGGAACGTTCGCTCCCCCCGGCTACAGACACCTCATGATTTGTCATGGGTGCATTAGACACAAAAAGAGCATCCTGCCAGTCGGTATCATGCTCAACCACTTCGTTCATGTCAAAGGGCTCTGTGAGTCCAGCATTGCGGGCTCCTTCATTCATCAGCATCCGGTATTGTTCGGCATTGAGCATCTCCATAGGGGAGGCAATATTTTGTATGGCCTGATACCCGGAATAGGTAATGCTCATTTTTCCTTTTTCACCCGTTTTGGTTGTGATAAGGACAACTCCGTTGGCTGCTCGTGAGCCATAAATGGCTGCTGATGCAGCATCTTTGAGTACATCCATTGATTCGATATCCCCGGGATTGAGATAATCAATTCCGTCTACTACCATACCATCTACCACATAAAGAGGATCAGCATCGCCCGTGGTGCCGGCTCCCCTGATTCTTACAGTAGGAGCTTCGCCCGGCTGGCCTGAAAGGTTGGTAACCTGTACTCCGGCTGTACGGCCCTGCATGGCTTGCTCAACCCGCAAAACAGGAGTTTCAGTCATTTGCTCAGCATCCACAGTGGAAATAGCACCGGTGGCTACTTTTTTCTTCTGGGTACCGTAACCGATTACCACAAATTCTTCAAAAGTCGTAATATCAGGACTGAGTGCTATATTTAACGTGCGGGTTTCTCCTTCAGAAAGTTCAACTTCAATTTCTTCAGAAATGTACCCCATATAGGAAATAACTATCGTCGTTTCTCCAGGACTAAGGCTTAGCGAGTAATTTCCGTCAAAATCGCTTATCGTACCCTGGGTAGTGCCCGCTACCACAATATTGGCGCCGGGCAATGACTCTCCGGTAATTTGATCGGTGATGTTGCCCCTGATTTCCTGCCCATACAGGGAATTTCCGACCAAAAACCCGGAAACAACAAGAAGCAAACTAAATAAGGTTTTTTTCATGATTTATGATTTTAGTGATAAATAGTCAAAAAATATGGTATTTATAGGATCTTATGCGTTACACTTTACAGGTAAAATTGAAAAAATTATTCTGCAGGTTGGAAAACCCGAACATAATCAACCTTCATTTGCTGCGGAAAAACAGTGGTTTGGTCAGGATATCCCGGCCAGTTTCCACCAACCGCAACGTTAAACAACAGGAAAAACTCCTGGTGAAACTCCGTCATGTGTGAAGGTGTAATATCTATTTCATGGAAGGGCACATCATTGACCAGCCATTGGATAGAATTTTCATCCCATAAAATCGTAAACACATGGTATTCACTTCCAAAAGTTCCGGAAGAAAGGGTATAGGATCCTCCTGTATAATTATGTCCGTTGTTATCCCAATGCAGGGTACCATGGGTGGTATTTTCTCTATCGCTGCCACCAATCATTTCCATGATATCAATTTCACCGCATTTGGGCCATCCCACGGAAGTAATATCATCTCCCAGCATCCATAGAGCAGGCCATATTCCCTGACCTTTGGGTAACAAGGCTCTGATATCAATTCTTCCATACTTAAAAGATTTTTTGCCCTGGGTCTTCATCCGGGTGGAAGTATACTGGCTGTCACCAACGTTTTCACGGCGAGCCTCAATAGTCAGGACATTCTCGTCCTGATCTATCCAGGCATTTTCCTGCCTGTAATACTGCCATTCATTATTACCCCATCCGCAAAGGTTGGGGCATCCGTTACCTGTCTCAAAAACCCAGTTATCGGGATTAATTGCGCTCCCCTCAAATTCATCCTGCCACACCAGATTGTACCCTTCATATTCAAGCGGTGAGGAATATCCCATATCTACAGTAACTATTTCGTCACTGATTACAATGGTAAAATAAACATCCTCGCGCAGGAATCTTCCGTTGGCACCATGAGCTCTTACTTCAATCTGGTAATTTCCACTTTCATCATAACTATGTTCAAAAGTTCCTGTGGCATTTACTTCATGAGGATCTGCCTGATTGCCAAGCCGGAAAGAGTATTCAACGGTATTGAGGGCAATGGCCTGAAGTACAACCGTTGTCTCTTCCACAATCGTAAGTTCAATCTGTAGGTTTCGGGGATCCGTATTATTTTCTTCTGCCTCCTCCGAGCAGGATAAATTCAGCACAGCAAGTGCAAACATCAGAAAAATCAAGGTAAGCCGGGAATTTTTATGTGTCATAGCGATACAAGTTAAAAGCAGGAGGGGTAATTTGTTGTTTGAAGCGGTTGTCTTGCAAATAAGACAACCGCTTCAACAACACCTTTGCCTGTTTGAAAAGAATTAAACTTCTGTGTAGGCAAGTAAAGAAGTACTATTCAAAAATGAGGTTACGAACATAAAAGATTCCTTCAGCCTCATGGCCGCCGCCACCAATACCAAGATAAATCATATCCAGGTCTTCGCGTGCTTTCACGTCAGTAAGGTCAAAGGTATAGGTAGTCCATTCACCTACAACAAAATCTTCTCCTTCGGTAAGAAACTGAACAGGACTGTTCCACCATTCTTCAGTAGCACTCATGTCAGCAAAACCAAATACAAATTGTCTTACCAGGCCCCCTTCGACGAAATCGGTTTCAGCGGGAACGAAAATGTCAATTTTAGCCTCAGTAAAGTTGTCAAACTGGATGTCAAACAAGTCGGGAGAAGTTCTGAACTGAAGCTCCTGATACTGCTGCCCACCTGTTCTGATAAATTCACCTACAAGTTGTGCCTCAGCATCGGCAGGATCTTCAACACCGAAAATAACGGAAGAACCGGAAGGTACTGTATCAATAGTAGCCATATTTTCAGCATCTTTCGCTGCGAAAGTTACAAATATTTCATCAGGAGTAGTATCGGGAAGGTCTTCACCAAATTCTTGTGGTTCTTCCTCAACAGGAGGCTCAAGAGAAGGATCTGAATAACTTGCATAGGTGAAATCCCAGTATAGTTCAGCATAGGAATAAGATACAATCATCAGATCATAACCATCGTGCTCTTCAATACTAATCTGGAAAGATTTGGAATTTTCAGGAACATTGCTTTCGGCACTGGTACCCAAATGTGGGAGTCCCATCCATGCACCAAGACCATTAAGTGTCACGGTATTGTTGGTAGGATTGTATTCAAAAGCATGTGTACCGCTCAGCCAGGCACTCACGTCAGCACCTTCATTGTTTATCATATTGGCAGCAACAGCCTCAAAGCAGGTAGCGTGAACATCAGTAGGATTGTCTCCTCCAAAAATGGCATCTTCGCCCCAGAAAGAACCGTTGTCTTCAAAAATAAATTCACCTTCACGGTTGAAAGTAAATTCGTGGTAATACACGCAAGGTCGATCGCCTGTGTTTTCAAGAGACCACCAACTACGTGCGTTTTCAGCATCGGGACCCACTCCCATGCTGGTGCCTTCTCTGTAAAGTTTCCATGTTTTGGTAGTTTCACCGGCCAGCAATGCCAGGGCTTCATTGGGGTCTTTAATTTCTATTACCTGCGCAAAATTTGCAGAAACGCCATCACTGTTGGTAGCTGTAAGAACCACCTCATAATCTCCATGGGTATCATAAACATGGACAGGATTTTCTTCGGTAGAGGTGTTGCCGTCACCGAAATCCCATAGATAGGTTTCAGCGTTTTGCGAAAAGTTCATGAAGGTTACCTGCAGGTAATTCTCTTCATCTATTTCCACCTGAAAGGAAGCAATGGGATCCTCCGCAGGATCTTCGTCCTTCTCGCATGAATTAAATGTAAACATTGCAAATGCTCCCATGACAATCATGGTCATTGTCAGGAACAAGTTTGATTTTTTCTTTTTCATGATGATGTTGTTTTAGTTGATTATTAAAATAAATACTACAGTTTATTGTACTGTCCGGAAATTCCGGAGCAGATTTTGAATTAAACACAATGCAAAGGAAACCGCAAACGTTGCCGGAGCCAAATTTTAAAGCACATCAACTATACAACATGAGCAAAAAGCACTACATCAAAAATACATCATCCTGTTTTTTAGTATCTGATTGTTAATTATTTAACAAACTTTTTTGGTGAATTGTTGGTTTCTCATTTAATATTTTTTTGGAAAGCAGATTGATTTCCCCGGAACGTTTCTTTTTTGAACGAATTTTTAACATATAATCATAAAAATACTTCAAAAAGCTTCTGTCAAAATACCATTTGCCATCACTAAAGAAAGCCCGAAGGTAGCTTCAGGTTGGGAGGAATTGATTGTAAATTTTAAAAGAGTAATCTAATAAGACAACAAATAATCAGTAAGATTGATGTTGTGATCCAGCTTAAGCTTTTTTCTTAAACGATAGCGGCTGATCTCAACTCCTCTTACGCTGATATTCATCAGAGGTGCGATTTCCTTTGAAGACAGATTCATCCTCAAATAGGCACACAGGCGCAACTCTTTAGGGGTTAATTCGCTGTGCTCTTCTCTGAGGCGCGAAATAAAATCCTGGTGTACCTCATCAAAGTAGCTGTTAAAAAGTTCCCAGTTTTTTTCATTGCGCAAATCCCGGTTTACCTTTTTCAGCAAATTATTAACACTGTGTTTTTCAGGGTTTTCGCTGGGCAGGTTTTTCTGTAGTTTGGTGAGGTCGCTTTTGAGGTAAGTGAGCGTTTTGTTTTTCTGTATCAGATGCAGGGTAGCATTGGCCAGTTCCTGATTTTTATGCTTCATCTCACTTTGAAGGCTCTCGTTGCGCAATTGCACAATTTCCTTTTCACTTAAGGCTGTTTGTTCCTCAAACATTTTCTCGCGCTGGGCCAGCCTTTTCTCGTGTCTGATTTTTTCCCTGAGCCTGATTTTCAGCATTCTTCTTCTGATAAAATAAATATTTCCGGCAATAATAAGAAATAGCAAAAAAATGTAAATAAAATAGGCTGCGGAAGACCTGTAAAAGGGTGGGTCAATGGTGAAGGAAAATTCCGTTATCCTGCTTTCCATGCCAAAGGCATTGAGCGCTTTTACTTCAAAAGTATAGCTACCCTCTCTGAGGTTGGTATATTCTTTAATATTGAGCATGTCCCACTCTGACCAATCCAGATCAAATCCCTTTAACCGAAAAGAATATCTTACTGCCGCCGGGTTTTCGTATGCCGGCGTGGTAAACCGAAAGGATACAGAGTTTTGCGAGAAAGGCAATTGAGGCAGCAATTGTGGATTGAGATCAACCTCCGGATCCCAGGTAAGAAATGTATGGGTTTGCTCTTGACCATAAAATGATATTTCTTCGAAGTAAACATCTTCAACAATGTTGTAATCAATGATGATAGAGGGATTATAATGAACCACACCGGATTGTGATCCCACAAAAACATTATTATTATCGTGAACATGAATGTTTTGAAAGGCGGGAATCAGGAATTCATTTATTCTTGAGAAAGGAGCAACAATGTCGCGATAAGAACCATCTTCTATCAACCGCATCAAACCCAGGTAATCATCTGTAAAATACCATAGATTACCGGTGGCATCCTGGTGTATTTTATCTACAAATCCCTTTTTACCAAAAAGTTTGTTATAAAGCTCATCACGAACAAACCGATTTTGCGCATGATCGTAATACATAATGCCATCGCGGGTTGTAACATACATTTTGCCGTTTATTCTCTGTATATTATAAGGCAGTTCTCCGGGCAGCCCTGCTTCCCCCCGAAAGAGTCTCACGCTTCTTACTTCTGACAAGTCCTCGTTAAGAACCAGTTGAAACAAACCACGATAACCATGAGAAATCCACATCTGGTTTTTATGATCTATAAAAACATCCCGGCTGGACTCTCTGAAACCCTTTACTTCATCAAGGAAATACCAGTTGTCGTCTCTCTTTTCCAGTCTCACCAAACCTGAATAAGTGCCTGCAATAATCATTTCAGGAGAAAGAGTTGAAGGGTAAAAGGACCAGAAACCCCGGATATCGGAAATCTGGATGGCATTATAGTCTTCTATCACGAAAGCTCCCGAATTATTGCCACAAAACAAGGTATTATCTATAACCTCAAGACTCCACACCTGTCCTTCGGTACCTCTTATGAGCTGAAGATTGTTTATATTATCATCAAAATGACTGATATTCTCAAGAGGAGCTGCAAACAAACCCTGGTTGGTTCCTACGTACAAAATATCATTGTGCACGATACTGGCATATGAACTTTCAACATTGTAAATATGATTGAGCATGGAAAGAGGGGAATGAATTTCCACATAATCTATTCCGTTGTCCATTCCCAGCCACAGATTATTGCGCCGATCCTGGTACAATGCCAGTACGGTATTGTTCTGCAGTCCTTTCGTGCGGTTGAGGTGTTGCAGTATTTCTCCGTTGGAATTGGTAATGAACAACCCATTCCCAATAGATCCGAAGGCATAAAATCCACCTTGCAGTTTTATCCCCGAAAAAAGATTGTATTGCTGCAGGTAATAATTGACAGGAGTTTGCCACGGTATTAACTCATTTCCGGAGAACAAAAATAATCCTTCATTGGATGTACCAATTACAATATCTCCATTTTCATGAGGCAGCATAAAAGAGATTTCGTTCCGGAAAAACACTTCATCATTGCTTGCCAGGGAGAGAGAATCATCCTTAAAAATCATAAGACCATCGGCGTTATCTACAACGTAAAAATGGCCGTTTACCTTATGCATAAAACCAAAATTTTCGCGGGGTTCGACCACCTTTACCTGGTTATTTTCAAGGATAAAAATTCCTGAAAAAGACTGAAAAATAATCCGTTGCCGCTCATCGCGGAAAATTCTCCAGATTTCATCAAAACCGGTAAAAGATTCAGGGAGCAGATGAACCAATGAGTGCCAAACCAGATCTCCGGTTGTATCAGGGGCCAGGTATCCCATTTCTTCGAAAGCCCCGGCAAATATGGTATCGCCGGAAGCAAAAACTGAACGCACGATGGAAGCATTCGGAACAGGATAGGTAATCCAGTTAGAACCGTTATATTCCAGCACTCCATCGTTATTGCCAAAATACATAAAACCCTTCCCGCTCTGTGTTATCGACCAGTTTTGCGTGCTGGCGTGGTAATTCCCTCGCTGATGGTTTACAATATAGGGAAGTCCGGTGTTCTTTATGTTGGCGTCGGTATGCACAGCAAACATTGTCAGCAAAAAAACAAACAACATGCGACATACAGCTTTCATATATTTACACTTTTATCCGGTTAAAAACGTTGACTCAAAACTCCCTTCTTCCTTCCAGTAAAAGTTCGAGTTTTTTAAGTTCATACCCTGATCTTTGGGAAATATCACGGGCACGGAATAAAAAGCTCACATTTTCGTGTATTAAAACCTCGAGGGATTTCCTTTCGGCGAAGGTGAGTTTCTCATCCTGAAGAGAAAAATAATCCAGGATAGCAACCGTAAACAACCAGTCAATAAGTTCCTCATAGCTCTCTTTGCTGAAATAAGTCACTCCCTGGTGTTCGTTCACCCCAATAAAATCCTGCACAACATCAAATTTAAGCATGGCAGCGGCATCCCTGGCTTTTTCAATCATCACCATTTTCTTGCGTGATGCCCATTCGTCAGATGTTTTTTCTCCCGGTCTCAGGGCAGAAAAATCAAACAGATCGTTGTGTTGCTGAATGAGAATCGTAATGAGGCTGATATCGCGGGATACGGAGTAATCGCCACGGCCTGTGCGTTGCAATACCCTGCGCAATGGCCATTGCAACAGCAAACGGCTGTCCAGCTCATTGCGCTGCTCACCCGGCATATTTTCATACAACGAACGAAGGGCAAAAACTCCCAGCAAAACAATCATATTTTCGCGATACACTGCCTTGCTTCCTATGGTCAGCAGCTCGTCAAGAGAGTTAAACCCGTATCGCAGAAGCAAATCTCTTCTCTCCTTGTTTTCTTCTGTGAGAAAAGTAAATGTATTTTCAATACTTTTTACCCGATTGGTAAAAGCATCTGCTCTTTCTTCTGCTTTGAGGTTATCGATATTGAAGTGTTGTGCTGTTTTGGCAAGAAATTCTTCAAACCTTCCTCTGATCAGTTTATCACCCAGTTTTTCTGAGGTATTGCTGCTTTTAGCCGTAGCCCTGTTGACAAGAAAATTGATGATATCCTCTGCAAAAATGGCTTCAAAACTATTGTGCAGGGGCTGCAGACGCATTTCGTCGAGTGCCTTTTCTACCGATGGCACGCCGGCCCCGATTTTCCAGAAAAGATTTTCATACTCGCCATTTTCATCATACACTTCACGAAAATCCCAGAAGAGCTTATATTCAAACCCGTTAAGATTCCATTGCAATCCATCACGACAAAGATCCTTGCCTCTTCTGATATATTCCAACCCTGAAAAGTGCTCACGGAAAACATAAAATACGCGGTCGTCGTCTTTCAGTTCAAGTGCTTTCCCCAGGCTCACACTGACAGGCTCTTTGCCGGAGTCCATGCGGGTAAGTTTAGGAGCCGAAAAATGAATACGACCTCCAGCCTGTTCGTATTTATTGTTGCAAAAAACCAGCGCTTTTTCGTCGCGAAAACGGTTGGTGTAGGCAAAAACATTTTCGTTCACATTGCCGTACCCGTCTATGTAGTCGAAAATATTGAAATTATCTACCTCACTGAACAGGTACCTTTTGCGGGTAATGGGGAAAATCTGTTTTTCATGTTTTTCCACCAGCCACTCATGTGGTTCTTCATTGTAATAAGCGCGCTGGTATTCCATGCCATATTTTTCAGTGTACCCTTCAATCTGCCCGTGAGCAAACATGGGCAATCCGGGCAGGGTATTCATCAACACACAAACACCGAAATATTTATCGTCGGTACCAAACTGACGGATTGCGGTTTCCTCATCCGGATTGCTCATGAAGTTAACGTAGCGTTTGAGAATTTCGGGTTCAAACTCCAGCGTATTGGTTATCAGGTCGCGGTATTTTTCATTTTCTTCGTTTTTGAGCATATGCATAAAGGCTGAATTATACACGCGATGCATACCGAGGGTGCGCACAAAATAGCCTTCCATAAACCAGAAGGCCTCTGCCAGCAAAAGAGTTTCGGGCATTTCGGCATTCATGCGGTCTACTACCTCACGCCAGAATTCCACGGGAAACAATTCATCAAACTGTCGCTGCGACAGGGCATAATCGGCACGGGAGGGAATATCGCCACCGGTGCCGGGGCGGGGATACCATAAACGGGAGAAGTGTTTTTTGGCCAGGGTCATGGCAGCATCAAACCGGATGATGGAAAACTTGCGTGCCACGTCAAATATCTTGTCAATAACGGCCTGTCGCACCTCGTGCTTGAGCATATCCAGCTGGGCTGTATCATTCCAGGGCATATTGGTGCCATCATTGCCATGATAGATATACCTGACCTGCCCGGTATTCTTGTTCTCCCATTTAAAAACCACGGCAGCATCTGTTTTGCTGAAGTAGCCATCCTCAAGGCGGATTTCGATATCGGGATGTTGCGAAAGGTTTTCGCCGGTAAACTGATAACCGGGGAAAGGAGGATGAGCCGCCTGAATAAAATAATCAGGATGTTCAAGGGTCCATTTGGAATACAAACCGGTGTGGTTGGGTACCATGTCGGATGCCAGCCGCAACCCTCTGGCTTTGGCTCTTTCGTTGAGGTTGTTGTAAGCTTCTTCTCCGCCCAAATCGTGGGCAATTACATAATCATACAATGAATAAGCGGAAGAAACGGCATCCACATTGCCCATGATATGTTTGATACGCTTTGAAGCTTCACTTCTTTCCCATAACCCGATGAGCCATAGTCCGGTAAAGTTCCAGCGGCGCAGCAAGTCGAGCTCTTCATCGGGAATCTGATCGAGCCTGCGGATTTCGCGCTGGTATTTCTTCGACAGCTGATCGAGCCACACATAAGTGTTTTTGGCAATCATCACCACCGAGGGCATCCAGTGTACATCCCGGGTAAATGCTTCCACTTCTTCATAGTCCTTTACGGCATCTTCAGCATACCGGTAGCCCGATTTTCCAATGGAAAACATTCCGGTATCGCCGGCCTTGCCTTTGTATTTGGGTGCAAGCGTCGGTGCTCCTCCCCCGCCTGTGGTATCAAAACGAACATCTTCCCTGAGCAAATCTTTGCTCCTGAGCAACTGTACACGGATATTTTCAGGCAAAAGTTTCACCCATTTCTCCATAATATAATCCAGTTGTTTGCTCACATCATCCGGAGACATGAGAATGGGTGTTTTGAAAAGATTAAAGATATCCTGGTTATCAGGTCCGAAAGGGGGCTGTTCTTCAAAAAAATCTTCCAGCTGATCAATCATCAGTCGAAAATCCTGCGGATTTGCCAGGTTTGTTTCATCAAAAAGTTCTTTCAGTTTTTTGTTGGCCGGGTTGAAATTGGCAAAAAAGATCATGATAGCTTCTTCGAGCACTGCCTCTCTGTTGGGTCTGTCGGCTGATTGTCCTTCAAGATACTTTTCGATGGAAATATCCCCTTTAAAAACAGCCGTTGGAGGAAACTTCTCTACCAAATCGTGCAAAATGGCATTAAGTTTTTCCTGACCAAGCGTTTTAAGAAGAAATCCGTAGGCCTTTGTCATAACCCCGGCATTGATCTGCTCTTCATATTGACGAAGGATATAATGAAATATCTCCTCCAGCATTCCGGCAGCATTCACCTCGCCCGGGTAAACATGCAACCGGGGATCACGTTTCGCATTGAGTTTATGTACAAACATCCTGACAGCGCTAAAGTCGGTGAAAATTAAGTTCCCCTGCTGGGAGAAAAAACTCTCTTCAATCTGGTATTTGCTGCGAAGGCTGCGCTCCACATGAAACTCGTAAACGGGTTTCCTGGATTCTGTCATGGGCTGCTGATTCTTTTCTTGCATATCCTTTATTCCTTTCATCTGTCTATAATTTTATTAATTCGGTTCCCGCTCTTGCGTGGAGAGCTCCCGCGAAAAGCGGGATAAATCGCCAACATTATCAGTACTCTACTTGTTGCCTTGTTGCGATATTATAATCATCCTTGTCTATGTCAACAGTTATTGTCACCCTCTGTTCATCAATGGTTTAAGTCTTTTCTCCGGTATTACGATTCGACAACTTCTACACTCGTTTACATGAATCAAATTTTTCCCTGTTTTTCTCTCTTGTTGAAGAACCTTTTCCATTAAGGACTGCCTATATAACACTAAGCACTAAAAATACGCAATATTTACAAGCCTGACAGGAAAGGGAGTGATTTTTTTAACTGTCTTGTGTTTTGAAAGAATGAATCATACGTGCTCCCGGGTGCATGATTGCAGTTACCAGCAGGTCTACCCCTGAATAAATCAGGTCAGAATCTCATACTTCATTGATCTTTCATCAAGTGCATTGCGGATAAGCTGCAGCTGCGAGGTATCCTGCAGATTGAAAGTAACGGTTACCATCACAAAGCCAACGGGCACACTGGTAATGGACCGTTCGTGTGAAATATCATAAATATTGGCCCTTAGTTTTTCCAGAATACTCACAATCGCTTTCAGTTCTCCGGCCATATCGGGAATCAGCACAGCAATGCGGGCACGTAACCCTTCTTCCATCATTCCTTTTTCGAGGATCTGTTCGAGAATTCCCATGTTGGCATTTCCGCCGCTGATTATGGGGATTACATTGCGGTTTTTCAGATCTGTTTTTTTATGCAAAACGGCAGCCATCGCAGCTGCTCCTGAAGGTTCTGTGAGGATTTTGGCACGCTGCAGCAGCAAATAGGCCGTGTGTGCAATTTCAGCATCATTCACCACCAGCAATTCATCCACATACTTTTGGGTGGCTTCGAAGTTGAGTTTCCCGGGTGTTTTCACTGCAATACCGTCGGCAATGGTGCTGAGGGATTTGAGCGTACTGGGTTTGCCATCTTTCATGGATTGTTTCATGGACTGTGCCCCGGCGGCCTCTACTCCTATAATGCGAATATCAGGATTCATCTCTTTTAGCGCGATAGCAATACCGGCTATCATTCCACCTCCGCCTATGGGGACAAGCACATCATCGATGGTGTCGAGCTGGTTGAAAAGTTCGAGCCCGATGGTTCCCTGGCCGGCAATGATATAGCGGTCATCAAAGGGATGTACGAAGGTAGCTCCGGACTGTTCCCTGAACTCCATGGCTGCAGCAAAAGCATCATCAAAGGTTTCTCCATGGAGCACCACATCAGCACCATAGGCCCGCGTGGCTATTACCTTGAGGGGTGGAGTGAAAACAGGCATAAAAACGGTTGCTTTCACCCCTTTGCTATGGGCTGCATAAGCAACGCCCTGGGCATGATTGCCTGCAGAAGCACACACTACACCTTTGCCAAGCTCTTCCTCTGACATACAACTCAATTTGTTGTAGGCTCCCCTTACTTTGAAAGAACCTGTGGATTGCATGTTTTCAAGCTTCATAAACACATTGGCTCCCGACATAGCCGAAAACGACTTGGTGTGCTCCAATGGGGTTACTTTTACAATTCCCTTCAGTCGGGTTTGCGCTTTAATAATATCGGATAATTCAGGTAATTTGCTCATGCTCCTCATTAGTTTGGATAGATGGTGCAAAAATAGCCAAAAAGAATGAGTTTAATGAAAGCCATCACAGAAGGAGAAAAGGTTTCCTAACCGCTGGATATTAAAGGAAAGAAATACAATACAGGTAAGGTAAATCTCAATACTGATGCGATTATGGTGATTACCACATCCGCCGGTGATTGACAAATGCTACAATAAATATCTCATATCCCATCTCCTCAAGCTGGTGTGAGACAGTAAATGCTTCCCGCAGATTTTTATACACACCTACGGTGTATTTATGCAGATGATCACAGTCTCTGTAATAAATAATTTTTTGAAGTTGAAGGGTATCAATAGCGGGATCAAAATAGCCGTCGGGCACTGAACGTGAAGTGGCCAGTAACTGAACCGTATAGAACTTCCCGGGCCCCATTTCCAGCAATTCACCAGTGAGATAATTATAAAACTCAATAGCTTTATCATTTTTTTCTGCCCCGGATTTATCATTGCGGTGGTCTTCTCCCTCTGTTGCCGCAGCTAAATCCTGAAGCTCCACCCCACTTGTTGGTTTCTCAGCAACTGATTCCGCAACCGGTTGTTTTCCATCTGGATCAGAAGAAGCGACTTCTTTCGGTGCTCCCATCGCTTCATTTTCTTTAGGGGTTTTTTGTGCCAGAGGTTCTTTGTCTTCAATCATATGAAGTTGCTCCGGTTGCTCAGTCAGCGATTGGATATATTCAAAAAAACTCTCCGGATACTCAAAAGCCACCCCCAGAGAATCTTTAAATAAATTTTGTGCTTTGGCGGAAAATACCTTTACATTGCTCCGGTAGTATTCAAAATCATGAACTCCCACATCGTAAAAAACAATGGCGACAGGATCCTTAAAAAACTCTCTTCGGGCATAGGGGCTATCCTCAAAAAGCTCAACCTCAAACTGAAAATAATAATAGAACAAAGGGTCGGGATCTTCCGGGGTTTTGGTGTCAATAATTACCTTTTTGGTGATAAGCCCTTCTTTGGTAAAGGTTACCAGGTATTCTTTCTGAAAGGGTACAAAGAGGGAAAAACTCCCTGCAAAATTGGTTTTCATGGTGGAAATGACCACGCCATCTTCTGAGATGGTTATTTCTGTGCCCGATAACGGTTTATCATCTTTGACTACCCATCCTGTTACATGAAGGTAATTGGCAGAGGGTTTATTGATTGCCTGCAAAGGTGTATCTATTGACATAACGGCTGCAAATATCAAAAGATATACGAGCCCTTTGAAGCAAAAAATATTTTTTATGGCAATTCGCATACGAACATAGCAGTTACTAAAACCCAGAGCTGCAAAAACACTTCTCCACGAGCAGGTAAAATGTTTTTTGCTACAACTATATACGCCTTTGCAAGGTATAGGTTACATTGAATCAAAATATGCACGATACCGTAGCATAATTATTCAAGTTCGTCGAATTTGTCTTTGTTGTTTTGAGAAGCAATGTGTTCGTCAATCTTGCTGTTAAGAATATCAAAAGCCTGTTGCAGTTTTGCGTAAAGCTTTTCTCTTTCGGTACTGCGCATTTTGCGCCCTTTGAACTCTCCCTGCACCTTGATAAGGAAGGCTTTTGCCTTTCTATACTCCATGGTGGACCGGGCCAGAAGAAACGCCTCTTCTACCATGGGTTTGAGGTAACGGTAGTTTTCGTCGGCTTTTTCTTCAAACTGAGCCTGGTCGACGTTTTGTTCCTTTTTGAGTCGTTGAAACAATTCCTGCAATTGCCCATAAAGGGATTGACGAACCTCCTTTTCGAGCTTGCGATTTCGGAATTCCTGCTGGATAGCCAGCAAAAGCTCCCATTTTTCACTGAAAACATCATTGTTGTCCAGTTCCAGGGCTGCCAGTTTGAGCTTTTCCCGTATCGCATCTGCATTCTCACGTGAGGCTTTTGCAAAGTTTTCCCATCTTTCTTCTTTGCGAATTTTCACCATCTCAAACCCTTCCTGCAGCTTATCCAGCAATCTTTTGCGATGCGTATGAATCAAATGGGAATTGAGCACTTTATCTTTCGTTTCCAGCAACATCGACCAGGCTTTGTCCATGTCGGCAGTTTCACTTTGCGATACTACTATGGCCACCTCATCATCAAATTTGTCAAAATGCTGGGACGAAGACTTTTCCTGTTCCTTAAGGGCTGCGTCTCTGCGCTTTTTTGCCAGATCAAAAAGCTTTTGCAGGGTATCGTACAACTGCTCGCGTTGTTCGGAAAGCAATTTTGTCCCTCTGAAATGCTGTTGTACCTCCAGCAGTTTATGCCAGATGGCATCATGATCTGTAAGATTTTGCTGCGTAAAATCTATAGCTTCCACTATTTTTTCCCTGAGAAAAGAAAAGTTCCTGAGTGCCTCATTTTCAAATGCCTCCTGCTCTTGCTGCTGAAATGCATTAACCTTTTCAAAAATTGCCCCTACTGCGTCCCTCAGGTTAGCCCTGTGCATAGAAACCAATTCAGCGGAAGAGATTTGTTTTTGAATTTCTATTAACTCCTTTTTGACCTCCTTGTGGTTGGTTTTGTTGAGTTTGGAGGTTAGTTGTTTCAACCGGTTCTTGATAGGTTCGTAGGACATAATCTTTCCTTTTGCAAAATTTCACATCATGCTTCTCTGTGAATTGTATTTACAGGCAGTAACACCTTTAAACAACTCAGTTTCCGCTTCTGTCACGAAATTAGTTTAATTTTACAAAATGGAAAAGCAAATATTGCTGCCACATAATTGTTATTGGAAGGGTAATGGTTTTACCAACAATCACGATGGTAGCAGAAACATCCCCAAATTGACGAATACAGCACATGGAGAAGTCGGATAACCTGTTTATGCTTATGTTTAATCTTTCTCAGCTGCAAAGCAAAGAGAGGGTTATTAAATTATTCCTGGGAAAAATCAACAAAATTTTTCATCCTGCTGAATTCCGTTATTCTGAGCATCCCGCCAGCACCAGAACCGAGGAGATCACCATCAAGACTACCGAGACTGTTTACGGATATCTTGAAACCGAACAACTTTCTTTTCTTACACGGGAAGAAAAGTCATTGCTGGCCCAAACCATACAGATGCTGGCTATGATTCTGGAAAACCTGGCATTAAACAAAAAGCTCAAGGAAGAGAGAGATGCTTTTGAAAATGTTGCCAACCAGAGGCTGGAGGAGCTGACCAAAACCGTCGTACATCTTGAAAAGGCGCGCAAAGAGTCCATTAATCTAATCAATAATCTCTCGGCTGAAATCAAAAAAAGAATCGCCATCGAAAAATCCCTGAGAGAGAGTGAAGAAAAATTCCGAAACCTGACAGAGAATACAACGGATGTTGTTTGGACAGCCGACTTAAACCTGAACACCACCTACATCAGCCCTGCCATTACAAATATTACAGGAGAAACGGTAGAAGAGCATCTATCCAGAAAAGCGGTTGAACGCTATCCGGCTGAAGATTTCAGGAAGATTACTTCTGAACTTGCCAAAGAAATTGCAAGAGACAATCATCCGGGCATAGACAAAAACCGCACGCGTGTTATTGAGCTACAGCATTTAAAAGCAGATGGGAAGACCCGGGTATGGGTAGCCATGCATGCGTCATTTTTGCGTGATGCAGATGGAAAAATTTCCGGATTACAGGGTGTAACCCGGAATATTGAGAAACAAAAACGACTGGAAGCAGAACTTCGTCGTAGCGAAGCGCGCTATAAATCCATTATTTCACTTTCCAACACAGGTGCGTGGGAGTATGACAGGGTGAAGGATATCCTCTGGTGCAGTCCGGAGTACTTTAAAATTTTAGGCCACAATCCATCAGACTTTCCCTCGAATCTTTCCCAAAGCTGGTCTGAATTTCTGCATCCCGATGATAAAGAAAAAGCGCTTCATATTTTTTCGCATTACCTTGAAAAGGGTACCGAAGAAATGTATGAAAACCACTTCAGGATGCGCCATAAAAACGGACAATGGATATGGATTTGGTCAAGAGGACAAACCCTGAGAGATAAGAACAACCAGCTTACCGACATTACCGTGGGAACCCACATTGATATTACCGAACGGAAACTCTATGAGGAAACCATCAAAAAAAGCGAAGAGAAATACCGGTTGATTTTTGAACGATCACCCCTGGGGGTATTGTATTTTGACATCAACGGGGTAATTACTGATTGCAATCAACAGTTCGTTTCCATTATCGGCTCTTCCAAAGAAGCACTTTTAGACCTTCCCATGCTCAAATTGCCGGATCAGAACATTGTAAAAGCTGTAAGCAAAGCATTACTGGGGAAACCAACTTCTTATGAGGGTACCTACAAAAGTACCACGGCAGACAAAACCACGCCTATACGGTTGCTGTTCGCCCCTGTCATCAATTCCGCAGGCAAGGTAGAAGGGGGTATTGGGCTTGTGGAAGACAGAACCCTGCATATTCAGAGTGAAGAGCTTAAGAAACAGGCAGAAATAGCCAGAGAGTCCGTTAAGTTCAAACAAAATTTTCTGGCCAATATGAGCCATGAAATCCGAACTCCCCTCACCGGCGTGCTGGGGATGATCGAAATTCTGGAGCAGACAGAACTTTCCGAAAAACAACTTGAGTATATCAGTGTGCTCAAGAACTCGGGAGAAAGCCTGAGGGAAATCATCAACCAGGTGCTGGACTTTTCCAAAATTGAGGCCGGGAAGGTACAATTGAAATACAGCACTTTTGAATTCTCTTCGGTACTCAATAATGCCCATCACCTTTTCCGCAACATTTGCCAGAAAGATGTAAATTTCAATATCAGGCAAAGTCCTGGTATTCCACCCTTAATCAAAGCAGACAAAAACCGTATCACCCAGGTGATTCACAACCTGATTTCCAATGCAGTGAAGTTTACCGAACAGGGAACTATTTCATTGCATGCCAGTCTGCAGGAACATATCGCATCGAAAAACGAAATAATTATCCGAATCGAAATCTCTGATACCGGAATTGGAATCCCCAAAGCCAAGCTTAAAAAGCTCTTCACTCCTTTTTCGCAAATTGATGAGAAAGACACCCGGCTTCATGAAGGAACCGGTTTGGGGTTGTCCATTGCCAAAGAATTGATTACCATGCATGGAGGAAAAATTGGGGTGGAAAGTTCCTACAGAAAAGGAAGTACGTTCTGGTTTACATTTGTGGCAAAAACAGCCAAGACCCAAACCCCAAAAAAGACCCTGGAAGTCCCCGTCACAAGTACCCCAAAAGAGAACCTTCGCATTTTGCTGGCGGAAGACAAAATAGTAAACCAGAAAGTTATCAGCCTTATGCTCAAATCCATGGGGCATGAAGTCGCCATTGCCCAAAACGGAAAAGAATGTATTGAGATTTTCCAGCCGGACCTTTTTGATCTTATTCTCATGGATATTCAAATGCCGGTTATGGATGGGATAACTGCCACCAAAAAATTAAAAAAGAAATACAAATCGCCACCCCCGATCATAGGTTTGAGTGCCAATGCTTTCGAAGGAGACAAAGAAAAATATATTGCCCTGGGAATGGATGGATATATGACCAAACCGGTTAAAAAAACTGACTTTAACAACCTCATTCATAATATTTCCACCCTTTAAAGGCATCCATTGCAAAGACTGATTTTCATAAAAACAGCCATTTGCAACAAGCTTTTCACCTTCAACAGTCAAATTGTTAATAAGTTATACCCTACACCCACCACAATCAAACGTTCCAAAATAATTGTTCGTAGGAAGAAAGGTCTGAGAAGGGAAATTGCTTTGCAGACAAACCAGGCGATTGGTCTGTAATACTCTTATTTTTCTTTATTTTTGTATCTGTCAGAAAAAAGGATAATTCAATCGCTTCATGCAAATAAACCCCGTTATACCTGCTTTTGAAAAAAAGCAGAAAAAAGCTTGCAGTACAGCATATCACACCGATGCACTCCCCTTGGTTCGCATGGCCATTGCCCTTACCCCTGCACCTGCATATGATTTGGAGAAGATTAAAATCAAAATTCTTTTCAACCCCAGCAAATCCAGGTATAAACAACAAAATACTGCATATTTTGCCGACAATAAAAATAATAAACAACTTCATAGCTTTATACAGTACATGCCATCGTTATCATGTAAAATTGAGTACAAAGATTACCAATGGAAAACAAAAGATATCAAAGTCTTCTAAAGATAGCTCCTTTTGGATATGCATATCACCGAATCATCCTGGATGAAAATGGGTGCCCGTCTGATTATGAGTTTCTGGAAGCCAACGCTGCTTTCGAAACGCTAACCGGTTTAAATGCCAATGATATCATTGGAAAAAAGATTTCAGAAATTATTCCTGAAATATACGATAATGATTTTGACTGGATTGCTTTTTACGGAGATATAGCACTTAAGGGTGGCCAGGAAGAAATCGAACAGTATTCCCAACCACTCAACAAATGGTTTAAAATTCAGATAACCTCAACAAAAAAGCACTATTTCTCCATCTTCTTCACCGATGTCTCTCACCATCATTATCTGATTGAGGCAGTGAAGGCATTGCATAAATATACTCCTGAAAACATCGATTACAGTGAGATAACCGAAAGCATGCGCAGGATATCAGGGGCCCGGTATGCTGTATTCAACCGTTTTGAGGAAGATGGCAAAGATTTTACCACCAAAGCCATTAGCGGTTTACAACCCAACATAGAAAAAGCAACGCAATTACTGGGTTTTGGTATTTCGGGCAGAAAATGGAAATACGACCCCGTAAGGGAAGAAAAAACGAGACAAAACAAAATCACTCACTTTGAACACCTGGAAGAGCTTACCGGCCAGGTCATACCCCGAAATCTGGTAAGACTGCTCGCGAATAAATTTCACATTTCGCGTACCATCCTGATAAAAATCACCAGGGATGGTTTGCCTGAAGGTGATTTTACCCTGTTGTTTGCAGATACTCCGATATCAGAGAAATTGTCCATGGCTGAAAATTATGCGGATTCGGTTGGAATGCTGATGCACAGAATAACAGCCGAGAAGGGCATGAAAGCGCAAAAACAGGAACTGGAAAACTTTTTCTCTGTAAACCTTGACTTGCTGTGCATTGCTGATCAGCAAGGGAATTTCATTAAAGTAAACCGCGAATGGGAAAACCTGTTGGGATACCCGATAGAGATGCTTGAAAAAAGCAATTATCTTGATTTTGTGCATCCCGAAGATATAGATGCCACCAGGGAAGCAATGGCACAGCTGAGTTCTCAACACATTATCACAGGATTTACAAACCGCTACCGATGCCGGGATGGATCCTACCGCCATCTCGAATGGCGCACGCACATTCATAACTCACATCAATATGCCTCGGCCAGGGATGTTACTGAACATATACAATCAGAAGAAAACATCAGGAAAAGTGAACAACGGATGCGTTCGCTGTTTGAACAAACCAATGATGCTGTTTTCATTATCGATCTTGACGGCAATTACCTTGAAACCAATAAGAGAGCTGCAGAGATGTTTGGATTCTCCCATGAAGAGATGCAAACGCTCTCTGTACAGGACCTTTCTTCTGAACCCGCCGAAAGTCAGTCGGTTGTAACAAAACTTCTCAGGGGAGAAAAGATACCGCCTTACATCCGGCACTTTTTACGAAAAAACAAGACTGAATTTCCTGCCGAAATCAATGTCCAGCTGGTGTATGACAAAACCGGCGAACCGCTGTACATCCAAAGTGTAGTGAGAGATATTACCCATCGGTACCAGGAGCAGGAGTTTATGCGTGCCAGAGATGCCTTACTTCAAAAACTTTCTCTTCAGGTTCCAGGAGTGATTTTCCAGTTTCAGTTGTACAATGAAGGAAAATTTTTCTTCCCCTATGCTTCAGAAAGCTTAAAAGTAATATTTGAAATAGCCCGGGAAGATTTGAACCAAAACGCTGAAGTGTTGTTCTCTCGCGTGCATTCCCAGGACAAACGAATGGTTAGAGATTCTATCGTAGAGTCTTATCTCAGTCTCACCCAATGGACACTTGAATTTCGTATTGAGCTTCCCGGCAAGAGGACACGGTGGTTAAGCGGAACAGCTAACCCCGAAAAACAGGATGATGGAAGCGTTTTGTGGTATGGGTATATCTCCGATATTACTACACGCAAACAAGAGGAACAAAAACTGCAATACCTCAAAGAGCAGTTTGAACTGGCTGTAGATGGCAGTAATGACGGTATCTGGGACTGGAACATCCGCACCAATGAACTGTTTCTTTCTCCAAGATGGAAAGAGATGCTCGGCTATACAGATGATGAACTGAAAAATGAATATAATTCTTTTGCTTCATTGATTCACCCTGATGATTACCAGCATGTATTACAGTATATCAATAGCTATTTTAAAGGTTCCGTCAATCACTATGAGATCGACTTCAGAATGCGCCATAAAAATGGATCTGTGCGATGGATTTCTGCCAGGGGTGCAGCGGTAAGAGATGAAAGCGGGAAACCCTACCGGATGGCAGGTTCGCATACCGACATAACAGAGCGTAAAACCGCAGAAGAAAACCTGCAACGGAGCGAAGAAAAATTCCGCAGCCTGGTAGAATCGCTCAACGACATCATTTATACTCTTGATGGTGATTTGCGTTACAGCGGGGTTTTTGGCCACTGGATCAATACCATAGGACTGACCGAAGAAACTTTCCTGGGAAAAACTGCTGCCGAAATATTTGGAAAGAAAAAGGCGGCAGAGCACAACAGGGCTGCGACAGAAGCCTTAAAAGGAAAAGTCATTACTTACGAATGGCAAATGCCCTTCGACAGAGAAATTGCTTATTACCAAACCACCCTCTCCCCCATTTACAATAAAGAAGGTGTAGTAACCGGACTTTCGGGAGCGGGAAGAAATATCACCTCAACCAAAAGAGCGGCAGAGTTGGAAAAAGAAATGCAGCTCACCCGAAATACCGTGGAGTTCAAACAGAAGTTCCTGGCCAGCATGAGCCACGAAATTCGCACTCCGTTAACAGGAGTTTTGGGAGTTACGGAATTACTGGAAAACACCTCCCTGAATAAAACACAGGAAGAATATCTCGATATCCTGAAAAGCTCCTCTGAAAACCTCAGAAAAATCATCGACCAGGTATTAGACTATTCAAGGATTGAGGCAGGAAAGGTACGGCTCCACATCCACGATTTTCCGGTAAGCGCCATCTGTTCATCCGCTGAAAATCTTTTCAGAAGCATGTGCCGCAAACCGATTACTTTTCATTTCACTGTCGACCCTGCGTTGCCCGATGTAATAAAAGCAGATGAAAAGCGCATAACCCAGGTTATCAACAACATGCTGGCCAACGCCATCAAATATACGGAGCAGGGTTCCATTTCTCTTGACATACGGTTTCACTCAAGACTTGATGCTGAGGAATATTTCACCGAAGTAAGCATCACCGATACAGGGGCGGGCATAGAAAAAAGCAAGTATAACAAGATCTTCAAACCTTTTTCCAATATTCACTCCATAGACAGCGCCAATTATGAAGGAGCGGGACTGGCTCTTTCCATCTGTAAAGAACTGGTAGAGTTGCACGGTGGCACCATCGGTTTCGATAGCCTGCCGGGCAAAGGGAGCCGGTTCTGGTTTACCTTTAAAACAAAAATTGCAGAAGATGCAACTGCAGCAGAAAATACATCCCCGGCTAATCTGCCTGCCAAACCCCTAAAAATTCTGGTAGCAGAAGATAAAATCATGACCCAGAAAATTGTTAAAATCCTTCTGAGTAATATGGGCCATTCAGTATCTCTTGCCAATAACGGTAAAGAAGCTTTTGAACAGATTACCCCCGGCAAGTTTGACCTGGTCCTCATGGACATACAAATGCCTGTAATGGATGGGATTACTGCCACCCGGAAATTGCGGGAGAAATTCCCCTCTGGCCTGCCTCCCATCGTAGGATTCAGTGCCAACAATTTTGAAGGTGACAGGGAAAAATATATGGAGGATGGACTCGATGAATTCCTATCTAAACCCTTGAAAAAAGAAAACTTTCAGCGCATTACGCAAATATTTTCGCTGAACAGAGAATAAGCCGTTTCGAAGAACTATGGGTGTTGAAAATCAATCTTTTAAAAAATCATCAAAAAGATTGACCGGGACATAAATAACAACTACATTTGTTGAATAAACCCTAAAATCTTACGCCATGAAACGTTTTTTACCAACGGTACTTCTGGTTGTATTCTCTTTCTCCTGTGCACTTTCTCAATGGAAGCTGGATATAGAGACAGGGCTGGCAGTCCAGGGATACAACGATGTGAGAATCCCCAACGATACAGGAACAGAATTTAACTTCAACGGCGACTTTGAGCTGCAAGGCCCGGTGATCCCCCTGCGGGTGCGCCTTACCTGGACCTTTGGAGAAAAGAACCACATTTCCGCTCTGTTTGCCCCCCTGGCCATCAATTATGAAGGTCCTGCACCCTTTGACATTCAGTTCCAGGACACTGAATTTGAGGAAGGAGAGTTTATCGATGGTTTCTACAAGTTCAACAGCTACCGCCTGGGCTACCGCCGCGATCTGATCGCAACTGAAAACTGGACTTTAGGTGTGGGTTTTACCGCCAAGATAAGAGATGCGAGGGTACAACTCAGCACTGAAGGCAAAAGTGACAAAAAAGACGATTTGGGCTTTGTACCGCTCCTGAACCTGCATGCCGCATATCACTGGGAATTCTTTACCCTGTACCTGGATGGCGATGGTCTGGCAGGCGGCCCCGGCAGAGCGTTCGACATTTTCCTTGGCGGCAAAGCCCCTCTTCTCCACAACAAACTGCATATCAAAGGAGGCTATCGTTTTCTGGAAGGGGGCGCCAATGTAAGTGAAGTGTATAATTTTACCCTGGTGAATTTTGCTGTGCTGGGAGTTTTATGGCAAATCAACTGACATAGAAATAGTACAATCCAACCCTAAAGAAAAAAGCCTATGGATACAGAACTCAAAAACAGGTTTCTGAACCTTTGGGAAAAATATTTTGGCAAGGCTGAATTGCCCGTTGTATTTTATTATACCGAACAAGAAAAAACGCCGGATCTTGAAACCGCGAAAAAACCCTCAGGCTGGCGTTGTTTTATAGGCGAGCTGGCAAAGGTGCGTAAGGGGCAGTCTCTGGTCTTTTCCGACGAAAGCATAAGTTGCGGCGGAGGGAAGCGATACCTGGGTTACTCCAGCAAGCCCCGGCCGGGCTTCGAATTTTTCCTGTCGTGTGGCAATGCAGAAATTGAGGGCGAACGCTACAAGCAATCACCGGAACTGGTGGAAGAGTTTCTGAGAAATGCTCCTGTGATTGAATCCCATGGGAAAAACATTGTCTTCAAGCGGTGGGATACACTCGAACAGGAAGATCAGCCCGAGGTGGTCATCTTCTTTGCCACTCCCGATGTGCTGTCTGCCTTGTTTACCCTTTCCAACTTTGACCGCAGGGACTTGAACGGTGTTGTTACTCCTTTTGGTGCCGGTTGTGCAACCATTATCCAGTACCCCTTGATGGAACAGGAAAATGAACACCCCAGGTCAGTAATGGGCATGTTCGACATTTCAGCCCGACCCTATGTCCCCGAAAACATCATCACCATGGCCATCCCGTTTCATCGGTTTACAGAGATTGTGGGCTTTATGGAGGAAAGCTTCCTGGTTACTGAGTCGTGGGAGAAAGTGAAAAAGAGAATAGAGAAATAAATCGTAAGGAATAAAAAAACATTTTGTTTTCTAAAAATAATCCCTACTTTTGCTGCATCAAAAAAAAGAAAAAATGAACTGTTTCAATCACCATCATCATCACAACCCACTCATTCCCACGGAATAGAGTCGTGATGATCTTGTGTGTTGTACAAGCATAATACGAACCGTGGGAAATCATCCCGCGGTTTTTTTTTGATAAAAAAACCACATCGTTAAACAATCATTGAAAAATTCAGTTTAATCATCCGTAACAAAAAGTAAAAGAACATGAAAGCAAATCAGGTCAACAACTTTTCTGCCATTCATCATCATCTGCATCATCATCATGCAGTGAAATATCTGTGCAGAAAAAACTGAAGACCCGGAATATATTGTACCCAATGTAAAAGGCTCGCAGGTTTCTGCGGGCCTTTTTTCATTCTAAGTCCGCCCGTTGGAAACCTGACCCACGAAAGCCAATCGCTCAGCAGCCTTTACAAAGGGACAAAAAAATCAACAAATTCTAACCTTTCAAACGTAACAGAAAATGCAAAAATTAAGAATCGCCATTCAAAAATCAGGTCGCCTGAGTGAAAAAAGCCTGCAACTGCTTAACGATTGTGGCATCAGTGTCAGCAACGGTAACCGCACTTTGCTGGCCTCCGGCAAAAACTTTCCGGTTGAAATCCTCTACCTGCGCGACGACGACATCCCCGGCTATATCGAAGACGGTGTGGCCGATGTGGGCATCCTGGGAGAAAACGTAGTGCTGGAAAAAGGAAATGACCTGAGCATTATCAACCGCCTCAACTTTGCCCGTTGCCGGATGTCCATCGCCATCCCCCGCAATGAGGAATATACCGGGGTGCAGTACCTGCAAGGCAAGCGCATAGCCACCTCCTACCCGCGCATCCTGCAAAACTTCCTGCAGCAAAACAACATAGAAGCAGACATCCACGAAATTCTTGGCTCCGTTGAAATTGCCCCGTCTATCGGGCTTTCCGGGGCCATTTTTGATATTGTAAGCACCGGCAGCACCCTGCTGAGCAATGGCCTGAAGGAAGTTGATATTGTGTTGAA
The DNA here is from genome assembly GCA_011390575.1 of Sphingobacteriia bacterium. GTDB lineage: Bacteria > Bacteroidota > Bacteroidia > Bacteroidales > UBA7960 > SKVR01. The sequence continues at coordinate 45,252 of JAABSE010000024.1, forward strand.
ATCGGAAGCCGTGCTGGTATCGGGTAACAACCTGAACGCAGAAAAACAGGCCATCCTCGACAAAATGATGTTTCGGATGGATGCCGTAATGAAAGCCCGCACCAACCGCTACGTTTTGCTCAATGCTCCCAACGACAGCCTCGACAAAATCATCAGCATCATCCCCGGCATGAAGAGTCCTACCGTGGTTCCCCTGGCAGAAAAAGGCTGGAGTGCCGTACATTCTGTGATTGGCGAAGAGCGCTTCTGGGATGTGATCGATGAGCTCAAGGAAGCCGGTGCGCAGGGACTCCTCGTAATTCCCATTGAAAAAATGGTTAATTAGTGTCTGTCCTGCGCTGAGCGGAATTTGCAATTCCGCTCGAAACACAGTTGAATTTGCAATTCAACAAACAACAAAAATTGCATTAAATAAAAGACAAAATGTTGACATACATAAGCTTCAATAAAAAGATTAGAGTTTTGGATAATTACAAATTATCCGGTATTCAAAGCGGCATTGCAAATGCCGCTTAGCGGAGAACTCAACAAAGTTAAATGCCGCTTAGCGGAGAGCTTAACGAAATTAACTAAACTCTTAAATCTAAAATAAAAATATGAACCGAGCCATGATAATTCTATTGACACACACGCGGATGATTATAATTCGCAACATGGTAAAACATGCAGTCAGAGTATTGTTGGCGAGCTCCATCTGACCTATTAAAAACAAATTATAAACAGATGAAAACACAAATCAACATCAC
>JAABSE010000025.1 GCA_011390575.1 Sphingobacteriia bacterium
CCGTAGCATGGTTTCAATTTTTTCGGCAGGCACGGCAGTCTCCTGGTATTGCCTTACACTTTTGCGGTTGTGAATAACGTCAAATACGTCGTTTGAGGTTTGCTGGCTCATAAGATCGGGTTTTAAAAGCATGCAAAATGCGAAGAGGGTGAATGCAATTTTTTTGTACATAGGTTTTATTTTACCCTGTAAAAGTAGAGAATTTTTGTTGCCCGAAGCACCCTGACAGAAAAAGAAGATGCATCAGAGGAATGCCTATGTGTAAATTTTTGCTTATTCAGAGCAGTTTCACAACCATAACTCTCGCTGTATCCGATGTCTTGTTTTCCATTTGTCTTTGTTCGTCGCTGGTTACAAAAACGGTTTCGCACGGTTCAAGGGTCATGCTTTTTGATCCACTTGTTAAGGTTGCCTTACCGCTGAGGCCGATAAACAGCACATCGAAGGGGTTTTGATGTTCGGGAATGGTTTCTCCGGGTTGTAATGTCAACAGGATGCTTTCTGTTCTGGAATTGCTGAACATGATGCGGCCCTCAATGGGGGCGTTTACCCGGGCTGCTTCCTGAGGTGTGGTTTTTTGCATCATACTTTTCTATTTACTACTTTTATTACGACAACATTGGTGTCCGGTTTAAATATTTTTGAGCGTTCAAAAGTATTTTGTTGGTTGATGATTTTAATATCACCGCCCCCCTGGGGCTAGGTTTGGATATTGTTCAAAATTCCTACAAATATTAACGCGGCTCTGCCGCTTACATTTAGCTGCGGAGCAGCGAGGATATTTGTAGTCAATAGGTTACATATCAAAAACATAGCTGCAGAGCAGCGATAATATATTAAACAGAAATTAGTAAAAGTTTACCGGACAACAATGTTAAGAAAATGCACATTAGGGGTTTGTAATATTTCTTCGGCCATTTTTTTGTTCAGGTAATTTTGTTGATGAGATCTTTTCCATTGGGCAGTTTCTCTTTTTTCTTCTGTAATTTTTCCACCATAAAAAGCCGCCACTGATGAGTATGATCAGAATGGTTAATCCTGCCAGCGGGATAAATAAAATGTAATACCTGCCAAAAATGAACGAGTAGAACCTGCCGGTATGCACTTCAAGGGCGAGATTCCACAGGGGCATGGGTGATTTTTGTTTGACGTTTTCGGGCATGGCCGGGGCAGAAGCATCTTTCGTGAGGGAAACTATGCCGGCATTATAATCAAAAAGAAACTCTCCCTTTTCCTCTCCCACATTGATGTAGCCCGCCACGGGGATGGAACCAAAGGGGTTGGCCATGCCTCTGGCGGGTGTTACCGGCATTCCGGTAATGAAATCGTTCACCTGCATGGCTGAAGGCACCCATCGGTGTATGCCGCTGAAGGATCCGGTAATAAATACTCCATCTTCCGGTTGTTCGAATACATTGATTCCCATGACGCTTATGGGGGGCTGATGGGGAATTCTACGCAGCGAATCGGTAAATGTGGGTTCCGCAAAATAAAATCCTTCTGAGGTAGAAAGGATAAAATTTTTACTGAGACGGTCAAACTGAATATCGCGGAGTTTGTCGTACCAGGGGTTGGGATGATCCAGAATGGTATATTTTACAGCAGGGAATGTACTTCGCACAATGGGGATGAGCAGTGGCGGGCGCAGAAACATTCCTGTAACCGTAAGAATTATCAGGAAGGTAAGCGTCCAGATACCCAGCTTGTTGTGCCATTTGAGGCTGAAGCGGTTGACCCTGGCCATGCGCTTTCTTGCTGTCACTTTCTTTTTCAGCGCTTTCATCATATCGGGGGCCACAAACCAGACAATACCCGTGATACTGAGAACTATCATCACCAGGCCTAAAAAATCCACCAGTAATTTGCCGGGAAGCCCAAGAATTTTCCCACTGTGAATTACCCATAACGCACGAAACAGGCTGGTTTCTCTTTTGAAATCAGCAGGGTGGGGAAGGGGTACTTCTACAGAAGAGAATCCCGTATCTTCCTCTTTGAGCATCACCAGGCTGGAACGGGTTGTTATCCAGATCTTGTTGCCGGTAACGGTAATACCTGTTATGCGTTTTTCTTGAACCGGCAACCTGAGCGGATACCAGTGATGGTTTTTCAACAGGTACAACCCAGACATGGTTCCTGCCAGGATATTGCCTGAGGGAGTTTTAACAACTGAAGCTGTACGCCGGTTGTCGGCTCCCCGCCTGATGCCTGCATAATAAGGGGTGTAATCCTGCATCAGGCTGTCGGTAAGCCAGAGACCGATGTTACCATAAACCAGAAGACTGTCATTTCCGATGAAGGTAGCCGATTTTACAGCTGACAAGTTCCAGTTGTGATAGCGGTGTGGCTGTGGCAGGTAATTGCGGTTGATGTCAACGGGTGAGAAAAAACTACGGTGGTTGAGTACAATGCCACTTAATGCAAACAAAAGAATAAAGATAGCGGCAATGACACCCAACCACCGGTGGAGGAATTTGAAGGTTTTCACTTTTTACAGCAAAAGTTAGCAGGTTAACACAAAAGTTTTCTTTCGGGAATCCTGTTTTAGTGAACCCCCTAAACTATTTACTTATTATCACCTTTGATCATGGTCAGCAACATTTTGAACTGCTCCACGGCCACCAATGCGTGGGGTACGTTGGCAGGCATAATAATGGTTTGCCCTTCCATGAGGATATAGGGTTTTTTACCGATGGTAATTTCTACCTTTCCTTCCACACATTGCACCATGGCATCGAAAGGAGCGGAATGCTCGCTGAGTTGCTGCCCTTTGTCAAAGGCAAACAGGCTGATGTTGCCGGTTGTTTTTTCCAGTACGCGCTTGCTAACTACACTGTTTTCGGCATAACTGATGTCTTTCTTGAAATCGTAAATTGTGCTGTGATTGAAATTGCTCATAATTTATGGGGTTTTAAAGGGTTTTTATTTAAAGCTCGAAGCTCGAAGCTCGAAGCTCGAAGTTGGAAGCTTGAAGGTGAAAGCTGAAAGCTCAAAGGCTGGAGTGAAGAGAATTTCCAGCGACTAAAGGAATCTGTGAAATCTCAGAGAACTAACAATTAACAATTAACAATTGATAATTACTCTTCCACGCTTCCATTGATTTCTTCCAGTAGCAGGAATATATCATCTACGCATGCACCGCAAACAGTTCCAGCTTCGGTTTCGTCCTGCACCTGGCGCACACTTTTCAGTTTTTTGTTTTTGATGGCATCTTCCACTTCTCCTTTGGTAATGTCCATACATGTGCATAAAATTTCGTCTCTGTTCATGGTATATCGGTATTTAAATGTTGAATAAGTTGTGAGGTTTTTTATTGGGAAAACACGATTGTTCTCCTCTGATTTTGTTTTAGGATTGGATTCTTTGCTGTTGAATAGTTGGTAACTTCACTGATATTCAGCTTGTTCGATAACCCCGATATTACAAAAACTTTGGTTTAATGACAATCATAGCCCATGCCCAGTTTTGTAACTCATCTTTGCTGCCTCCTTTTATTCTCTCCATGGTTTCGGTAGCCAGCATGTGCGAATAGCCAAGTCTGAAACTTACTGCCGGATTGATGGCATATCCCAGCATCAGATCAATTTCAGATCCCAGGAATGCATTCATATATTCGTTGGGATTGCCGGCTGTAGTGACTTTTCCATCGGCCCAGAAATTATGCAGTGCTGCCATGGCCATCCATCGTTCACGGGAAAAATTAAAAGCAACGTAAACATCTCGCAATCCCACGGTATTCATGTGATTGCCCACAAAAAAGTAGTCCATATGTCCGTTGAAGCGGTGGTTGGTGCCAAACCATGGGGTAAAAGAGTGATTTTCTGCGCCTTCATCCGAATCAGTACCGGAGAGCCATTCGAATCCCCCCCGGAAATTCCATTCATCGCTGATGGGAGTTATGACTTCCGCAGCAAGGTACCAGGCACCCAAATCCCTGTCAAAAGGATCTTTGCCGGTTTGCAGGTATGCGGCTCCCTCCAGGCGTGTTTGATTCAGGTCGTGGGTAACATACGCTCCCCAGGTCTGGTTGAATACTGTTTTATCGACATTGTTCTGAAAGCCCAGGTTCATGGCAAGCAGGCTGATACCGGTATTGGCAGGTTTATAGTTAAACCAGGCAAACTGCAAGGTTTTGTAATTACCAGGCTGGTACAATGTTCCAATACGTCTTTCGCCTTCCTGATTGAAAGCAAGTCCGCCATGGATTTTCATTCCTGAAGGCAATTCGTATTTCACCAATGCCAGATCGTGGCTGCGACCTTGTTGTGCCCAGTCTACATTGCCAAATATTCGGGTATTGTCATAAATCAATTCCTGACGACCCAGTTTAACGGCCCATTGCTCATTGAGGGGGAATTCGGCCCATGCTTCATGGATAGAGGAGCTAAAGTCTGAACGGTTGAGTTGAGGCACATCTCCCCATACTCTCACATCCTGCAGGCTGATGAACACGTTTACATCTGTGTGTTCGTAGCCAAAATTCAGGCGTGATCGCTGAGAAATAAAAAAAGCGGCATCTTCATCAGGCCCTATGAGGGAGCTGAATCCATGCCGGTATTCGCTGCGGGGCCTGAGTTCTCCTGTGAGAGAAAACTGTGCTTGCAGTGAAGTGCCAATTATCAACAAAACAACAATGTTAACCAGTGCTTTTTTTATCATAGTGTTCCGGATTAGGGTTATTGATTATACAAATATATGAAAAAACCGTGGAGGTTTCCAAAAACCCTGGAAGTATATAAAACCTTGGAGGTTTCCAAAACCTCCAAGGTTTGTCATTGGTTTTCCAGAAACCCTGGAGGTTTCCAAAACCTCCAGGGTTTAATATCGGTTTCAAAAACCTCCAGGGTTTGTCTTTGCTAACTGATTAGTTAAGGAACAACTTCATGTCCTCATCAACGCTTCCAATGGGTGCGATACCGAAGTTCTCTACCAGTACATTGGCTACATTGGGAGAGAGGAATGCGGGCAGGGTGGGTCCGAGATGGATGTTTTTCACTCCCAGTGAAAGCAGTGCCAGCAATACGATAACGGCTTTCTGCTCGTACCATGCTATGTTGTAGGCAATTGGCAGCTCGTTGATGTCGTTGAGTTCGAAAACTTCTTTGAGTTTCAATGCGATAACTGCCAGAGAGTATGAGTCATTGCATTGTCCTGCATCCAGTACTCTTGGAATACCACCGATATCACCCAGGGGCAATTTGTTGTAGCGGTATTTGGCACAACCTGCTGTAAGGATAACGGTGTCTTTGGGCAAAGCTTCTGCAAATTCGGTGTAGTAATCGCGGTCTTTCATGCGACCATCACATCCAGCCATAACGAAGAACTTACGGATGGCACCGGATTTAACTGCATCTACCACTTTGTCGGCCAGTTGCATTACCTGGTTGTGGGCAAATCCACCAACGATTTCACCGGTTTCTATTTCTGCCGGTGAGGGGCAGTTTTTGGCATGTTCAATGATGGCAGAAAAGTCCTTGCGTCCGCCTTCTTCGCGGTCGGGGATGTGAATGGCCCCGGTAAGTCCGGAAGAACCGGTAGTATAGATGCGGTCGGTGTAGGTTGCTTTTTTGGTTGGAGGAACAATACAGTTGGTAGTAAAGAGTATGGGGCCATTGAAAGTTTCAAACTCTTCTTTTTGTTTCCACCATGAGCTTCCGTAATTGCCCACAAAATGTTCATACTTTTTGAAAGCAGGATAGTAGTTGGCGGGCAGCATCTCGCTGTGCGTATAAACATCCACGCCTGTACCTTCGGTCTGGATGAGCAGGTCTTCCATGTCGCGCAGGTCGTGACCGCTGATAAGTATAGCGGGGTTGTTGCGCACGCCAATGTTTACTTTGGTGATTTCGGGGTTGCCATAGGCAGTGGTGTTTGCTTTGTCCAGCAGCGCCATTACCTTCACACCGAATGCACCGGTTTCCAGCACCAATGCAGTGAGTTCTTCCGCAGAAAGGGAATCATCCAGGGTTGCTGCAAGGGCTTTGGAGATAAAGTCAAATATTTCCTGCTCCACGTGCTTGAGGTTAAATGCATGTTCTGCGTAAGCAGCAATTCCTTTCAAACCGTAAATGGTAAGTTCGCGCAAAGAACGTACGTCTTCGTTTTCGCTCATCTGCAAAACGCCCACCTGTTGTGCTTTTCTTTCATATTCGCCGGGTGTATAAGCATACCATGTGGCGGCTTCGGGCAACTCCTCCTTGTTGATAGCAACTCCTGCTTCTTCCAGCCTTTTTTCCATGGCAATACGCACCTGGAATCCTTCACGGATTTTGTCGATAAATCGCTTGTGATCAAAGTTCGCATTGGTAATGGTCATAAAAAGACTCTCGAAAATGAAGCGATCTTCTGCTGAAGTATCCATACCCTTTTCTTTGGCTATGTTGTTGTAAACGGCGATACCTCTGATCTGATACATCAAAACATCCATGATGTTGGCCAGTTCGGGTTCTTTTCCACACACACCTTTGATGGTGCATCCTGTGCCTTTTGCGGCTTCCTGACATTGAAAACAAAACATACTCATAATTTAATCTCCTTTTAATTTGATTTGAATTTTTTGAATTGATTTGATTGTGCTTTTTTAAAGAGCGATAGTATTAATTTTTAGTTTAAAGGTAAGTGATTTTAGTTAAGAGCTAAAGGTTTGACGTTAAGAGTTGTGAGTATTTAAGTTTAACTTATCACTTTTCACTTCACTTATCACTTTTCACTTATTATATCCATTCTTCACTTCTGATTTCGCCATCCAGCCCTACCACGAGGGCTTTTATAGGTACTTTTCGTGAAGCTTTTTCTGTAGCCATTTTTGCGATTTGCAATAAACCTGAGCAGCAGGGTACTTCCATGATCATCACGGTGAGTGTATTGATTTTGGCCAGGTCGATCATGGCGGTGAGTTTATCTACATAAATATCTTTTCCATTATCAAGCTTGGGGCATGCTATGGCCAGGCCTTTGCCTTTGAGGTATTTACTATGAAAGTTGCCCATAGAGAAGGCCACACAGTCGGCTGCCATTAATACATCGGCATTCTGGAAATAGGGTGCCTGAGGATTTACCAGGTGCATCTGTACAGGCCATTGTCTGAGTTCTGAAGGTTGGTCTGTTGCAGTTGTTGTTGCAGCAGCAGTGGCTGCGGGCTTGTCAAACGACATCATTTTCGATCCGGGGCATCCGCCACCGCTGTGGTTTCCATGCATTTCCATTTTTTTTGTTTCTTTTTGAGGTGTATCTGTTTTTTCATTAGGGTTGGTGGGAGCATTTTTGAGTTTCATGAGGTCTACATCAAGTTTGTTGTCGATGATGTACTGAATACCCTGCTCCACAAATTCGGTCTGGTTGTGGTCAATGAGGTGGTTAAGGTGCGCTACTATAGTAGCTTCTCCCTTGGGTGAGATTCTGTCCATTACTTTGATTTCATCGTAAGGCTCAGCTTCACGTTCTTCCAATGTGATGGCACCTACAGGGCAATCAGGAATACATGCACCCAGTCCATCGCAATACAAGTCGCTGATCATACGTGCTTTGCCGTCAATCATTTGCAGTGCGCCTTCATGGCAACCTTCCACGCATAGGCTGCAGCCGTTGCAAAGGTCTTCGTCGATTTTTATGATGGTTCTGTTCATTTTTATCTTTTTTGGGGTGTTATCTTTTTTTACTATTAACGTTTCACTTTTCACTATTCACTTTACACTATAATTACAATTCAGCTACTTTCTTATGGGTAAGGTAGTTTCTAAACTCATTGCTGAATTTTTGTTCCAACCCACCAAATATACAGGAGTTGAAAGGGCAGTTTTCGCATTGCATTTTGCAATGGGTCGTGTCTTCTAAATCACCTTCAATCAAATTGTAGATTTCCAGCAAACTCACATTTTTTGCTTTTTCGCTTACGATAAATCCTCCTTTGGGACCCCGGGTTGAAATCAGGTAACCGTTCTTTACCAGTTGTTGCAGTATTTTAGAAATATGATTTTTCGAGAAACCTGTAATATCAGCAATTTCCTGTGCATTGATCACGTTCTCACTCCGGGCTATCAACCCCATGGAGTGAAGGGCGATGGTAGCAGCTTCTGATATGTTAAAGATTTTGCTCATTATTTTTATATAAGTAATCAGGTAAAAGAATACGCAAATGTATAAATGTTTTTGGAAACTAAAAAAGAATTCAGGTATTATTTTACCACAATAAGTAAAATAATTTTTAATTGTCTGAAAAACAAGATTTTAATTTGATAAAAATTGTACTATCAAAGAAAAAACAGGATGAAAACAGCATGCAATTCAAGAATAGATGCCTGAATTAGGGGCAAAACAGATGGTAGTTCTATCCAACTTTTTCCGGAGTGTTATGGTCAAGGCACAAAACTTACCTATAACTTCTTCAATAATGAGCAGAATGTGAGAGGTGTGATTTCTGAATATATTAATTAACTTTGGATTGACATGGTATATAAACATTAAATTCAGTTACCGATGATATGTAAGATAGAAGCTCTAAGTGACAGAGGAAAGGTGAGGAGCAATAATGAGGATCATATCATGATACCGAATGAGGTATTTACAGATGGTGAGCGGACGGTTGAGATTGAGAACAGTATTATAGGAGTAGCTGTAGCAGATGGTATGGGCGGGCATAAAGGCGGGGAAATTGCCAGTAAAATGGTTTTGGAGCGTTTAGCTGTCTTTCTGAAATCTTTGGAACTTCAGGAAGAAGAGGCAACTTTCAGGAAAGAAATGGATACATGGCTGGAAGGAATTCATCATGAACTGCTATCAAGCGGCGAACGCGATAATTCGCTGAATGGGATGGGTACCACCCTTACTGGTTTATTTCTGAATCGGGGGAGTGCTTTTGTTTTTAATGCCGGTGACAGCAGGACTTATATTCTGGAAAATGATAAACTCACCCAGCTTACCAAAGACCATACACTGGATCGGGACACGGGTTTTCCACATAGGAAATCCAATATGTTGCTCAATTGTATCGGGGCCATCCGGAAGCCTTTTATAGATATTTTGGATATAAGTCACCTGGCCAAACCCGGCAGTTTGTTTCTTTTGTGCAGTGATGGCTTAACGGATATGCTGGGGGATGATGAAATTGCAAATCTTATTAAGAATAACTCACCTAAAGAGTTGGTGGCAGAAGCCAACCGCAGGGGAGGCAAAGACAATATTTCGGTGGTTTGTGTAAAGTTTGTATAGCAGGTCAGCTGATATTCCGCTCCTTTTTAATTGAATTCCACGCATCGTTTACTTTCTGAAACTTCTCCTTGGCTGCATGCTGAAACTCTTCTCCCAGGTGGCTAACCCTGTCGGGATGATATTTTAATGCCATGGCTCTGTAGGCTTTTTTTACCTCCTCATCACTGGCCGAAGGCTCCACTTCCAGTATCTTATAAGCACTGTCAGTATTTTTGACAAACATGTTTTTGATGGATTCAAAATCGGCCTTCGTGATATTGAGCCATCGCGATATGTCTTCAATAACACTTACTTCTGTGGGATGTGCCTTGCCATCGGAAAGGGCTATTCCAAACAAAAAATGGATCAACTGCAACCGGCTGTGCAAATCCATGTGCGAACGGATTTGCAAACAAACATCCTGCAAAGGAATCTCCTGTTTCAGAATATCACGAAAAGCATGCATGTAGTTTTTCGTTTGGGTAACTCCAAAGTTTTGGTTAAAAAACGCTTTGATGAATTCCAGCTCGGATTTCAGCAATTTTCCATCTGCCTTCATTACTGCAGCCGCAAGAATCAGCAAACTTACCCTGAAGTCTCCCGGACGGGTACCTGTTTCAGTTCCCGGTGTTTGATATTCAAACTCTCCGGAATGCATGCTGTCGAAAGCCGATCCCATTACAAACCCCAGGATCGCTCCTATGGGGCCTCCAAAGGCCCAGCCCAATCCGCCTAAAATCCACTTTCCATAACTTACTTGACTCATTGATTTTATCTCTTTACTATCGGTGTTTCTACAATCCTTTTTTTGAAAGTGCAAATTTAATGCAAATAAACTTAACCCTTTCCATAGAAATTAGTGGATAGGATTTCAAAGAGAATGGGGCTGATAGATACAGTTCGACCGTAGACGAAAGACGAAGAGAATCCACTTCGATCTTCTCTATACCAATTGAATCAATGCAACTAAATTAGCAGTAGTACTACAATTAAATAATCCTTACAAAATTGCAGATGCTCATTATTTCTTATATTCGTGCCGTTTATTTTGACCTGGGGCCTTTGGTTATTTTTATCCATATAATTAAGGTATGGGGTTGCTATGATAAAATGAACTTCCTTCAAAAGGATTAGCATTGTTACTTAACCACAAAGATGATTTGTAAAATACCAATAAACATAGTTGAGATACCCACCCGGGGATACCATATAATGTGTAAGGCATTGCTCTCGGGATATACATTTAATATGCTCATTGATACCGGGGCCTCACTTACGGCGTTTGATTTGAGTCGTATTCGTCAGGTTTTCCCCGATAATAAAATAGCACCCTACAAAAGCAATTTCACAGGCATAGGAAACGCCCGGGCAGAAATCTTTGAGACTGAAATCGAAGAAATATGGATGGGAACCATGCAGTTGGAAAACAGCAAAGTGTTATTGCTGGAACTGGCGAGTATCAACAGTGCTTATGCCACTTATGATCTCCATCGTATTGATGGGGTTATTGGCGGCGACTGGCTGATTAAGTTCAATGCAAAAATTGATTATAAGGAGCAAACTTTACAACTTGAGCGATAAAAGAAAGCTTTTTTTCTGAATGCAGAAAAAAACATCTAAATTTGCTTGCGAAAACAGAATAACTTACTTAACAACAAAACGATAAGTTGCCCGGGGGTATAATTGTAAGATCAGGGTAAACAAAAAGTTGGAAGCAATTGCAATTAGACGTTGTATATTAGGTTTTGAAATTCTATCTTTGCAGCCTTTTTGATAATCATCTCCGGATAATCGAGTACTATAAAAATTCCACTAAAGTCGGAACCAAAAATTAAATTTAAAAACAGATAACATGCAGAACAAAGGATTAATTAGATTTTTTGCCATAGCATTTGCTGTGGTATGTCTGTACCAGTTATCGTTTACCTATTTTTCCCGCAAAGTAGAGCGTAATGCAGTGACTTTTTCACAGAGTGAAAGAGTACAGTCGATTGCCCGGGAATTGTCAGGTGGCGATGAACTTGCAGAAATGGTTTTAATGGATTCATTAAGACAAACGTATGAAAGGTTTTATCTTGACTCCATGGCCGGTGAAGTAGTTTTTAACCTGGGCGTGAGAAAGTATACTTTTCAGGAGGTAAAAGAGAGAGAAATCAATCTTGGACTTGACCTTCGTGGTGGTATGAACGTGACCCTTGAAATTGCAGTGCCCGAGATTGTAAGAGCATTGTCAGGCAACAGCCAGGATCCCACGTTTGTGGCAGCAATGGAAAGCGCTATTGAAACCAACCGCACCAGTCGTGAAAACTTTATTACCATTTTTGGAAGAGCGTTTGATGAAACTGACCCCAATGCAAGTCTCGCAGCCATATTTTCAACCCCCGAAATGCGTGATCGCATCAGCTTCAATGCCACCAATGAGGAAGTCCTCAGGGTGCTCAACAGAGAAGTGGATGATGCCATCGACAGATCTTTCCAGATTTTGCGCACAAGGATTGACCGTTTTGGTGTGGCACAGCCCAATATTCAGAAACTTCAGGCTTCAGGCCGTATTTTGGTAGAACTGCCTGGTATCAAAGAGCAGGACCGTGTAAGAAGGTTGCTCCAGGGTACAGCAAGGCTTGAGTTCTGGGAAACCTATGACTTTTCCGAACTGTATCCTTTCTTTGCTGAAGCCAATGAAAAACTGAGAGATGCCTTGCCAAGGCCTGAAAGAGAAGTTATTGAAGAGCAGGATGAACTTCCTGTGGAAGAAGAACTCACTGCTGAAGAAATTCTTGAAGAAGGAGATTCGCTTGAACCTGCAGACGATGATGAACTGCTGGACATGCTTGCTACTGATGTAGATGAAGAATTGATGATGGATGAAGAAACAGCAGCAAGGAATCCGCTTTTTGCTGTTCTGAATATGAACATTTTCATGGATCCCCAAACCGGACAGCCTTTCCTGGGCAACGGCCCCATGGTAGGTAGTGCCGCCATTCAGGATACTGCAAGAGTTAACAGTTACCTGCGTCAACCCAACATCAGTAGTTTGTTCCCCAGGGAGATGAAACTTTTATGGACGATTAAACCTCAGGGTGATGCTGAAAATGTACTGCAGCTTATTGCCATAAGAGTCCCCACCAGAGGTGAACCCCCTCTTACCGGTGATGTTATTGTTGATGCCCGTCAGGACTTTACACCCACCGGCGGAGTAGAGGTTACCATGTCGATGAACAGCGAAGGTGCCCGTGAATGGAGAAGACTTACTGCCGCTAACATTGGCAGTTCTATCGCCATTGTTCTGGATGATTACGTGTATTCTTTCCCCAATGTAAACCAGGAAATTTCCGGTGGTCGTTCTTCGATTTCCGGAGGTTTTACTGTAGCTGAAGCACAAGACCTTGCCAACATTCTCAGGGCCGGTTCATTGCCTGCTCCGGCCAGAATCGTTGAAGAGGCTATCGTAGGACCTTCACTGGGTAAAGAGGCTATTTCAAGTGGTCTTACCTCTTTCCTGATTGCCTTTTTGGTTGTATTGATTTACATGGCTATTTATTACAACAGAGCCGGTTTTGTAGCTGACCTTGCCCTGGTTACAAATATTTTCTTCATTTTCGGTGTACTGGCATCGCTGGGGGCTGTGTTGACATTGCCTGGTATTGCCGGTATTGTTCTTACCCTGGGTATGGCAGTGGATGCCAACGTAATTATTTACGAGCGTATCCTGGAAGAACTCAGAGCCGGTAAAGGACAAAAGCTGGCCATCTCCGACGGTTATAAAAACGCCTATTCGGCAATTATAGACGGTAACGTTACCACCTTGCTCACAGGTATTGTATTGTATGTGTTTGGCTCAGGTCCGGTGCAAGGATTTGCTACAACGCTTATCATTGGTATTATCTGTTCCTTGTTTACTGCCATCTTTATTTCACGCCTTATTTTCTCCTACTGGATAGATAAGAATGTTCCCATTAAATTTGATTCAAAGGTATCCAAAGACGTTCTTACCAAAGTTAATTTCGACTTCCTGGGAGTTCGCAAGAAATTCTACTTGATTTCTTCTTTAGTTATTCTTGTAGGAGTAGCATCTTTCTTCGTTAGAGGTTTGAGCTATGGTGTAGATTTCTCCGGAGGACGCTCTTATGTAGTGCGTTTCGATCAGGACATTAATACCGTGGAAATGCGCAATGCCTTACTGGATGAATTTGATGAAGCTCCTGAGGTGAAAACTTTCGGTCCTGCAAACCAGGTGAAAATTACAACGACCTTCCTTATTGATGATGAATCTACAACAGCAGATTCACTCGCCGAAAGAAAGTTGTATGAAGGAGTTCAGGAATACTTTGATACTTCGGTTACTTTCGAGGAGTTCGTCTCCGATGATGACGAAAAAATTCTGGGCCGGATGAGCTCACAGAAAGTAGGGCCAACGGTGGCTGCTGATATCAAACGGGGTGCTATAATCAGTGTTATTGTTGCCCTGGTGATTATATTTCTTTATATTGCAGCACGATTCAGAAAGTGGCAATTTGGTTTGGGAGGTCTTATTACCCTTTTCCACGATGCTATTATTGTAGTTTCTCTATATTCCATTCTATACAACATTGTGCCATGGACCATGGAGATTGACCAGACTTTTATCGCTGCCATTCTAACCATCATTGGTTACTCGGTAAACGATACGGTGATTATCTTCGACCGTATCCGTGAAAACATCGGGTTGTATCCCAAAAGAGACCTGAAAACCAATATCAACACCGCCCTCAACTCCACTTTATCGCGTACCTTCAATACATCAGGTACAACCATTGCAGTGCTGTTGATTATCTTCCTCTTTGGTGGTGAGGTTATCCGTGGTTTCTCTTTCGCTCTTATGATTGGTATTGCTGTAGGTACGTATTCTTCATTGTTTAATGCTACGCCTATTGCTTACGACCTGATTATGCGTCAGCAAAAGAATAAAAAGAAGAAATAAACATCCTTCTTTTCCCAAATAACAGCAAAGCCGCTCCTTAAAAGCGGCTTTGCTGTTTATTTTAGCTAAAAAAAGACAATGAGAAGGCTATTATTGTCAGGTTTGTTTTAAATTTGCCCTATAATTGCTGGCCATGGATATGTATCTCAATTTTATTTTACTTTTTGGAATCAGTGGGGGTGAAATATTTATTATTTTGCTGTTGATTCTGGTTTTGTTCGGACCCAAAAAAATCCCTGAGATTGCCCGTACATTTGGTAAAGGAATCAATGAAATAAAAAAAGTGCAAAGAGATATCAATGCAGAAATTCATCGCTATTCTAATGAAATAGAGAATCCTGCCAAAGAAATAAAAGAAGATATAGAAGGTTTCAGTAAGGGGCTTACATACAAAGACAGCAAACATGCTGAAGAAACCTCCGGTACTAAATCCAGTGAGACTGACAGAACAGGTGAGCCGGACAATGACAACGCAGATGACTTGCCATACCCATACAATCAGGCTGGAAACGTCACGGAAAATAGTGCTGACGAGAGTAAAAAAACTGATGATAGTCCATCAGACAATAATCCATCAGATCAGAAAAAAACTGAATAAGCTGGTTTGCAGGCCGGCATCACAATTTTGTATTGTATCGTTCGTTTACAAATTAAAGCTTTATTTTGCCGTGTCGGATGGCTGTGTTAATGAAATACATTTTACTGATTAATATCTCCTGAAAACCTTATGAAGAAACTCTTCATCCTTCTGTTTCCCGTCTTTTTGCTTTTTTTTCCACAGGAAAGTCAATCTCAAAACCGTAGGGTTGAGCGAGCAGATAATGCTTTTGAACTCCGTCAATACAGCGATGCCCTGAAATACTATGATCGAGCCTATAAACGTGTTCGTCGCAAAGACAGGCAGGAAGCTGCCCGGATTTTATTTCAGCAAGCGATGTGTTATAAATATTTGAATGAATCGCGACGCGCTGAATCTTATTTCCGGCGAGCCATCCGAAGCAAATATCCTGATCCGATAGCTCACTTTTATTATGGAGAAGCCTTAATGAAAAATGAAGATTATGAGGATGCACTTGTGGAGTTTCAGACCTATAAAGAGAAAGTTCCCGACGACTGGCGCGGACAATGGGGTATTGATGCCATTGAAGCCACTGAGTATTTGCTGGAGAACCCGGGTTTGTATGAAGTGAATCTGGAAAGAGATTTCAACTCAAGACAAAACGACTTTGCTCCGGCTTTTGGAGATAACCGCAACAGTATGTTGATTTTTACCTCTTCACGTGAGGGCGCAGTAGGTTCTAAAACAGACCCGTGGACCGGTGAAAACTTCACATCCTTGTTCGTTTCTTACATAGACAGAGCAGGAGAATGGAGCAAACCGGTATTGCTGGATGAAGGTCCTGTAAATACAGAATTCAATGAAGGTGCACCTTCTGTGAATGTAACCGGTACAGAATTGTACTTTACACGTTGCCAGTCGTTGCCCGATGCTGAGATTGGTTGCAGGATTTTTGTTGCCAACCGAAGTGGGGCCAACTGGGGCGAACCCCGCGAAGTTAAGCTTGTATCCGATAGTACGATTTCCGTTGGGCATCCTGCCATCAGTCAGGACGATATGCGTTTGTATTTTGTTACTGAAATGCCTGGAGGAGAAGGTGGTAAGGATATATGGTATGCTGATCGCAGTGCCCCGGGAGAAGAATTTGGAGATATCCATAATCTGGGTGATGTCATTAATACTCCCGGCGATGAAATGTTTCCCTTTGTAAGAGAAGATGGTACGCTTTATTTTTCTTCCAACGGACACCCGGGAATGGGAGGGCTTGATATCTTCTTTACGCAGCAGGTGGGTGATTCATGGACCCAACCCGAAAATATTGGCACCCCGGTAAGCAGTCCCGGCGATGATTTTGGAATTACTTTTCGTACAGGAGAAAATTCAGGTTTCTTTTCTTCCGGACGAAACGAAAGAGGAGCAAGAGGCGACGCTATTTACTCCCATTATCTTGCACCGGTAGAATTTACCTTGCAGGGAACCGTGCGCGATGACAGCACCAAAGTAGCTATCCCTGGCGTACAAATACAGATTATTGGCTCTGATGGTTCATTAGCCCAGACAGAAACTTCTGAAGAAGGAGAATACAAATTTGATAAAACACAGGTCCGGGCCAATACCAGTTACGAAATTCTTGCCAGTAAAAACAAGTATTTCAATGCCCGGGGGCAGGAAACTACCATGGGTATTGAAAGAAGCAGAGATTTCGTTTTTGATTTCTACCTTGAACCCATTCCTGATACACCCATCGAACTGCCAGAGATTTTGTATGAATTTGCACAGTGGGAGTTGTTACCCCAGTACCAGGATTCACTCAACGGGCTTATTACAACCTTGCAGGATAACCCCGATTTGGTTATTGAGCTAGGCTCACACACCGATAGCCGTGGATCCGACGAGTTAAATGATACCCTCTCCCAGCGACGCGCCCAGACTGTGGTAGATTATTTGATAGAAAGAGGAATTGACAGTGAAAGACTGCAGGCCAGAGGTTATGGTAAAAGGGTACCCAGGGTAATTGAAAATACCATCGAAAGGGAGGGATTTATATTTGAAGCCGGAACCGAACTGACCGAATCATATATCAATTCCCTGCCCACAGAAGAGCACCGTGATGTGGCTCACCAGCTCAACAGACGAACAGAGTTCAGGGTCATCTCAGAGGAAGATGATGAGGAGCCTTAGTGATTGTGCCGGCTCATTCAGCAAAATCTATTGAAAACAAATCACGGATAAACGGTCAGTTTCCTCTATTGGGATGGATTCCGATTAATGAAAATATACTTTTCACATGAACGAAAGCAGCAACTACGACAAACGCGGTGTTTCAGCCTCCAAGGAAGATGTTCATAATGCCATAAAGAATCTTGACAAAGGATTGTTTCCAAAGGCATTTTGCAAAGTTGTACCTGATTATCTCGGTGGAAACGATGCATGGTGCAATATAATGCATGCCGACGGAGCAGGAACCAAATCTTCCCTGGCATATATTTACTGGCGTGAAACCGGAGATTTATCGGTGTGGAAAGGGATTGCGCAGGATGCTGTGGTGATGAATCTTGATGATTTGCTTTGTGCAGGTGTTACCGATAACATTATTCTTTCCTCCACCATAGGCAGAAACAAACGGTTAATTCCCGGAGAAGTGATTAAAGCCATCATTGAGGGTACGGAAGAGTTTCTGGAACGAATGCGTCAGCACGGCGTGAATATGTGGTCTACAGGTGGTGAAACAGCTGATGTGGGAGATTTGGTCCGTACAATCATTGTCGACTCAACAGTAACGGCCCGATTGCCCCGCCATGAGGTAATTACCAATGAATCCATTGACGATGGTGACGTAATTGTCGGACTTTCTTCTTTCGGAAAGGCAACTTATGAAGATGAATACAATGGAGGAATGGGCAGCAACGGACTTACATCGGCACGACATGATGTTTTTAACCGCAAATATGCTGCGCTTTACCCCGAAAGTTACGATCTGGCATTGCCTGAAGATGTGATTTATATTGGTTCGAAAAAGCTTACCGATAAAGTGGAGGGGGCATTCGGACTTGATGCCGGAAAACTCGTGCTCTCACCCACACGAACTTATGCTCCGGTGATGAAAGAGATGCTGGCCAAACATAAAAAAAATATTCACGGATTGGTTCACAACAGTGGCGGAGCACAAACCAAAGTGCTGAATTTTATTGAAAACCTTCATGTAGTCAAAAACAATCTTTTTTCTATACCCCCCTTATTTCGTATGATTCAGCAAGAATCGGGTACTTCCTGGCAGGAAATGTATAAAGTCTTTAACATGGGCCACCGAATGGAGATTTACCTGGAAGAGAAATACGCTGCAGATATCATCCAAATCAGTAAATCTTTCGGTATTGACGCTCAGATCATTGGCCATTGCCGCAAAGAGCCAGGAAAAAAATTAACCATCGAGTCCCCGCAAGGGATTTTTAATTACCAATTGTAATACCACTGTTTTTTAGTAATTTTGCACCCTGGAATTTCAGCTGCATTGCAGAAGATTTCAGGAGGTAACCAGTTTACTTCCGAAAGCTTTTGGATAGCGTATTCAAAGGCTGCTATTCCGATATTTTAATCATTCATATTCTGATTTCCCCGGAGAATTATTGCAAGATACTTTCCGGTAATTAAGCAGATTTAAGCATAAAAGTATGTTATTAGATAAACTTGAAGCTATCAACAGCAGGTTTAAAGAAGTGGCACAGCAAATCACTGACCCTGATGTAATCAGTGACATGAAACGCTACATTCAGCTCAACAAAGAGTATAAAGACCTTGAAGAAATGGTGGAAGTGTACCATGAGTACAAAAATGTGATTGACAATATAAAGTCGTCAAAAGAAATTTTAGCCAAAGAAAAGGATGAAGAATTTCGTGAGATGGCCAAAATGGAGCTGGACGATTTAACCCAAAGAGAGGAAGAACTGGAGGAAAAAATAAAAGTACTGCTTGTACCTTCAGATCCCCAGGATGGAAAAAATGCCATTGTAGAGATACGCGCCGGAACCGGAGGTGATGAAGCTGCTATTTTTGCAGGCGACTTGTTTCGGTTGTACATGAAATACTGCGAAAAGAAAGGCTGGAAAACAGATATTGTTGACATGAACGAAGGAACTTCCGGGGGTTACAAGGAGGTTGTTTTCAATGTTACGGGCAATAAAGTTTACGGAACGCTTAAATATGAATCGGGAGTGCATCGTGTGCAAAGAGTCCCTCAGACAGAAACCCAGGGCAGGGTGCATACTTCAGCTGCCACAGTGGCCGTATTGCCCGAAGCCGATGAGTTTGATATTGATCTGAAGCCCAGCGACATCAGGAAAGATACCTACTGCTCTTCCGGTCCGGGAGGACAGTCGGTAAACACAACTTATTCCGCTGTGCGTCTTACCCACATTCCTTCTGGTCTGGTGGTTACCTGCCAGGATCAGAAATCACAGCTGAAAAACCTGGATAAAGCTATGGGTGTGCTTCGCACCAGGCTTTTTGACATGGAGTACAAAAAGTACCTTGACGAGATTGCCTCCAAACGAAAGACGATGGTTTCTACAGGCGACAGATCAGCCAAAATCCGCACCTATAATTATCCCCAGGGAAGGGTTACCGATCATCGTATTGGTCTTACCCTCTATAATTTGTCGGCCATTATCGACGGAGAAATAGAAGAGATTATCGATGCCCTGAAAGTAGCTGAAAATGCTGAAAAAATGAAAGAAGGTGTTGCCTGATAATTGCGTTTTATGAACCAATCCCAGCTTGTACAATTAATCAAATCCAAAAGATCCTTCCTTTGTGTGGGATTGGATAGCGATATTGCTAAAATTCCGGCCAGTTTGAGGCAGCTGGATGATCCGGTATTTGAATTCAACAAGAGAATTATTGATGCTACCTTGCCATATACCATAGCTTATAAGCCTAATCTGGCATTTTACGAAGCTTTGGGAAGCAAAGGCCTGGCAAGCCTTGAAAAGACCATTGAGTATATCCGTGGCCTTCAGGATCCTGTTTTTACCATTGCAGATGCAAAAAGAGGAGATATCGGTAATACGGCAACACTTTACGCAAAAGCCTTTTTCGAACGGATGAATTTTGATGCCGTTACTGTAAGCCCTTATATGGGGATGGATTCTCTTGAACCCTTTCTCAGTTATAAGGATAAATGGACCATCGTTCTCGCCCTGACTTCCAATGCGGGTTCGGGAGATTTTCAAAAATTGTACACCTCAGGTGAAAAAGATTCCGGGCAGGCAGGCCATAAGAAGTTGTATGAAGCTGTTATGGAGAAATCAATACAGGCTGCCGGATCTCAGGGGCAGCTCATGTTTGTGGTGGGCGCCACCCACGGCGAGATGATAAAGAATGTAAGGGCTGTGGCGCCCGGTAATTTTCTTTTGGTGCCCGGAGTAGGAGCACAGGGGGGAAGTCTTTCCTCTGTTGCTGAAAACGGCCTGAATGAGCATTGCGGGTTGCTGGTGAATGCTTCGCGCAGCATTATTTTTGCTTCTTCCGGCGATGATTTTGAAAAAGCAGCCGCTGCTGAAGCTGCAAGGATGCAAAAAGAGATGGAGCCATTGCTTCGCCGCAAACATATCATAGAATAAATATACCGGTACAATTTTGGGATAACAAAAAAGGCTACCCGTTTGGGCAGCCTTTTTTGTTTGTGTGCAATATTTCAATTAGTCAAGTATGGTAACCCAGTTATGGGGATCGGGCTCAATACCGTATTGAATATCCTGCAATTTTCTGTATAGCTTTTCAGAAACCGGGCCTGCTTTGCCGTTTTCGCAAAATTCGTATGTTTTGCCACTTTCGCGTTCTACAATTTTTTTGATGGGCGAAATGATGGCTGCTGTGCCGCAGGCACCCACTTCGTCAAAGGTTGACAACTCTTCAACAGCCACGGGTCTGGGTTCCACTTCCATTCCCATGTCTTTTGCCAGTTGCATAAGACTCTTGTTGGTAATAGAAGGCAAAATGGATTCAGATTTTGGAGTAATGTACTTATTACCCTGAATGGCAAAAAAGTTGGCTGGACCTGCTTCGTCAATATATTTCTTTTCTTTGGCTTCCAGGAATAAAACGGCAGAAAAACCTTCTGCTTTTGCTCTTTCTGTTGCCCTGAGACTTCCTGCATAGTTGCCACCGACTTTGATGTGTCCGGTACCCAGAGGAGCAGCCCTGTCAATATCTCTAACAATTTGCATGTTTACCGGGTTAAACCCTTCCTTGAAGTAAGGACCTACCGGCCCTACAAATACCATAAAAAGATATTCATTGGCGGGACTAACACCCACCTGAGCGCCTGTGCCTATAAGCAAGGGCCGGATATAGAGGGCCGCACCATGTCCGTATGGGGGAACATATTTTTCATTCAGTTTCACTGCTTTAACGACCATCTGGTAAAAAACATCATCAGGCACTTCAGCCATCAGGATTCCCTGCGAAGAAGAACGCATACGGGCTGCATTGTCTTTCCAGCGAAACAATCTGATCTTGTTGTCTTTGCCCCTGTAGGCTTTCATTCCTTCGAAAGCTTCCTGTCCGTAGTGCAGGCAGGTGGCAGCCATGTGAATGTTAACATGTTCGGAAGAGGATACTTCCATTTCCCCCCATTTACCATCGCGGTAGTAGCAACGTACGTTGTAATCTGTTTTAAAGTACCCGAAAGGTAGCTTTTCCCATTGTATATCTTGCATAACTATTCTTTTTTGTTAGATGTTATAAATTGTAAGGTTCAAGTGCTAAATTATAACAAACTTTTTAATTAAAAAGAAAAAAAGCCTATAATTTGAAGCTTTTTCTCAAGTTTTAAGAACAGGTTAATACCGCGGGTAGCTAAACATGCGCCGGGCTGTTATTTAGGTGTGTCAATAAGGTTATGGATAATATCGAGTAGTTTGGTTTCATTGATAGGTTTGGAAACATAATCATCCATACCGGCACTGAGGAATCTTTCCCGATCGCCAGGGATGGCATAGCCGGTGATGGCGATAATAGGAATGGGTGAACCTTCTTGATTCTCTTTCTCTAATTCCCTGATTTTTCTGGTGGTTTCAAAACCGTCCATTTTTGGCATCTGGCCATCCATCAGGATAAGGTCATATTTCGCATTGCTGAATTTTTCCAGTGCGATAAGGCCATTGGATGCAGTATCAACTGCCCAGCCCTGAGATTTCAGAAAGCCTGCAAGGTACAACTGGTTGATGGCATCATCTTCGGCGATGAGTATTTTCAGTTCTTTATTGCTCACGTTTTCCGTTGTTTTCAGGTTGTTGGAATTATTTATATTGTTGTAAATTGTTTCAACACTTCTTGAAACAATCAGGGGTATTTCAAAAGAAACACGGCTTCCCTTACCAAATTCACTTTCAAAATTCACTTTGCCATTCATCATTTCCACCAGGCTTTTAACAATGCTCAGCCCCAAACCCGTGCCCTGATATTCTTTTCTGGCAGAAATATCCAGTTGTCTGAAGGTTTCGAACATTTTGGGAATATCCTCTTTTTTTACTCCTATTCCCGTATCACTTACATGGAACTCAATATTGGCAGTGTCTGACAATTGCTTTTTGCAGCTAATCAACAGCTCAATTTTTCCTTCATTGGTAAATTTAACTGCATTGCTGATAAGGTTGTTGAGAATTTGAACGATTTTTTTCTCATCACCATATAGATGTTCGGGCGTCCCTTCAGCAATGAAATAAGAGATAGATAGGTTTTTTGACTCAACCTGGGGAGCATACATCTCTATGGTTTGTCTTGCTACTTCCCTCAGGCTGAAACTGGCAAACACCAGGTCAACCTTTTTGGCTTCTATTTTGGAAAAATCAAGGATATCGTTAAGAATACTCAGCAGGTTGGTAGAAGAAACGGAAATGGAATTGAGGTATTGCTTCTGGTCTTGATTGAGCGGTGTTTTAGAAAGGGTGCTGGTCATGCCGATGATGGCATTGAGGGGGTTTCTGATTTCGTGGCTCATGTTGGCCAGAAATTCAGATTTGGCTTTGTTGGCTCGCTCGGCTACCTCTTTGGCTTTGAGCAGTTCCTCTTTATCTTTTCTCTCGGTTATATCGCGCGACACGCACACAATTTCCTGCACCAGGTTGGTATTTTGATTGTAAATGACCTGGTTATTGGTTTCAAACCAAATATAAGTTCCGTCTTTCTTTTTTATCCTATAGCTCTCAATAAAGGAGTTGGTTCGGTTTTCCAGCAGCAGGATATGATTTTTGCGAATATTTTCAACATCGTCCGCATGGATAAGCTGATAAGCAGAGCGACCTGTAAGTTCATCGGGATAATACCCCAGCAGATTGGTGCAGGCAGGCGATACATACAGGTATGTGCGATCCCAGTTGTGCTTTGAAATCATATCGCTGGAATTTTCTGCCAGGATCCGGTATCTTTCTTCGCTGTGTCGTATTACCTCTTCAGCTTGTTTGCGTTCGGTAATGTTTCTGATGGTACCGATTATTTTTCTGGGATTGCCGTGCTGGTCGTAAATGTATTTGCAGGTAAAAGAGGCGGGCAATTTCTGGCCGTTTTCTTTTCTCAGAAATACTTCATAATCAGATATTACTCCCTTATCCTTGAGCAGGTTCAGGAGGCTGGCTTCTTCATTTGCATCACTAAACAGCGATTGGTGCAGGATGTCTTCTTTTTTGAGCGAAAGCATATTTTCTACGGAGGGAGAAATTTCCAGAACTTCACCTTTCAGAGAAATTTCAAAATACACATCCTGGATATTTTCAAAGATACTGCGGTATTTTTCTTCACTTTTTTTCAGTGCCAGCTGCGACTCATAAAGCTTGTTTTCTATGTCGATATGGTTGATTACCTGCTTAATAATAGTGGGCAGCAGGTCGATGAAATTACTGTCTTTTACCATGTAGTCGTGAGCTCCCAGCTTCATCATTTCAACAGCCGTTTTTTCATCACCGTGGCCTGTAATAATAACAAAAGGGATATCAATATTATCCTTGCGGAGAATTTTAATTACCTGTTCTCCGCTCATTTCGTACAATTGGTAATCGAGCAAAAGGAGGATATCCGGGCTGTTATTTTCCTTGATCCATTCTATGGCTTCATTGCCGGTATAAAATCCTTTGGTCTGGTAATTGTTTTTTTGCAGTGTCTTTTGAATGAGGGTATTTAATGCCACATCGTCTTCAACAACAAGTATGGTATAGTTTTCCGGGATATCTCTATTGGAGAGGCTTTGCATTATATGATGTTTTGTTTTGTTTATCAGTTATAAAGATAGTAAAAACTGTGTGATGCAATAAGACAAATTTAATACAAACAAATGGGTTTTACAAAAGTGACTGGTTGCAAATTGTTTTTATCTTAGATTGTTTTAATGGTATCGAATATCATGGTTTATGCTTAAATGTGCCACAAGGGATCCATTGGGATTAATTCCATTTTCTTCTGCAGAAAATTCCGGTTTCAGTCTTTCAACGAAGTACATTTTTATGGGATAATTTCTTTTGGTAATGATAGTGCCTCTTTTGGTACAAATGAAATAATCTTTTACAAGATCATAGGTTTTTTCCGAAATGTTTACTTTTCCTTCTTCACCTGCTTCAACAATTCTGGCGGCAATATTTACTGCATCACCCCAGATATCATATGCAAATTTATTTTTGCCCACTACACCTGCTACTACTTCGCCTGAATGGATTCCCAGGCGCAATTTGAACCCCGGAGTTTTGTTGAGGGGCTCTTGCTGCAAATTCCTGATGGTTTCCTGAATTTTCAAACCAGTCAGCACGGTAATAATCGCATTGTTTTCGTTGATCTCAGGGATTCCGCCAGCACACATGTAACAGTCTCCGATGGTTTTTATTTTTTCCATACCATGTTGATCTATGATTTCATCAAAAATGTAGAAGTAATTATCCAGTCTGGATACCAGTTCTATGGGAGGACTGTTTTTGGCTAAATCGGAAAAGCCAATTACATCGGCAAAAAGAATAGATACACTATCGTAGTGTCGTGGTTTTGAATATCCCTTTTCCAATAGTTCTTTGGCAATGGGTTTGGGTAAAATACTTTGGAGCAGTTTATCGGTTTTAGATTTTTCGTTTTCCAGCTCCAGCTTCTGCAAGCTTATCTTTTTATTAAGTTTTTCAAGTTTCCGCGCATTATCTTCTAATTCAATCCTGGATTGCTCAAGTTTTCTGAGGGTTTCAATTTTTTCATGTGCCCGCTCAATAACATTTACTATCTGATTGATAAAGAATTTCTCCTTGATTACATAATCAAGGGCGCCCTGTTTCATGAGTTTTACCGCCGTTTTTTCATCTCCCCAGCCTGTCATGATGACAAAGGGAAACTCTTTGTTTCTGATTTTTAGTTCACTGAGCAATTCAAAGGCATTCATGTCATCCAGCAGGTAATCCAACAGCATAAAAGCATCATGGGAGCTTTCCTGGCCAGGGTTTTCAATATGCTCTATAACCTCATGCCCTGAAAAGAAGCTCTTACATTGAAAGCCTGCTTTTTGCAAGCTCCTTGCTATCACTTTATTGAGTTGAATGTCGTCCTCAATTATCCATACATTGATACCAGAGTTATTAAACATGAATTGCTCAGATTGGATTTGGTATTTCTATGATTTCAAGATAATAACCAAGCCTTTTAACGATTTCAATAAATTTTTGGTAGTCAATGGGTTTTACAATATAACTGTTGCAACCCAGAGCATGGCAGATGTCGATTTCCCTGGGGTTGTCAGTGGTGGTAATCATAATGACGGGTATTTTTTGTGTAGAAGGCGTGGATTTAAGCTTCTCAAGCACTTCAATACCATCTACCTTGGGCATTTTTATATCAAGTAAGACTACATATCCTTTAGTGTTGTGCTTCTGATAATCGGAATTCTCATCCAGAAAGAAGTTCAAAACCTCTTCTCCGTTTGAAAAATGCAGTATTGGATTTACTACACCGGCTCTTTTCAAATTTCTTTTGATAAGCAGTGCATGCCCCTCGTCGTCTTCGGCAATGATAATTGTAATATTTTGCTTCATGAAAATTCCAATTAAATCAAATGACTGCAATTGTTTAATTCCTGATGGAGTGAGATAATCTTTGTTCTTTAGGAACCTTAAGGGTTTGATATGTATGATTAGTAATAATAAAAGTTGATTTTTCAGATGATTATAATCTTGTCTTTTCAGTGCAGAAAATTATTTCACGTAAATATATCGGGGTTTTTACGAATATCTAATGCTATTAAAACTACTTTTAATTCTGTTAACTGTCTGTATATAAAAATTTTATCCGATATATTGACTTGCTTCTTTCAACGAGGTGAATATATTAATAATTTTTTATTTAAAATTCAGTGTTTCCATGATTATCGGGAAATATTTCTCATTGACAGGAAAAAAAATAAATCCCAAAAGATATGCCTTTCCGGGTAGTGGACTTATCTCAGGATTGCAAGTATTCAAGAAAAAAATATGTATAAAGAAAATATCGGCAGTGGCTTTATTTCTTCATCTTTCCAAAAAAGCCCATGGCACCAATTACCTGGCCTTTGCTGTTTTTGACTACCTCAATATTATTGACTTCAATCTGAAACTGTTTGCTGTCAAGCATTATAATCAGGTGCTTGCATTGCAGGGTGTTTCTTCTTTCATTCAACAGAAAGCAGGGTAGTTCTTTACCGGCTTTTTCTTTTTCATGAGCCGAGTAGCAGCTTTTCCCCATAACCTCCCGGGCTTTCAATCCTGTAATTTCTTCAGCTTTGCTGTTCCAGGTTGTAAAGGTGCTTTTATTGTCGAGCGTAAAAATTCCGGTGTCAATAAGATTACTGATAGATGCTAATTGCTTGTTGAGCAAATCAAAGTTGACATTCTGGTTGGATTGGCTGTCGATCGCCATAACTACTTCGGTTACCTTATTGTGTCTGTCATAAGCAGGGGAGGCGGTAATAAAAAGTGTTTCATTGGCTTTGTTTTTGCTTTTGATAATGAACTGCTGGTTATAGAGGGTTTTTCCGGATTCTACAACTTCTTTAATGATAGAATTTGCATCTTCAGGCGATTTGATAGATGCGATAGCAAGCTCGTCAAAGGAGATCCCGTGATTGATTTTCGCTTCAGAGATGTGAAAGAGTTGAAAGGCAAGCTTGTTGGCAAAAGTTATTTTACCTTTGGCATCGGTCACAATTTTCGCGTTGGGACTGTTTTGCAATATCCTGATTAGCAAATCGCGTTCACGGTTCAGCTTTTCTTCATATTCGCGTTTTTGCGTGATATCCAGCAGCGTACAAACAACCCCATCTACCTTTCTGTTCTCATCAAAAATCGGAGATCCATTAATGCTGAGCGTCTTTTTCGACCCATCGGGCCATTCAATGTTGTGTATGACGTCAAATACAGGTTTTCCTGTCTTGTTTACAATAACGAAGGGTAGCTTTTCATCCGGAAAATCTTTGCCAGCTTCATCTGTTATTCTCCACTTAGGAGCGTTATAATTTCTTTTGGTTATTTCATCCCTGGTGAGGCCCAGTACTTTCTCCGCCATTTGGTTGGCATAGGATATTTTACCTTTGTTATCAATAATGGTACTGGCTACAGGACTGTTGTCCAGCACAGATATCAAAAGGTTGGATTTTCGCTGGATTTGTTCTTCAAACTTTTTCCTTTCTGTAATGTCAAAAAATGTAATGACTACCCCATCGATGGCATTTTCTAGGGTACGATAGGGGAGGATTCGCATTTGGAACCAGTTGTTTTTCTTGCCCTGTACTTCCACTTCTTTGATTACAAGGGTTCTCAATACATTCTCGATATCCTCCAGGAAATTTTCGTAAAGAGTGTTGTGCGAGATGTGATGAATGGGTCTGCCAATGTCCATTTCAAGAATGTTGATGGCCGAGGTTACCGCAGGAGTATATTTACGGATATGAAGATTCCTGTCCAGGAATACGGTACCTATATTCGTGTTTTTGAGCAGGTTGTTGATGTCGTTGTTGAGCTGCGTAAGAATGTCGATTTTATTCTGGTATTCGCTGTTTACCGTATGCAGCTCTTCATTTACCGACTGCAGCTCCTCGTTGGTTGATTGCAACTCCTCATTGGAAGAGATCAATTCCTCATTGGTGGCCTGCAGCTCCTCATTGGAGGTGCCCAGCTCTTCAATGGTAGCCTGAAGGTTTTCTTTGGTATATTTCAACTCCAGTTCCAGATCTTTTATCTGCTGGTTGGTGTCGAACTCAATGGTTTGGTTGTCATTGTCATTGATTACCGTTTTGATGGTTTGTTGCTCTTCAAAGGCAACAAAAAGCAATCTGCGGGATTTATACTTTTCTGCGAAAGGTTTTACTTTGATATTGAGCCGGATAATCTCACCTTTTTCGCGTAGCTTAAAGTCATTGTATATGATTTCCTTGTTTTCCTTTAACGCTTTGTGAATGGCTATTGACAAGGGAGTGCTGATTTCTTTTCTGATGAGGGTAAGTAAATCAAGACTGGCTCTGCCTGCAGCAAGTTTTATGTATTTATTAACATCTTTCAGGATATGTACAATTTCAAAGTTTTCGTCAATAATCACTGAGGGCGGAATGAACTCTTCAATAATGGATGAGTAAATGCTCTCTGTAAGGGATGCAGAAGTATGCCCTTTAACCGTTACTTCAGGTGTTGCTGACGCTTTCGAACCGGTTTTATGAAGGGAAGGAATCAGAAAGTCTCCTATGTTGTCGTTTGTAAAATTGTCTTTAAAAGAATAGATCTTCCATTTGCTGTTGATGGTATCGAAGTTTCTTGTAAGATCACCCAGCGATTCGCTGGAACCCAGAAAGAGATATCCTTGTTTATGAAGCGAGAAGTGAAACAGTGACAATACCCTTTTTTGCATCAATGGCTTTAGGTAAATCAGCATGTTTCGGCAACTGATAAGGTCTATTTTTGAAAAGGGTGGATCTTTGATAATATTGTGGGTGGCAAATATGACCATCTTCCGGATGTTTTCCTTTATCTGATAACCTTTGTCCTTTTTGATAAAGAACTTCTTTAATCTATCCATGCTCACATCAGCCACAATGCTTTCGGGGTAAAAGCCCATGCTTCCATATTCAATGGATTCTTTGTCCAGATCGGTGGCAAAGATTTTTATATCGTGGGAAAAACCTTTTTCGTCCATATACTCTTTGAGGAGCATGGCCAGGCTGTATGCTTCTTCACCTGTGCTGCATCCTACACTCCACAACCTGATAGGTTCATCTTTTTCCTTGTTTTTAAGAATACGGGGGATGACCTGCTCCATGATAATGTCAAAACTCTCAGAATCTCTGAAAAACCTGGTAACGCCAATGAGCAGTTCCTTGTAAAGGATATTGACTTCCTTGGATGATTGTTCCAGAAATGTCACATAATTTTCATAGCTGGAAATCTGGTTGATACTGATCCGCCTTTCAAGCCTTCGGACAATCGTATTAGGTTTGTAATAGGTAAAATCGACCCCGGTGGTGGTCCGTATAATCGACAGGATTTTAATCAGTGTATTTTCATGACTGGACAAGTTTTCCTTTTCCAGTGCTTTGGCAGTAAGCGGATGTTTTATGTATTTTAAAAGTTCCTCGGGCATTTTGTCTGCGGGAAGCACATAATCTACCATTCCGGTGGCAATAGCACTTCGGGGCATGCCGTCAAACTTGGCACTATGGTCATCCTGGGCCATCACCATTCCTCCAATTCCCTTAATGGCTCTGATTCCCAGTGTGCCATCACTTCCCGTACCGGAAAGAACAACACCCACTGATTTATCGCCATAATCTTCTGCAAGGGATCGGAAAAAAATGTCTATTGGAAGATTTATGACATGATTGTGTTTCTGGTCAGTAAGAAAAAGGGTTCCATGAAAAACAGTCATGTTTTTCTTGGGAGGAATAAGATAAATGCAGTTGGGTTCTATTTTCATTCCATCTTCGGCTCTGAGCACCTGCATCATGGTATGTTTCGACAAAAGCTCAACCATAAGGCTTTTGTAGTCGGGTGACAAATGCTGCACAACCACAAAAGAAAGTCCACTGTCGGTGGGCATATTTTTAAAAAACTGTTCTAAAGCTTCCAGTCCTCCTGCTGATGCTCCCACTCCCACACAAAAACCATTGCTTTCTTTTACGGGTAAACCCTTTACATGCTCGCTTACTTCTTCATTTTTTCCTTCAGAAATGTTGGATGTTGAGTTTTCTTTATCTTTTTGAGTCATATTTTTCCGGCTGTATTATGTGTTGTTAACGTGTGTCGTAAATCAAACTTATAAGACTCTGGAATTGAGATAGATAAAAGCTTGGCGACAGTCTCTGTTTTTTTGCTTATATGTGTAAACATTACTGATAGCGAAAGGTTCTGAAAAAAACCTATATAAAAATAGTAAAAAAGCGGATTGTTTTGTCAGCTTTTATTGTCAGATTGAAGGAAGAGGCAAAAAAAAACGGGCCATTGAAAAGGCCCGTTTTGATATGAATGATTCAATTGTTAATCAACGTTTATGATCTATCAGGAATGTTAGGTCTTCAATAGACTTTTGCAACGTTTCCATGCAGGTTTCACTTTTCACCAGGTAATTGTAAATGCCCAGCTCCTGCAGTCTGGCAATTAAATCAATGTCTTTTTGCGCTGAAACGACTATAACTTCAGTACCGGGATTGTTCTCTTTTATGGCAAGAATGAGCTCTTCTCCTGATACATCAGGCAACATCATATCAGCAATAACAATATCGGGGTTGTCACTGAGGTTGTCGAGCAAGTCCTGTCCAAGAGTATAATTGGTAATACTTATGTTTCGGATAGAACCCAAACACAGCTTCAATAACATCCCCTCGGTTTTATTATCCTCAACAACAAAAATCTTTTTATGCCTGTTTTTTTCCATTTTATAATTTGGTTAAACTATTTTACTAAACAGCCAAATTACCGGATTAACGGTTCTTATTATTCAGCGTTATACTTAAAATCCAAGAAGTTATTAACAATGTGGACGGATTACTTCACACTGGAAACCACCCCGACGGCACATCCTTCCTGGCCATCTTCGAAGTAAAAGCTGAACGTATAAATACCACTCATCCCTACAGGAAACATAATGATTGGCAGGTGTCTTTGCTGTTCTACCAGGTAAGAAGTAATCACCAGGTCATCATTATGATTTCGGATGCTTATAATTACTTTTCCGGGCAACTCTTCGGCATTGCAGGCGAAAATTTTGTAAGTGGTGCCGGCAGTAAGAGGCATTTTAAAGCTAACCTGCGGAAGGGTTTCACCTTTTCCTTGCTCGGGCAGCTGAATAGGCCAGCTTTTAAGAAAACGGGCATTATCTAACTTTCCATGACAAACATCCAGCAGGCTTCCGCATTGGGAAAAACCCTTACTGCTTAACAATGTCAAAAAAAGTAAACCAATAAGAACTAAATACTTTTTCATGTGTTCCGATTTTTTTAAGTCACATGCAGCCTTCATCCTCGTCACTTTGCTGATTGCTCAATAAAATTGACCCTGAAGGCTACATCTTTTTTGTTATATTTTTGGAAATTATTTTTTATCCTTCGATTGCAAAGATAAGCTTACTGAATAAACTCAGCCAATAATTTTATTTCTGATTTCGGCAACAACTTCGGCAATGGAAGTAATTACTTCATCGCTTATGTTTACCTCGCTTCGGGAGTTGTCAACCAAAACAACCATTCCATCAATTTCCTCAATGGTAGGCTCTTTGTAAACATAGGTAATTGTTACTTTATCAAATTCCCTTTTTAGTCTCATCAGGTCTTCGATAAGCTCTGAAAAATTCGGATCCTGCCTGTAGGTATTCAGCAGAAGAATAATGTTGTCGAGAACTTTTTTCTGTTCACCAATTCTAATGTTTATAGTTTCACGATTGGGGGGTACGGTTTGAACGTGAGTAGCTATATACAAACTCTCAATCCAGGTTCCGTATGAAATCAATACAGCAAGATTTCCGCGTCCCTGATCTATAAGGTAGCGGCTCATGTTATCGAAGCCGGTATTGGTTATAAACAATACTGAATCAATGTTTCGACTGCTTTCAGAAAGTCTGTTGAGGGTTTCGTAGTCAAAGAATTGCTCAACTCTTAAATCGGATGCCAGATCCCGAACATTGCTCAGATACCTGAGTGTAGCAATGGTACGGTCATAGATATTCATATATACCAAATCAGTGCCATATACGCCAAGATTCAGGGCTCGTTTAAAGTTTGTATTGTAATTATTGACATTGTCTGCAGGGTTGAGAAGTTCCTGAGAATAAACAACTCCCGATTTTTGCAAAAGTGCGGACATTTCAACAGGGTTGGGAACCGATGAAATCATCTCGCCAATCACATCATCGTCGAGTCTGACGTCTGCAGTTATCAGAGAGTCGCTTAATAAGTCGGTAGCTTCTTGTCTTTGACCTTGCTGGCATCCTGCTGTCAGAAACAAGGCAAACAAAGGCAACAATAGTGGAATGAGTTTCAGTTTTTTCATTTCGATTCTTATTAATTATACAATTGGGTGCTTATTGAATGGTTTTGTCAGGCCCGATACTATCGGCCGTCTTCTTTTTTCGAAAGCGAAATTTTAAGGGTATTTTTCCTATCCGTCCTCCCAGTGTTTCGAAGGAAGTAAGCAATTTGCCCAGGGCATTGTAGTAAAGGGCAATGTAGGCAATAATGGTAAACATCCAGATTACTCCTACATTGAAATAAAACGTGGGTACAAGTGATCCAAAAAAGTTTTTATTGGGAGCCAGAAAGTGGCTTCTGAAACTCAGGGTTCTCCTGTCCTGCGGGTCGAGATAAACAGGATCGATCTTTTGCACAAGCCGGTTGCCAAGCCTCACCAGGGGTAAGGGGGCCATTGTGTTTCTGGCAAATCGGGAAAGATAGGTGTTGAAATTGTCATCGTAAAGTTCCTGGTACTCTGCCTGCTTTTCGGGAGTGCTTACCATTTGACTGATGCGCTGATCAATGGTTTGATTGAGATTGTTAAAGTTCAGCCTGTAAAACTCCTGGAGCTGATCCAGGTAGCGGAGAATGTCGCCTGCCAGGGGCATATCAAACTCTTCTGTGTTGATTTGGGCAACATCTTCAAAAATTATCTTATGTTTTTCTGCCAGTGGTGAATTGTTTTCACGGGCTATTTCATTGTAAATGAGCTCGATATTGTCAGCTGATATGGTGTTCTCCTCACCAGCCATTTCACGGGAGCGGTAGGTTTCAACAAAGCCTCTGAGTTCGGGAATATAGTATACATTTTTATAGTTGAACAGGCTTTCCATTTTGCGCAATTCGTGAAACTGCCGTTCGTACCTGTTGTTGACAAACTGATTGACTATCAGTGCTTCGAATGCCCATCTTGAAGGCATTACTTCAGCAATTACAGGAACTTTTTCGCGGCCTCCGCCAATGTTACGGTTTATCTTATCGAAGCTGAACATGGCTCCGGTAAGTACCATTTGTGGAATAATGAGGAATGGTATGAGGATATAAATGGTAACCGCGGAGTTGAATGCTGAGGAAATGTTAAGCCCCAATACATTGGCAAGGGTAGAGAGGGAGAAAAACATCAACCAGTATTCAAAGTACATCCCGTTTATGCCTAAAATCGTATTTCCTACCAAAACAAAAAGTGCCGCCTGAATGGCTGAGATAATAAAAAGTATACTCAGCTTGGAGAAAAGATAACTGCTGCGGCTCAGATTCAGAAAACTTTCACGTTTGAGTATTTTCCTGTCTTTGTATATTTCTTCAGCACTAACAATCAATCCTACAAAAAGCGCTACAATGGTGCACATAAATAAATAGGGCATGATGTTTTCGTTATCGCGAAAAACATAAATGCTCGAAGTGGGATCGTCGATATAGCGTATAATATAGGCAAGCAAAAAGGCAAGAATAGGTGCTTCAAGTAAATTGAGCAGGATATATTGCGTATTGGCCAGTTTGCTGTACAGGTCTCTTGAAAAGAAAATCTTTAACTGGTTGAACCAGTTGGGCTTTTTGAATGAATCGGGCAGGGGATCAAACTCCTGTTGTTCCCGGAGTGTTTTTTTGTTTTCCTGGTAAAAATTGGCCCATTCAACAGGCGTAACCTTACGGGTTCCTGTGGTACGTCCGTACTCATCAACAATAAGTGATTCGATGATGCTGAAAATGGTTTCCGGATTTACGTTCCCGCAACGGGGACATTCACCGATATCACTGTTTATCTGGTTGTCGATTTTCTTAAAATAAATGACCGCCTCCACAGGGTTACCATAGTAAATCTGATGGCCGCCTTCATCAAGGATGATGACATTGTCAAACATCTTGTAGATTTCAGAAGAAGGCTGGTGGATAACTACAAAAATGAGCTTACCTCTCACGGCAAGTTCACGCAGCAGCTCCATTACGTTTTCCGAATCTCGTGAAGAAAGACCAGAAGTGGGCTCGTCAACGAAAAGAACTGCCGGTTCGCGAATAAGCTCCAATCCGATATTGAGCCTTTTCCTTTGTCCACCACTGATTTTTTTGTCGAGCGGACTGCCCACCTTTAAATCTTTTCTCTGATAAAGGCCGAGACTAAGCAATACCTTATTTACTTTATCCGCTATCTCTGTTTCCGACAAATCTCTGTAAACCAGCTTGGTACTAAAATAGAGATTTTCGTACACCGTAAGTTCCTCAATAAGAAGGTCATCCTGGGGGATATATCCGATAATTCCTTTTATGAGTTCATTTTCTTCATGCAGATTTACCCCGTTAATCTGTACAAAACCTTTGCTGGGCTTATCAATGCCTGATAATACGTTGAGCAGCGTGGTTTTACCGGCACCACTTCCGCCCATGATGGCGACCATTTTGCCGGATTGTTCTTCAAGGTTGATATCTCTTAACCCCACATGTCCGTTGGGAAAAGTAAGACCAAGGTCTTCAGCTTTAAAGCTTACATGAATGGCTGAAGAGTCGGAAAGAAACTTGGCCGCAATATCAGTATAAAAAATAGGTTTACCCTTGGGTTGCTTCAATACACTGCCATTGGCAAACAGGTAAATGCGCTGCTTGTTGATAGGCAGCCCGTTGAGCAGCAACTCGTTGTCGCCGGTATATCTGAGGAAGTACAAATCAACGCTCTTCACCCTGAGGATGATGATACTACCATTGAGTTGGGGCGATTGAATATAATGAGAATTCTCATTGGCGACTTCTTGAGAGTCGATAATGAGAACTTCCTGGAAATCGTGTTTTTCATGTTGGCTTTCAATAACAAAGGAAGAGATGGCATTGTATTCTTCTTTTGAGATATTAAAAACCTCAGCGGCGGTATCAATGATAGCCATTCGCTGTGGAGTGAAGTTTTTGTCGGAATTCACCAGCTCAAAGAGCCTTACCAGAACAACTACTTTCTGTTTTTGGGTAAGGGTTTTGTTGATCTTCTTGGCAATCCCGAGTGTTTTTACGGAGTCCCTGACCGATGTGAGCCTTGGTTTTTTCTCTTTTTCCGGGTCATCATCCTTCTTTTTGGGCTTAGCTGCTTCGCTGAAGCTGTCAAACAAGGCCAGGTATTCTTTTACAGAACTTTCATTAAGCTGCTGCTTAAGAAAATTCTCCACGAATTCCCTTTCGTTTACCGATAAGCCAACATCCTGCTTTGCAATAATTGCAAAGAGTTGCATCAGAGCCTTGAGAATTTCTTCACTCATTTAGTGGTGTGTTTTTGGTGATATGGGTAATATTAGTAACTGTGCATCTCAAAAGGAATGTCAACAATTTCTGAATATTCTTCTCCGGCTTCTTCCATGTCTTCATCGTCTTCCTGGAAATACCACTGCACAACCACTTCACTGCCAGCATTGAGGATATCTTCAAATTTGAGAAGAATGTCAAGCAATATCTTTGAAGAGGCAGTATTGAAATATTCCAGTCTGAAGATCACATCGGTTTTAGGGTTTGGGGATTTGGCATACTCCTCAATCCATTGAATTACGGGTGCATAAAAAGTAACTACATCTTCCGGTAGCGAGCGACCAGAAAATTCAATAATATTGCTTTCTGCATCGAGTATTACATTGGGTGTATCGTCCGTTCCTTTAATTTTTATTACTTCCATGATACTTATTTATTTTTTGGTGAAAATCTCTGTTTTATTTGCGTGAAATCTTGGTTCTCAAAAGAAAAAAGGAGTTGTTGTCGTCAATATCAATAAAATTGTATTCCAACTTTTCTCCGGTTTTTCTGGCGATATCAATGAGTCCCAGGCCGGCACCGCCTTTTTCGGACAATGAACCTTCGCGCATCTGCTTTTTAAAGAGCTCCTTCAGGCCGTCTTTGTCCAGCTGATTAATTTTTTCAAGCAGCGCTTTTAATTCAACAACTTTGGTTTTTTCTACTGCATTTCCTGTCAAAATCTGATAACCCTGATTCTCGTCATCCAGCCTTCCAACGATGAAAATGCCATTGCCTGCAAAATTGGTTCCGTCTTCTGCAACCGTTTCTTCAGCATGTTTGCTCAAATTTTGCAAACACTCTACCATAACATGAAACACCTTTTTCTTCATTGAGGCATCTTCACTATAGCTGTCCATCTTGTTTTCGGCAAGAGAGGTAAAGGCTTTGGTAATCTGGTGGGTGATCTCTCCTTCATAAACAAGCGTGAATTTGTTGGCAAGCATCTCGTTATGAAACTCATAGACCAATTTCATGTAATCCACATTTTCCATTTTTTTTATTTTTTCAATTTATAATTCAGGCGTATTATTTTTCTACTTATTTAGTTTAAAATCTGATGCCGATTAGCAGTACATCATCAATGGGAACTTCATCCCCCAGCCATTGCTGGTAATCTTTTTTGAACAGATTATACATTTGATTCATGGGCATATCCTTATTCTCCAGAATATGATTCTTGATTCGTTTGGGAAAATACTTTCTTCCTTCAGGTCCTCCGAACTGATCGGGCAGTCCATCCGAAAAGAAATATATACAATCGTTTTTCTGAAGTTTAAATACATGATTTTCGAAGTTAGGCTCCGGTTTTCCTTCTTTGGGGATACCTCCTATGGCTGAACGGGTGCCTTTGGTCTCAATGAGTTCTCCGTCTCTTACCAGGTATAAAGGTCTGTGGGCTCCCGAAAACTGCAATTCCATTTCTTTGTAATTCACTTTACACAGCGCAACGTCCATACCATCTCGTGCACTGGCTCCTTCTTTATCCTGACGCAGGGTCTGCTGAACTCCTTTGTGGAGCTGGGTCAGGATTTCACCGGGTGAAAGCACGGTTGGCTGACTGAGTATCTGGTTCATGATAAAGTAACCAATCAACGAAAGCATGGCTCCGGGGACACCATGTCCGGTACAGTCTATGGCTGCAATATAAACATCGTCGTCTTTTTCATACATCCACGGAAAATCACCGCTGACTATATCGCGGGGAAGGTAGAACATGAATGAATCAGGGAAACTCTGCTTGATAAGCTTCTGACTGGGCAGAATGGCGTTTTGCAGCCTGAAGGCATAGTTGATACTGTCGGTAATCTTTGCATTCTTCTCCTTTACTTCTTCTTCAATTTTCTTCAATGCGGTGATGTCATGGAAGATGAAAAGAATAGTCTCCAATCGCCCTTCTTCACTGAATTCAGGTATAGCATTGAGGGCCATTATTATTTTGTTATCCTCTGCTATGGAAAAGGTTATCTCTTTTTGAATTTTTTCTTTACTCTTTTTTATATCCTCCGCAATATTGTCGATGGTTTCCACCATATCTTCCGATAGGCCTACTTCGCTGATGTGTTTTTTGTTGAACTCTTCGGCTTTTCCTCCTGTGTAGGATTCAATGGCCGGGTTGGCATAAAACACGATTCTGCTCAGGTCAATCCGCAAAATAATATCAGGAGAGTTGTCAGAAAGGGTTTGCATCTGACCGCGCATACGCTGTTCCTTTTCTGCTCTTTTCCTTTCGGTGATATCGCTGGTGTTGAGGATCAGTCCATTGATAGCCGGGTCATCAAGCAGGTTTCGGCCGGTTGTTTCCAGAAACATGATGGCGCCATGCTTGTTGAGGTAAGTATACTGAATTTTCTGAGAGTCAACGGGGGTTGCCAGCAAATCCTCAAACATCTTGTTGATAATGGTTTGCCCTTTTTTGTTGATACGGTCGAAATCCTTTCCGCTAAACATTTCCTCTTCATTATAACCAAGGATATTATGCACCGAAGGACTAACATATTTTAATTTTTTTTCTGCATCATAAATGGTGATAAGCTCAGAAGCATTTTCCAGGAGTGAATACAATCGTTTCTGGCTCTGGTTTACTTCTTCTACTTTTTCTTCCAGGTGGGTATTGGTTTTCTCCAGCTCTTCCTGTGTAAGGCGCATTTCTTCGGCATTCTGACGAAGCTCTTCCTCGTTTTCTTTCAACTCCTGGGTCATTTCCTGCGATTCATGAAGCAGGCGTTCGGTCTTTTCGGTGATTTTAAGGTTGTAGAAAGTACGGGCAACAATCTCGGCAATTTCCTTCACAAAAGCTATCTCATGAGGCTTGAATTCTTTAACCGAGGCAAATTCAAAGGCGCCCTGTAGCTTCTCTTCCATAAAAAGAGGCACAATGAGCAGGCTGTCGGGCTTTTTCTCTCCCAGAATACCGGAAGTAATGCTCAGATAGTATTCGGGTATTTCTGTTCTGTGTATAATATCCTTTTCAATGGCTGCCTGGCCTACCAGTCCTTCACCGATGCGCACCTCATCTTTGAGGTATTTCTTTCGGTTGTATGCATAGGATGCAGAAATGCGCAGCACATTAGATTCATCATCATAAATATAGAAAACCCCTTGCACAACGTCGATATATTTGATCAGGGCTTCGAGTACTTCATAGCTCAATAGATTTACGTCGTTGTGCAGCCGGAGTATTTGTCCGATTTGATCCTTGCCGCGCATCTCCCAGTTTTGAAGGGATTCTTTTTGGTTATTGTCGTAAAGTTTGTCTCTGAGGTTTTGAAGGGTCTTTCCAAGGGTGTCGGAATCGTCTGAAATCTCAAATTCTATGTCGTACCTGCCGTTACCAATTTCTTCGGCAAAGGTGGCTACTTTGTTGATGTTTTGTGTTTGGCTGTTGAGAATGTTGTGGATTTTATCTGCTTCCTGCTGTTTTTTCTCAAGAAAAGTATAAATAAAATAGCCTGCCAGTCCGAAAATCAGCGGAATCAAATCCAGGATAATCAAAACAGGGCTGGAAGCATGAATCTGTTGAATGGACGAGAATCCAAATCCCAGATTAAGACGGCTAAGTTCCACAATCCATGCAAAAAGCGGAAAAATAAAGCCTATCAGAACGGAGAATATAACAACTTGTTTTTTGTCAAAAACCTTCATAAACGGGACAATTGGTTATATGTGTCAGCAGGTAAATATTAAAATTATCACTGATAAAAATCAGGGTCTTATTCGAATCAGGGCAAAAATACATTTAAAAAGAAACAAAAACCCCTGTGTTTTACGCAAAAATGAACTTTTTTTACACGTAGAAATCTCTTAGTTTTTCGCTTAATCCTTGAATGATTTCAACATCCTGTTTGTCAAATTCTTTGAAGGAAGCGATCTCAAGCACAGCAAAAGTATTGTCTTCCTCTCTTGTCCATGGAACAATCAGAAGATGGGAGGGAGTGGCAGAGCCAAGACCCGACTTCACGGTAATGTATCCCTGGGGTAACTCATCAAGGTATAAGGGTTCTGCGGCTTTGGCCACCTGGCCAATCAGACCTTCTCCCAATTGAAACTCAAATACTTTTTCATCGGGGATGTAAAAAGCGTAGGTTGCTGATAATACCAGTTTGTCGGTCTCTTCGGTCTTGTTGCGAACAAAAATCTCTGCCTGAGTTACTTCATATACATCCGCAAGGCAAGCCAGAATGGTTTCCGACACAACTTTCCTGTCTTCCGTTGTTTTTCCTTTAAGTGCTGTTGCGATGCATTGATGCAGGTTTTGTTTTTTCTGTTCAAACTCCTGTTTCAGCTGTTCTTCTTTTTCCATCCG
The DNA here is from genome assembly GCA_011390575.1 of Sphingobacteriia bacterium. Lineage (GTDB taxonomy): Bacteria > Bacteroidota > Bacteroidia > Bacteroidales > UBA7960 > SKVR01. The sequence continues at coordinate 39,746 of JAABSE010000025.1, forward strand.
CACCTTTTCAGTATCTGTTTCATCTTCCTGTTGTTGTGCCTGGGTGGTATCTGTTTCTTTTTCTAACAGAAGTTTCTTGCTCCTTTTGTGTTCGACCAATTCATATGTGATTAAGCCTACTACTACCAGAAAGGGGATGAAAACCACCAGGGCCTGGAAAATATATAAGTTTTGTATTATCGTCCCTGTTTGGTCCTGCAGGCCTGCTTCATTGGTTATTGTATCAATTCTGCCCGTGCTTGCAAATAAAAGCCTGGCCATAATGATCAGGAAAACTTCAATGGCAATGTACAGAAATAACTTTATACGGTTCATGAGTCTTGTTTTTAATGTTCGTATCACAAGCCTGACTTTGCAAAAACTGTCAGGTTAGATAATCTCTTTGTATTTATTTCTTATTCTTTTGATAGTTAGTGTTGTAAGAAATCTTTTGGTGAAATTTGCAATAAAAAAGGGACAAAAATAATGGATTTTGTTGGTTCTTCAGGTATATCCACAAGTGTTGATACGTATAAACCACAATAACGTTATACTACACAGCGAAAATTTTTATGGATTTAATTTTGATAAAAACCTGATAATTTCATCCACCTTCAATATATGGTCTACTTGTCCGGCTTTATCCAGGGCAGCAGTTGGCATTGTAGGCATCTGTGCTTCGGAAGGATCCTGGACGATGGTTAAGCCTCCGTAGTCTTTTACTTTTTTCAGTCCCATTGCTCCATCTCTATTGGCTCCCGAAAGGATTATCCCAACGGTCTTTTCTTTGTAGCAATAGGCACCGGTAGCAAAAGTAAGATCGATTGCCGGTCTGGAATGATTTACGGGTTCTTCGGTGGAAAGCGCAAACTTGCCAGCCAGTTCAATGTATAAATGATAATTGGCAGGAGCCAGGTAAACATTGCCGGGTTTAAGTCCTTCTTTGTCGAGGGGCTCAATAACGGGTAACACTGATTTAATAGAAAGTGCTTCAACAAATCCGTGCCGAATGTGTTTTAGCCGGTGCAAAGCCAGTACCACCGGAATATTAAATCCGGCAGGCAGCTTGCTTAGTATTCTGGTAACCAACTGAAAACTACCTGCTGACCCTCCTATGATAATCAATTTATACTTCATTATTTCAGTTTGTTTTTCCGGCAATTCTCCGGCCACACATACCGGCCATGTTTTCTATGCCTGGTATATGATTATTCATTTACACTCTTACGATATATCTTCTCGCTTTCATTTATAAGGGTATACTTCCTTGCATCTTTGCAGAAAGTAATATTCTCCTTGTTTCCAATGGCCAGAAAACCATTAAAGCTCAGTTTCCCTGTAAAGTCTTCCAGCAGTTTTTCCTGGTGCTGGGCTGTATAATAAATAAATACATTGCGACAAATAATCGCATTGATACCTTTTATGCTCTTATGGTCGCCACCTTTAAATACTTCGTATTGAACATTCTGATACAAATCATCAGCAAATGCAAATCCATTGGCTTGCCTTGAGCAATATTTCGAAAAATCTGCTGACTCGTCTTCTTTGAATCGTTTATAATTGTTCTCAGAGATTTCCAGGATATTGTTGGTGTAGATTTTATTTTTGCTTTCTTCAATGATTTCCTTGTTGATATCGGTTGCGATAATCATCGATTTATCATAGATATTGGCCTCTTTCAAAGCGATGGCGGTAGTGATGACTTCTTCTCCCGTCGAACACCCCGGAATCCATATTTTAATCTTCATGTGATTGTTCCGGAGGGTTTTGCAAATATCATCGCGGAAAGCACGCCAGAAAGCGGGGTCACGAAAAAATTCGGTACCATTAACACTCAATTGAAGCTGGAATAATGGAAAAAACTGTGGACGGTTTTCCAACGCAAGAATGAGACCATCCAGGTTTTTAAAATCATTTTTCAGGATGATACCGGAAATTCTTCTCTTCAGGGAAGTGCTGGCATAAACACTTATGTCATAGTCGTATTGCTTCCTGATAACCTCGGTTAGTTTTCTAATCCCCGATATGCCAATTTCTATCTCTTCCTGGTTCGCTCTGTTCATTGATGCGGTTTTTAAAGTCATCGGCAACAAATATAGTAAAATATCTTTTGCACGTTTTACCGTAAAACCACGGCATTTTTTATTTATTTTTCGAAATTTTCTGAACTCAATTATTTTTATTGTCACGTATGATTTTCAAGGCAGTAACAGTGAAGTTTTCCCGATTCTAAATGGTATATTTGCAAACGAACCTTTAAACCCATTGAATTATTAACCCCAATAAACTTCAAAACAATGAATGAAATGCAGGCTTCTGTTGAAATCAGTATGTATCCGCTGGTAAGGGAATATGTGCCGGATATTAAGGAATTTATTGACAATCTGAAAAAGAATGATCAAATTATAGTGGAAGTGAACGGGATGAGCACCCAGATTTTCGGCCCTTTTCGCACCATCATGCAAGTACTCACCGATGAAATGGAAGCTTCTTTTCGCAAAAATGGTAAAAGTGTTTTTGTGATGAAGGTTATCAACGCATTCTTACAGCAGAAATAGTGTGACGAACCACAGCATAAAGAAAATTGCGATAACCGGCCCCGAATCTACCGGAAAGTCGGAGTTGGCAAAACAACTGGCGCAGCACTACCAGGGCGAATTTGTTGCTGAGTTTGCGCGTCAATACATCGACCTACTCGAAAGAGAATACTCATATGAAGATATTTTGATAATTGCCCGGAACCAGTTCCGACGTGAACAGGAAATGTTGTCATCTACAAAACACTTTCTATTCTCTGATACGGAGCTGATTGTTACCAAAATCTGGAGTTTGCACAAATACGGGAGTTGTCACCCCTGGATTGAAAAACAAATCCTTAATAATACGTATGATTTGTTCTTGTTGTGCAATGTTGATTTACCCTGGCAGTTTGACGAGCAGAGAGAACATCCGCATCTGAGAAATTTTTTTTTCGATTGGTATAAAAAAGAGCTGGATGCATATGGCTTTCCCTATCGGATAGTAAGTGGAACAGGAACAGAAAGGCTGGCTAATGCCATTGCTGCCATAGACAATTATTTCAGCCACGATGAATAAACTCAAACTCATAGGTCTGTATGCACAACTGCATTTTATTGTGGTGTTGCTTGGGTTTACGGCTATTCTTGGCGCGCTGATTTCCATTGATGCTATTTCACTGGTGTGGTTCAGGATGTTTTTTGCCACTGCCGGGCTTCTTGTATTTCTGAAATATAAAAAGCTTTCTGTAAGGGTAAGATCCAAACAGCTTTTACACTTGTTTTCTGTTGGTGTACTGGTGGCTTTGCACTGGATTACCTTCTTTCATGCTATCAAGGTTTCCAACGTATCGGTAACCCTGGGCGTGTTTGCTTCCATTACTCTTTTTACCAGTATCCTTGAACCCATCACCCAAAAGCGACGTATTTTCTGGTTTGAAGTATTGACCGGACTCATTATAATCGTGGGCATTTATCTGATTTTTCAGTATGAAATGCAATATGTGGAAGGAATTATCTTTGCCTTGCTTTCGGCACTGCTGAATTCCTTATTTGTAGTTTTCAACCGAAACATCAATTTAAAGCATCAGTGGCATCCTGCATTGGTTGCTTTTTACGAAATGGTGGGAGGCTTTATTGCTATTACCCTATATTATATGGCAACGCAGCAATTAAAAACCGAAATGCTTTACATCGGCTGGGTTGATTTTGGCTGGATACTTATCCTGAGCATCGTTTGTACCTCTTATGCTTTCACTGCGATTGTCGATTTAATGAGGGAACTATCGGCCTACACAGTGGTTCTGGCCATAAACCTTGAGCCTGTTTACGGAATCTTTCTCGCCTTTCTCATTTTTGGCGATGCAGAAACCATGTCGTTAGGTTTTTATATAGGAACGCTCATCATTATGATTTCTGTTTTTTCCTATCCCTTTTTAAAGCGAAAGATTCTGCTTAACCGCTGAAAGCAGTGAGGGATCTGCAAAGGCAATAAATCCGGGAGTTTTAAGACTTTCTTTATTGTAAAGCATTGCTTTTCCATCGGGAATGGCAATCAAAGCACCTCCGGCTGCCAGTAACAAGGCATGGCCGGCAGCAGTGTCCCATTCGTTGATCAAATCTTCGCGTGCATAGTATTGCACAACTCCTTCCGCAAGCAGACAGAACTTCAGTGAACTGCCTTTGCTGATCGTCTTAATGTTACTATTCCCTACTGAAAGTTTGGTTATTAACTGTTTTGTACCTTCTGTCAAATGCGAACGACTGATGGCAAAGGCAGGCTGTTGCTCATCCACCCGGGGTTTGATGGGAAATGCAACGTCCAGAATATCCTTTAACTGAAGCGATTCAATGTTTTCCAGCAAATCACTCAACGAGTCTGTTTTGAATGCTCCTTTGCCAATCCAGCCAAAATACCCCTGATTGATGGCAGGCGCTGTAACAACGCCAAAAACAGGTTGCTGGTTTTCAATCAGGGCGATGTTTACCGTAAACTCACCGTTGCGGCTTGTGAATTCTTTTGTACCGTCTACCGGGTCAACCATCCAGACAAGCTTCTCTTTGCTCCGTAACCGGAA
>JAABSE010000026.1 GCA_011390575.1 Sphingobacteriia bacterium
GGCATGGCCTATTCCAGCAAGGGATACAAAGAACAGGGCAAACAAAAATCAGACGAACTTCAGTCCGCCTTGTTGCTGGCCAGCGAGCAGGGCAAATACCCCATTCTCTGCGACATGAGTCCCTGCCTGTATACCATGAAAAGCAACATGGAGCCTGGATTAAAGCTGTATGAACCCGTAGAGTTTATTCTTGAGCACCTGGCCGACAAACTTACTTTTACGCCGGTTGATGAAGAGATAGCTATTTTCGCGGTTTGCAGTGCAAAGAAAATGGGACTGGAAACAGACCTGATAAAACTCGCCCAAATGTGTGCCCGAAATGTAAAAGTTGTGGACGCCAATTGCTGCGGATTTGCCGGTGACCGTGGCTTCAGCTATCCGGAACTCAATGCACATGGACTGAGAAGTATCCGCGAACAAACCCAATCCTGCACATCCGGATATTCTACCAGCCGAACCTGCGAAATCGGATTGAGCCTGCACAGCGACAAATCCTTCAGCTCCATTGTTTACCTGGTTGACAAAGCAACTTCTTAGTTCTTAAGCGGTTTTCATCTCTCCCCTGAGAGAGGTTTGAAGATATTTTTTGACCTTTTTGACCGGATAGTTGTGTCCCAGCAAATACATCAGCTTGGTCACCGCTGCCTCAAGGGTAATATCATAACCACTGATCACCCCGATTTTCTGAAGCCCCACACTGGTTTCGTATTTGCCCATTTTCACGCTTCCTCCCCGGCATTGGGTAACATTGTAAACAATCAATCCGTTGTTGATGGCTGTTTCGAGTTCTTCCAGAAACCACGGATGGGTAGGTGCGTTGCCTGACCCGAAAGTTTCGAGCACCAAGGCTTTAAGTCCTTTGATATTGAGGATGGAAGAGACTATCTCCTGTGAAATACCCGGAAACAGCGTCAGTACTGCAACACGGGTTTCCATTTGGGTAAAAATGCGAAACTCCTGATTTACTGCCGGATGAATGGCGGCAAAATCATACTTGATCTCCACTCCTGCCGTGGCAAGTACCGGGTAATTGACCGAGCGGAAGGCTTCAAAATGCTCTGCGTTGAATTTATGGGTGCGGTTGCCCCGGTATAGCTGGTATTCAAAATAAATGCAAACCTCGGGAACCAGGGCTTTTCCGTCTTTTTTGGCAGCAGCAATTTCCAGGGAGGTGATAAAATTCTCTTTCCCGTCGGTACGAATCATGCCAATGGGCAGCTGCGAACCGGTCAGGATTACAGGTTTGGAAAGGTTTTCCAGCATAAAACTCAGGGCTGATGCCGTGTAAGCCATGGTATCCGAACCATGTAAAATTACAAAGCCGTCATAATTCTCATAGTGCTCTTCGATGATGCTTGCCAGATGGCCCCATACTTCCGGTTCCATGTTGGAAGAATCAATAATGGGATCAAAGGAAATGCTCTCTATCCTGAAACCAAACTTTTTGATTTCCGGAATCTGATCCGTTAGGTGCTGAAAGTCGAAGGGATTGAGGGCTCCGGTTTCCGTATCCTGCACCATGCCAATGGTACCCCCGGTGTAAATGACAAGTATTTCAGGTTGTTTGCTCATAATTGTTGGCCAGCTGTGCGTTTTTTTTAATAAGATAATTATTATTCGATTCGGAAAAGGGAGTGGGCTGCCCCGGTAGTTTTCTCTGCAACAACTTCTGCAGCAACACCCTTAAGTTCGGCAATCTTTTCAGCAATAAAGGGAATATAGGCAGGTTCATTTCGCTTGCCGCGATAAGGCACCGGAGGCAGGTAGGGTGCATCAGTTTCGAGGATAAGATTTTCCAGGGGTATCTCTTTCACCACCTCCGCCATCGCACTTTTTTTGTAGGTCACGACGCCCCCTATTCCCAGCAGAAATCCAAAATCTGTAAACCATTGGGCCTGTTGAATGTCGCCGGGAAAGCAGTGCATCACCCCCTTTAGCCCTGTTCCGCGATACTGTTCCAGCACATCCATAATCTCGGATGTTGAGTTTCGGGAATGGATAACTACAGGAAGATCCCAATCAATGGCCCATTCAATCTGGGTGCGAAAAGATTGCACCTGCAAGTCAAACCAGGTTTTATCCCAGTACAAATCAATTCCTGTTTCACCCACGGCATAAAATTTTACGGTTTCAAACCGCTCTTTCATGGTTTCCAGTATCTTTTCAAATCCCGGCTTCACTGATGTTGGGTGCAACCCCATCATAGGGAGACAGTTTTCGGGATATTTCTGATGCAAATGCAGCAAGGGGCCGGATGTTTCTTCATCTACATTGGGCAGGAGCATGTATTTCACTCCTGCCTGCAGGGCTCTTTCCACAGCCTCGTCCCTGTCCTGATCAAATTGCTCAAGATACAGATGATTGTGGGTATCAACAAAATGGGTCATAGATTATTTGAGTTTCTTCCCCACTTCCTTCAACATGAGCGAGGTCATGCGTTTGAGGTCGAAGGTGTTTTTCAGTCCCCAGTCGCGCCGGGCCACACTGTCGTCAATGCTTTGGGGCCATGATTCGGCAATGGCCTGACGGAAATCGGGCTCATAGGAGATGGAAAAATCGGGAATGCTTTTCTGAATTTCTTTTGTTAATTCTTTGGGACTGAAGCTGATACCTGCCACGTTATAGCTGGATCTTACGGTGATTTTCTCTGCCGGAGCCTCCATTACGCCAATGGTAGCTTTGATGGCATCATCCATAAACTGCATGGGCAGATAGGTATTTTCAGACAAAAAACAATTGTATTTTTTCTCACGAATGGCATCATAAAAAATCTCCACGGCATAGTCCGTTGTGCCACCGCCGGCTTCTGTTTTATGGCTGATAAGCCCGGGGTAGCGGAGGCTGCGACCGTCAACACCGTACTTCTGGAAATAATACTCCAGCCAGCGTTCGCCGGCCAGCTTGCTGATACCGTAAACCGTGTTGGGTTCCATTACGGTAAACTGCGGAGTATCCACCCGGGGCGTAGTGGGGCCAAACACAGCTATGGAGCTGGGCCAGAAAACTTTGTTCAGGTTCAGTTCGCGCGACAATTCGAGTACATTGAGCAAACTCTCCATGTTGATATGCCAGCTGGCAAGGGGCTTTTTCTCGGCATTGCCCGAAAGAATGGCTGCCAGATGGTAAATCTGGGTAATTTTGTTGCGGCTTACCGTTCCAAAAAGCCTGTGGGTATCCAGCACATCCAGAATTTCGAAAGGTCCGCCTTCGGTAATTTCTTTATCTGCCGGTTTAATATCGGTAGCTACCACATTGGCATCACCGTACATTTTTCTCAGTTCAAGCGTCAGCTCCGAACCAATTTGTCCTGCACATCCTATTACAAGTATTTTTTCCATATTGTGTTTAGATTAGAGATTTAAGGGTGGCGCAAAGTTAGAAATCTTTTTTTGATGGGGCCTTATTCCTGTGGGTTGTCATGATAAAAAACAGCCGGTGGAATTCAATAAAATTAATTTTTATCCTTGCCCAAAAACACATACTTTTGCTTTAAGCTTCACAGCGGGAATATCTATTTAGAACAAATCACATGGAAAACTTTATTGTATCAGCACGCAAATACCGTCCTGCAACTTTTGACATGGTCGTGGGGCAGGCCTCCATTACCAATACCCTGAAAAATGCCATCAAAAACAACCACCTTGCTCAGGCATTTTTGTTTTGCGGGCCCCGGGGTGTAGGAAAAACCACCTGCGCGCGCATCATGGCCAAAACCATCAACTGTGAAAACCTCACAGAGAATATTGAAGCCTGCAACGAATGTAAATCCTGTGTTTCTTTCAATGAATCCAACTCCTTTAATGTGCATGAACTGGATGCAGCTTCCAACAACTCAGTAGACGATATCCGCAACCTGGTAGACCAGGTGCGCATACCCCCTCATATTGGAAAATACAAAGTGTATGTAATCGATGAGGTTCACATGTTGTCGCAGGCGGCTTTCAATGCCTTCCTGAAAACCCTGGAAGAGCCACCCGCTTATGCCAAGTTTATCCTGGCTACCACAGAAAAACACAAAATCATCCCCACCATACTTTCCCGGTGCCAGATATTCGACTTTAACCGCATCACCATAGATGACATTGCACGACAACTGGAGTATGTGGCCCAAAACGAGCATATTGAAACAGAATACGACGCCCTGCACATCATTGCCCAGAAAGCTGATGGTGCCATGCGCGATGCCCTTTCCATCTTTGACCAGATTGTAAGTTTTGCAGGAAACCATGTTACCTACAAAGCTGTTGTTGAAAATCTCAATGTACTGGATTACGACTATTTCTTTGCCATGACCGATCACATCCTGGCCGGAGAAACAACTGAAATATTACTGCTGTATAACACCATTATTGATAAAGGATTTGAAGGGGCACATTTCATCGGAGGTTATGCTTCTCACCTGAGAAATATACTCATGTGCAAAGATGCCAGAACCGTGAAACTCATGGATGTGGGAGAAAACATCCGCCAGAAATACCTTGAACAGGCAGGCAAATGTCAGCCGGGATTTTTGCTCAAAGCACTCGATTTAAGCAACAAATGCGATTTTTCTTATCGCACAAGCAACAACAAACGACTCCATGTGGAGCTTACCCTGTTGCAGATTGCGGCATTGTTGCAGTCAGGCCAGGAAACAGCTCCCGGCGCTCCTGCACCTGCCATGAAAGCGCCGGCCCAGTCATCGCAGGCTGCGGTCCAGAGCCGACCACAATCCAACGTGGCATCTCCTTCAGCTTCTTACAAAAGCGAAGAAAAAGAACCCGCCGGGGCAAAACAAACACTTCAGTCAACTGCCACTTCCACAACTTCTTCAGCCCCCAAACCAGCCCCTTCTGCCGGCCCGGGGCCCAAATCTTTCAGCATTAAAATTAACCAAAGCTCTCAGGAGGAAGAAAAAAAAAAAGACCAACTGACCAGTAGCGCTGATGATGCTGACAGGCCCGAGGAAAATTTCTCTGAAAACGATTTACTGGATGTGTGGGACAAGCTTAAAGAAAATTACAAAAACACCAGCCAAAGTATTTTCACGGCCCTCAACACCCATCCTCCCGTTATGCTTGATGAAACTACCATTGAAATGGGGGTGGACAACCTGGTGCAACAAGACAACATTATTGAACAGAAACCTCAGATTTTAAGCTTTTTAAGGAAAAGCCTGAACAACTATGCCGTTAATTTCCAGGTAAAAATCAAAGAAAACAAGAAAGTTCAGAAAGCTTACCTGCCTGCGGAAAAATTTCAGAAAATGGCAGAAAAGAATCCAAACCTGGAACGATTAAAAAATGATCTGGATCTTGACCTTATCTATTAAAGTTTTTTCTTGCTCATCAGTGTTTTTTTTTCCACAAGTGTAATTCACTGATAAAAATTCCTACTAATTGAGCATTAACTGAACATTTGGAGTCAAAATCTCTTAAACCAATTAATTAAATCATTATCAAATTTGTTAATTTAAACTTCATGAACATGAAACTACATTTTAAGGCGCTTTTTACCTTAGGATTTCTGCTGGTTGCTACATTGAGCTACAGCAGTACACCCAAAATTGAATTTACCCAATACACCCTTGACAATGGCTTGCATGTAATTCTTCAGCAAGATAACACCACTCCCAACGTGGTGGTGAATATCATGTACCATGTAGGAGCAAAGAATGAGCATCCTGATCGTACCGGATTTGCGCACTTTTTCGAACACCTTATGTTTGAAGGCAGTCAGCATATTGACAGAGGCGAATTTTCTGAAATAATAGAAAAAGCCGGAGGTACACTCAATGCTTTTACCAGCTTTGATGTTACCAACTATTACATTTTGTTGCCTTCCAATCAACTTGAACTGGGTTTATGGATGGAATCAGAGCGTATGCTTCACCCAAAAATTGATTCCATTGGTATAGCAACCCAGAAGAGTGTTGTTACCGAAGAGATGAAACAAACCCGCGACAACCGTCCTTACGGAAGATTGCTCACCGAAACCCTTTCAAGGTTGTTTACAGTTCATCCCTATGGTGGCGATGTACTGGGACTTGACCCGCACGTGCGCAACGCTACAGACAACGACATCAAAGAGTTTCACGATATGTTTTATGTTCCCAACAATGCCGTACTGGTTATTACCGGTGACATTGAAAAGGATGTAACAAAGAAAATGGTTGAAAAATACTTTGGAGATATTCCTGCCGGAACCAAAGAATTCCGTCGTCCTGCCATAGATGCTGAACCCCGCCGCACGGAGGAAGTTCGCGACACGGTATATGACGATGTGCAGATTCCCATGATTATTCAGGCCTATAAGCTGCCTGCCCAGGGTACTCCTGATTTCTATGCTGTAGAAATGCTGGGAACCCTGATGTCGCAAGGACAAAGCAGCAGGCTCTACCGCAGGCTTGTAGATGATGAAGAGAAGGCCCTTCAGGTTGCCTCTATTGCATTGGGCCTTGAACACCCGGGTATCAACCTTACCTTTGCATTGGCAAACATGGGCAATGACCCCCAGGAAATTGAAATGGTTTTTGATGAAGAGTTTGAAAAAGTCAGAAACGAACTGGTATCAGAAGAAGAGCTGCAGAAAGTGAAAAACCAGATAGAAAACAGAATGGTAAACAGCAATACTACCATTGCCCGTCGTGCTACCAACCTGGCCAACTATCATACACTTTACAACAATGCTGACCTCATCAATACTGAAATTGAAAGGTATATGCAGGTTACGCGTGAAGACATCCGCAGGGTAGCAAGAGAATACTTCAGAGAAGATAACAGGGTGGTCCTTTACTGGTTGCCAAAAGGAGAAAGTTAAACCATCTTTCTGTTTCATAAACCTTATTTTCAACTCATTCAGATAAATAAAAAGAAAACAAAATCCGATAAAACAGACCGGGTTTTTCCTTTGAGAACCTATAAACCATCTTAAAAAGGAAAGAAGCCATCTGCAGGAAAAAGAAACACTATTATGAAAAAAATCATTTCAATATTTATTTTCAGTTTCCTTGCTGTTTTCACAGTAAGTGCACAGTTAGACAGAAGCCAGCGTCCCGAACCAGGCCCGGCTCCGGTAATTCAACTGGGAGATTTTGAAAGCTTTACCATGGACAACGGACTCCAGGTAATCGTGGTTGAAAACCGCAATGTACCTGTTGTCTCGTTTCAGCTCACTTTGGATATCGACCCCATCATGGAAGGCGATGCCAAAGGATATATCGATTTTGCAGGTCAGCTGATGCGTGAAGGAACCACCAACCGCACCAAAGCAGAAATTGACGAGGCTATTGACTTTCTCGGTGCCAACTTCTCCACTTTCTCTTCCGGAATGTTTGGCTCCTCGCTCACACGCCACAAAACCACCTTGCTGGAATTAATGTCTGATGTTTTGCACAATCCTACTTTCCCTGAAGAGGAGCTTGAGAAACGCATCAACCAAACCCGATCAGGTCTTCAAACCATCAAAACTGACGGAAATGCCATAGCACGCAACGTGTCAACAACACAAACCTATGGTTACGACCATCCTTACGGAGAAATTACTACCGAAGAAACCCTTGATAACATCACCGTAGACCTGCTCAGAGACTATTACAACACCTACTGGAAACCCAATGTTGGGTACATGGTTATTGTTGGCGACATTGATGTAACAGAGGCCCAAAGCTTAATGAATGAATATTTTGGCAAATGGGAAAGAGGAGATGTTCCCCGTCATTCCTATTCAACCCCCACTCCTCCTGAAGGAAGAAGAGTTGCTTTTGCTGAAAGAACCGGTGCTCTGCAAAGTGTGGTTCAGATAACCTACCCCGTAGAACTGCCTGTTGGCCATGAAGATGCCATCAAGGTAAGTGTTATGAACGGTATTCTTGGTGGGGGTGTATTCTCCGGCAGGCTGATGCAAAACCTCCGTGAAGACAAAGGATACACTTACGGCGCACGTTCCAACATTTCCCCCAATCGGTTAATAAGTCGTTTTATTGCTTCTACCGAGGTGCGTAACAGTGTAACTGACAGCACTGTGGTTGAGATTCTGGGAGAAATGGAAAAACTCATCAATGAACCTGTGTCCGACACAGACCTTGATCTGGTAAAAAATTACATGACTGGCCAGTTTGCCCGTTCTTTGGAGAGCCCAAGAACCATCGCCAACTTTGCCCTCAACATCAAAAGATATGACTTACCTGAGGATTACTATGCCACTTACCTGACCCGGTTAGAAGATGTGACCATCGAGGAAGTTCAGCAAATGGCCCAGAAATATCTCAAACCCGATCATTCTATTATTGTAGTAGCAGGAAACATGGACGAAGTACCCGAAACCCTTGAAAAATTCAGTGCTACCGGCACCGTTGAATTTTTTGATGCTTTTGGTCAACCTTATGAAGCGCCCGAACTGCAAGAAGCCCCTGCCGGCGTGACAGTTCAAACAGTACTCAACGAATATTATGATGCCATAGGAGGTAAAGAAAATTTCAGTAAAATCAATGACCTTAAGCAGGTTATTGAAATCGAGATGATGGGACAGAAAGCCAGCATCAACCAATATCAGAAAGCCCCCGATAAGCTGAGAGTAGAAACCATTTTTGGAGGCAATGTGGTTCAGACACAGATTTTTGATGGTACCACCGCAGCCATGAAAGGCATGATGGGTAGCCAGGAGTTTACTGAAGGACCTGAGTTTGAAGCTATGAAGATGCAGGCCATCATGAATATAGAAATGAACTACGCAGATTATGGTATAGAAAAGTCACTGGAAGGTATCGCCAATCTTGATGGAAAAAAAGCCTACAGAGTGTTGGTTGTTTCTCCTGAAGGACAAAAGTCACGTGAATTCTACGACTATCAGACAGGATTAAAAATCCGTTCAGAGTCAGAGATGGGAACTGCTTTGTATGAAGACTATCAACCTATCGTTATCGAAAGAGAAGGAGAAAGACCTTCATTTTTTGCCCGTTTGTTCGGTGCAAAAACTCCGGTTGAATCTTTTGAGCTTAAATTCCCCCATTTGATTACACAACAAGCAGGTGGACAAACCATCGAAATGAATGTAACGGAAATTGAAATCAATAGTGGAATTGAAGAAGAGAAGTTTTCGATCAACTAAATACCTAATCCACAAATCATTAGAAAAGCTATCCTCCCCGGATAGCTTTTTTTTTGTTCCCTACACTACCATCGTGCATGCTTTTTCGTATTCATTTTACAGAAGGGGTTTGAACTGAGGCACAATTATTTGCAACCTTTCGGCATAAAAAAACGTACAACCGAAAAACCCATTTTTGCAAAAACAAATAATTCCCATGATGAAGAAGATGCAAAACCTGCTGTTAGCCATTGTAATCATAGCGGTCGGAATTTCAGGCAAGTTGAGTGCTGAAACGTCCCATTCGGACTTAAGCTTTGCTCAAGAGCAAGTCAACTGGCATAAATTTGAATGGTATCCCCAAACCAACAATTATTTTCATGATACTCCTAATCATGTCATGGTTGCCAATTTTCATATCGGAGGAATACCGGAGGTTCAAACTTTTATTCTCACTCTTAGTACTCCCTTCAGTCTTTTATACGATTACGGTTACGAAAACATGGTGTATCGCAACCCTGCTTTCGCAACCAAAATAGAAAGTGTGCAAAGAGTGAGCACCACCAAAGATAAAATCCTTAAAGACCTGGAATTAAGCATCAACAGACAATTGCTGGGTGAAGACAATATGCGTATCCTTCCTACGGAAGAAGCTACCCGGGACAGCAGAATAAAGGGAGAACTGGGTTTTGGTGTATTTCACCGCAACAGAAAGATATTGCTGATAGACAATCCTGGAGAGCAATTTGCAAGTGTTGATGAACTCCCTGAGTCCATTGAGCAACATGCACTATTTGTTCCGATGAAAGTTGAGGCAGGATATCTGGTAATTCCGGTGTCTGTTGGAGGGCGTGATGCAGAAATGTTCTTCGATGGCTCGTCGCGTCCGGCATTGGTAATTTTTCACAACCGGACATTCCGCCAGATTATTTCTTCCGTCCCTGCTCCTGAAAAGCTTATGCACCTTACAATGCGTAACGATTTTGTGGAACTGGAGGGTTTTGAACCTCAGGCTACTGTGTTGTTTAACGGATTGCCCCTGGCAGACTATAATGTCTACAATTCAGATGAAAAGGGTCCTTCCGGCATAAGAGGAAAAATCTCTCAGCCTTTTTTCAAAGATTACATAATGATTTTTGATTACAAGAATGAACGCTTTGGCATCGTAAATCCTGAAGATATGAATCGCTGAAGCACCTCCGCAATTATTTCACCACCCTGCTCTTCAAGACTCCCTCTTTGAGGCGTGTGACAAGTTCGTCGCCATGCTTTGCCTCATTTGATTTGGTTACCTTTTTGCCATTCAGCAAAGTGATGGAATACCCCCTTTTGAGAACATTCAAAGGATCCAGCAGATCTCTTTTGGTTTGCAGGTTTTCAATCACAGCCTTTTCGTTCCCAATAAACTGTTTAACCAGGGTTGAAAGCCTCGCTTGATGGTTGTCAGCCGTAAACTGCACCTTCCAGAGCAGCTTTGGGATACCCATTGACATTTTAAGTGCTTTGGCCTGCAGATCATCTTTTTGACTCTGCTGTATTGTTCTGGTATCGCGCAGCAAGGAAGAAGTAAGGGTATCAAGTTGGTTTTTTTGCCGGCTGATAAGATAAACAGGACCTTTGGCTATACTACTGGTGAAAAAATTGAGGGTATTGTTTTGAAACGATAGCAGATTGAGGGTTTTGGCGCGCAATGTCCGGGAAGCAGTTTCTATACGCTGTTCAAAATTTCTGAAACCTTCTACGATAAAATAGGCCACATCTGTGGGGGTGATTTTATTGGACCATGCCACCATTTCGGCAATGGTTTCATTGGTAGCATGACCAATACCGGTAATCACAGGCAAAGGGGATGTAGCAATTTCGCGGGCAAGCTGATAGTCATCATAACAGTTCAACCCAATGTCTCCTCCTCCCCCTCTGATGATAGCAATCAAATCAAACCTTTGTTGCACTTTTCTGATGATGCGCAACTGTGAGATTATTCCTTCGGCGGCTTTATCGCCTTGCAGGACAGAGGGAAACAAGAAATGCCACCAGGCATAATCGCCGGCTTGCTCACGGAGAATTTTCAAAAAGTCGCTGTATCCTTTGCTGGTTTCGACCGAGATTACTGCTATTCGTTTGGGCAATAGTGGCATAGAAAGCGTTTTGTTGGTAGTAAAAACGCCTTCTTTTTTTAACTTTTCGAGATTCCTGCTCTTTTCCATGGCCATTTCACCCACTGTGAAAGCAGGCTCTACCTCCCAGATATGTAATGACAACCCATAAACGGGATGGTAGTTCAGAGAGGCCCTGAAAAGAATAGACATCCCCTCCCGCAGGGGTTCGCCGGCAACAACAGAAAACTGATTGTTGATGGTCTTGTAGTCAGCAGCCCAGATTAAAGCACGCATTTGTGCCTGGATAACGTTGCCCGCTTTATCCACCAGCTCCGGATAGCAGTGTCCGCTGCGCGGGTAATAATTGAGTTTGGCAATTTCGGCCTTTATCCAGTAGGTTGAATGATAACTGCGTTCAATAACCGACCTGATACTTTTGCCCAGTTCGGTCAGGGTAAATACTTTCCGGGTGTTGTCCATAATTTTACAATTTCAATCCTACAGGAAAACTTACAATTGAAGCCGCGCGATTAGTTGTCTGAAGTCGTCGGTTCTAACCGGCTTGGTAATGTAGTCGTCCATTCCGTATCCCATATACTTTTCGCGGTCGCCCTGCAGTGCATTGGCACTGAGCCCCACAACCGGCGGCAATTCATCATACTGTTCTTTCAGTTTTCTTGTGGCTGTTAATCCATCCATCACCGGCATTTGAATATCCATCAGGATAAGATCAAATTTCCCGGGTAGAAATTGCTTAATGGCATCCTCTCCATTGTTTGCCAGTGTAATATGGTGTCCCATGGAAGTCAGAATAAGAGATATTACCTTTTGATTCACTTTTTTATCTTCAGTAAGCAAGATGTGAAGCTCTGTTTTTTTTGCAGCATGGCTATCGGGTGTTAAATCAGAAGTGTGTTTTAGTTCGTTAACCACTTCAGCAGCAAACGTAAACCAGAAAGTACTGCCCTCGCCGGGCTGGCTTTCAACTCCGATTTCGCCATTTAGCAAAACGGCAAGTTCTTTACAGATGGACAATCCCAAACCAGACCCTTCAATCTGTACGTCATCATTTTTATGTATTTGGGAAAAGGGCTTAAACAGTTTCTTTTTCAGGGCATCCGAAATTCCGGGTCCCTGATCTTTCACCAACACTTTAAACAATCTCCGCCCATTATCTGCAGGAGATACAGGACGAATTTCCAGTATTACGTTACCTTCCCGGGCATACTTCACTGCATTGGAAACCAGATTGGAAATAACCTGGAAAATCCGGTGTTTATCTGCATGGATATAAGCAGGAAGATCGTCCAGTCCCCGGGTAATAAATTCGATTTTATTTTTCCCAAGCGATTGAATCAATTTTTTCGATTTGGAAAACAATTCTTCAAAGGGGAAATCAACGGGATTGAGCCTTATCCCACCGGCTTCAATTCTGGAATAATCCAAAACTTCATTGATGATATTTCGCAGATTTTCAGAAGAGAACTTTACCGTATCGAGAAAGTCTTTCTGGGTTTCACTGAGCCGGGTTTGCTCTATGAGTTCAAGCATACCCTCAATCGCTGTCAGGGGAGTCCTTATTTCATGACTCATCTGAGCCAGGAAGTTTTGCTTAAACCTCGCGCTCTCGTTAGCTACCAGGATCTCCTGTTTGAGCCTTTCATTGGTTTTGGTTTCTGTTATATCTCTGATGATACCAACAATCTTGTTTTCTGCAGCATTCATCTCTGCCATAGACTGGATATACCTCAGTTGCCCGTCGCCTGGTCTTATAATCTGAAAAGTAACATCATAGGGTTTACCGGTGAGTCTGTGTTGTTGCATTTCCTCATTGAGTAAATTCCTGTATTTCTCAACAACAATTTCGTTGACTGATTTGATATGCATCTCGCTGGTGGAAGAACCGTATATTGCACGGGCCTCTTCCGAGAATTTCACCATCGAGGTATTCAGATCAAGCTCCCAGCTGCCCACGTTGGAAATTTTCTGGGCCTGTTTGAGTCTTTTTTCACTCTGGCGAAGCATCTCAAGGGTTTTGTGCTGATCTACCAGCATGCTCTTTCTCCGGAAAAGCTCTGCCAGCTGAAGACCTATCCCCATAATCAGGTCAACAAACTGCTGGTCTTTTTTCCTGGGCTGCTTCATAAAAAATACCATTACACAAACAACCTCATCGTCAGTCATGATAGGGATCCCCACAGCAGACTTAATATCGTAAGTGGCCACTTCCTTCTTTCTCAGGAAATTCTCATCCTCCTGCAGGTCGTCCACCCATACTACGGCTTTTCTGGCCCACACCCTTCCCGGAATTCCCACATCCTTAGGGAACGAATAATGCTGACTTAGCTGGATAAACCCGTTTAACTCATCATTAGCAACACAATAGGCACCCGAATATATCATTTCGTCCATTTTTTCTGACGGAATCCAGGCCTCCCCGAGGTCCCAGCTATTATCTTCACATACCCTTTGCAGCGTATACTGCAAAACCTCCTGCAGTGATTCGGATTTTTCAATTTTGCGTGCAATGGAAAAAAGCATTTTCAACTTATCCCGTTCCTTCTCAATCACCAGTTCATTTTCCCGCACTTGCGTGTTATCTATCACGGTAGAAACCATGATATTCTGATCAAAAAGGGGAATGTTGATGGAATTGACCATCCTTCTTTCTCCGGTGCTGGTAACGATAGCAATATTATCCCATCGCATCCTTTCAGGATCTCCACTTTTAATATCATCCTGAACACGGGTGCGGATTTGTTTCCGGTATTCCTCATCGGGATATACCACCCGGAAAAAGTTATCAATATCTTTCAGTTCTTCTTCAGGCCAACCGTATATTTCAACAAACTTCTTGTTCATATAACTTGCTTTTCCACTATCGTGTGCATTTAGGGCTACACCTATGGGCAAATTATCGAGCACAGTCTGAATAAATGATTTCTGTCTTACGATTTCCTGTCGTGCTTTTACGTTATCGGTAATATCTCTGCCCACTCCGACAATGCTTTCCACCTCTCCGTCCTGGCCCGGAATAGCAGTATCTGCCCACGAAATCCATCTCCAACCATCCACTGTCATGGCGCGTTGTTCAAGATAGCAATGATACGGGGGTATATACAATTTTTCCATGGCCTTATGGGTCGCTTCCCGGTCATCGGGATGCACCAGGGGTAAAAACTTTTTCCCAATAAGTTCATCCGAAGTTTTTCCAAACAACCTGCAGTAAGAAGGACTCACGAAAAGAAATCGTCCCTCGTTATCAACCTTTACGATCATATCTGACTGGTTATCTACCAGCAAACGATACCGTTCTTCGCTCTCTTTCAAATCCTGCTCAGCTTTCTTACGCTGGGTAATATCACGCCAGCTCACATGCAGGATTTTTTCTCCTCTAAAATTGATCAGTGTCATGACCACTTCCAGCAGTATTTCTTCTCCTTCTGAACGCAGATGCATCCACTCGAATTTATGGTTCCCTTTTCTTAGCGCGTCGGCAATGAGACTTCTCATTTTTTCATCTGACCGCTGCCCGTCGGGTTGTAAATGGGGCGAAATATCCCAGGGGGTTCTGTTTATAATTTCCTCTTTCCTGCTAAGCCCCAGAATCTTCAGGGTAGATGGATTACAGTCAATAAAACGGTGATTCTTAATCAGGGATATGGGGTCGGTTGATTGCAGAAACAGACTCTTGAAGGCCTCTTCGCTCTCTTTGATGGTAATTTCTGCTTTGCGTCGCTCCTCCAGCAGATCTTCGAGCATCTTGTTGGCCGACTCCAGGATTCCTCCCCGGAATTTTAACTCCCTGGAGTGCAGCAGCAGTTTCCGGCTTAATCTGTAGGCAACAAAAAGTAAAATCAATAATGCTACACTGCCCGCAAGAAACCACATATTGTAATAAAACGGCACGGAAACAACAGAAAGTGTTTTCACCCCACCAATCGTACCGTAGAGGGGACTCTCAGGTGCGGAATTTACCCATAGTTCTGCAAGCAAAGTTTTCTCTGCCCCAAAAGATATAAAAGAGAGAAGAAGGGCAAAACCAGACAGTATTGTTTTGCTCATGTAACCATGGATACCCATACCAGTATGTTTTGAGTTGTTGTGTTACCAAGTCACGGGGTATGATTTCATTCTTTCCGCAATCAGGAGTTATCCTTTTCTGAAGAAAGATAAAAACATCTATAAAAGTACATTTTTTGCCTCACTAAACAAATCTTTATTTAGCTTTTCATCTGTTCAAAATTTGATTAAAGTTGCTAGATGGAATATCCAAAAATACTCTAACTACACTGATTAACAATAGGTTTTCCAATTAGTCATTATCGTGTGTGTTTAAAGCTTTATCATGGATGTTTCATCCGTTCAGAATTTGTTTTTAACAGGTTCACGCGCATGCGTGGAGAGCTCCCGCGAAAAGCGGGATAAATCGCCAATCATAACCATCAGAGGTGCTTTTCCTTATTGCGAAATTATAATCATCCGCGTGTGTGTCAATGTTATTGTCATTGCTTGGCTCAATAAATTGGTAATGAATGGCTTGAACGGGCAATGACCCTACAGAACTTAAGGAATAGAGAAACACTATTGTTTGATCGGGATAAGGATTTTAATGCTTTCGCCGGTATCGGTATTTTGAAAAATCACTGTACCATTGAGGGAGCCTATACGGTTTTTCATGCTTTCCATATTAACATCCAGCTCTTTCATTTTGCCCTGTTGAGTGGCTTTTTTGGAAAAGCCTTCTCCATTGTCCGAAAAATTAATTACCATTCCCGCATTCTCCATTTTCAGCTCCAGATGAATCTTGGTTGCGTTGGAAAACTTTATGGAATTTGAAATAAGCCTTGTAAGCACCCGATAAAGAATAATATTTGATTCCTTGTCCAATTCGGGGATGTTTTCAGCAACGGTTAATATAACCTCAGGCTCTGCCTGGTCCTGTAATTTATTGATATAGGAGGTAATGGCTCTTATAAGGCCAAAATCATTGATAACATTAGGCACGAGTTCATTGGCCAGATTCCTTACACGCGTCACGGCATCATCCACAAGCTCGTCACAATAGTCAATAATCTTTATTTCTTTCTCTTCAAATTTCCTCATAGTCCTGATACGGCCCATTGACATTTTAATGGCGGAAACCAGCGGTCCTATTCCTTCATGCAGCGTTTCAGCAAACTTCTTTTTCTCCTTTTCCTCCGCTCTGAATACAGCGCGGGCAATTCTTTTTTCTGCCATTTTCTCTTCGGTGATATCCCTGGCAATACAATTGACAAAAGAAGACTGATTTTCATTCACTGAGTACCCTTTTACGGCATGATATTTCCATTCTCCGGTTTTGTGTTGCACCCTATATTCGGCAGCAAAATGTGCATTTTCGTCCCTGACAGCCTCTTGCAGCTGTTTTTCCAGGCTGGTTTTGTCTTCCGGATGGATCAGGTCAAAAATTGTAATTTTTGAAATATCGTCCGGAGTCAAGCCCATATGCCGTTGCCAGTTGGGCGAAGAATATTGGATGCTGCCATCAACAGAAAGCTTTACAAAGAAATCACTGGCTTTTTCGACAAAATTACGAAACCGTTCTTCACTTTCCCTGAGCGCCTGTTGTGCTTTATGCAGCTCTTCATCTCTGGCGATCTCATGTCCCAGTCGGGCTAAAGTCTCAGGCAAACGACTGATAAGGCTTTTATCTTTTATAAGGTAGTCATAGGCACCCAGTTTCATCATATCTACGGCAAGTTGTTCATCGCCCCTGCCGGTTGAAACAATAAAAGGAGGCATCACAATTTCCGCTGCCTTCACAGAAGAAATGATTTCCTTTCCATCCATATCAGGCAGTGAATAATCCAGGATTACCATATCTACTTTTGTGTCTTTCAGATAAGAAAGGGCCTCTTTACCACTGGGTGCGACCTGAGTGGTATATCCGCATTCGTGAAGTTTTTCACTGATGAGTTCAGCAACGCCAATATTATCCTCAATTACAAGTATATGTTTCGTGTTAGTCATTATTATTCCTGGTGAGATGCAACTTTTCAATAATATTTTTCAAATCATCACTATTTACAGGTTTGGTAAGATATTCGTCCATACCTTGTTTGATATATTTTTCACGATCTCCTTCAAAAGCATTGGCACTCAAGCCCACTATGGGGGGCAGGTTATTAAATCTCTCTCTGAGCCGTTGTACGGCAGTAATACCGTCCATAACAGGCATCTGAATATCCATCAGGATCAGATCAAATAATCCTGGTTTATACGTTTTCAAAGCTTCCTCTCCATTGGAAACCAGAATTACACTATGCCCCATAGCATGGAGCATAAGTTTAACCACTTTCTGATTAATTTCTTTATCTTCAGCAAACAGTACTTTGATACCCCCTGATTCAACCTTATCTGTTTCCGTATCGGTAGAGTTTTCGATGGGAGAAAAAACCGCTTTCCGGGCCTCAAAAGTAAACCAAAAAGTACTTCCTTTGCCGGGTTCGCTTTCAGCGTAAATTTCACCACCCATCAGGTGAGCAAGTTCTTTACTGATGGATAACCCGAGACCTGTACCATCAAAATTTCGTTTATCTTCATGGTCAACCTGTTCGAAAGGCTTGAACAATTGGGATAGCGCTTCTTTCTTTATCCCGATACCGGTATCCTCAACACTTATATTCATGGTAAAGTTCAGATCGTCCTTCCATTCCATCACCCCGGCAGAGATACAAATCTTTCCTTTTGCGGTAAACTTGATTGCATTAGACAGGAGGTTATTAATGATTTGAGTAAGCCTCTGTTCGTCAGCTTCAATATAATCCGGCACCTGCTCTGAAACTTTTATAAGCAGCATCACATCCTTTTTACAAGTTGCCTGGAAGAGTTTACGGGCATGTTCAAAAATAACAGCCGTTTCAAAAACTGTAGTTTTCAGGTTGACCTGCCCGGCTTCAATTTTTGAATAATCCAGGATCTGGTTGATGATTTCCCGCAGGTTTTCTGTTGAAAGTTTCAGGGTATTGACATAATCCGACTGTTTTTCATCCAGCCGGGTTTGTAAGAGTATCTCGATCATCCCAAGGACTCCCGTAAGCGGGGTTCTGATTTCGTGGCTCATATTGGCCAGGAAGTTTTGCTTAAAGGTAGCTGATTGATGCGCTACGGCCACTTCATTGCGCAACTTTTCGTTGTTCTTGCGTTCGGTAATGTCCCGAACAATCCCGAGTATCAGGTTTTCCTCACCGATATTATTGAGTTTATTGGTGCTGATTTCTACATCAATGATATCACCACGGGTGTTTACAATCTGCATTTCATAGGTGCTCGGTAGTTGCTCCCCGTTTTTTCTTGCCTCTTTGCGGTTCAGAGCCAATTGATGGCTTTCAGGGGTAAACAGGGTAAGGTTGTTAAAATCCGCATTGGTGAGTTGCTGATAGGTATATCCAGTCATTTCACAGAACCGTTGATTTACATATTCAAACTGATTTCTGCGAAGCAGATATATCCCGTCAAAGGCATTCTCGGTGAGTGTTCGATATCTTTGTTCTGATTTTCGCAGTGCATCCTCGGCAAACTTCTGTTCTGTAACATCCTGATAAGTACCCAGCACACCCATGATTTGGCCATCATTGTTGAGCAGAGGAATCTTGGAAGTGTTCAACCAACGTGTGCGACCATCTTTCGTTTTTTGAGGTTCTTCAAAATTCAACAAAGGTTTTCCTGTTTTAACCACCCGTTCATCTGATTTCCTGTATATGTCAGCCATATCTTTCCAAAGGCTCGTATCATCCAGACCAATCAGATCTTCCGGTGCATCAAAACCTGCATCATTGGCAAACGCCTGATTCGAACCCTGATACCTGAGATTCTTGTCTTTCCAGAAAACCCTGACCTGTATGGTATCCAATACTGTACGAAGCATTTTCCGGGATTCGATAAGGTTGAGTTCCGTTCTTCTTCGTTCCAGGGCATTGTAAACAAGGTCTGCGAAAACTTTAAGCAACTGCAGCTCATATTCCTTCCATTGGCGATGGTATTTTACCGAGTCAAACCCTACGAAACCATAAAGTTTTTCATCCGAAATAATGGGAACCACCACCAGTGATTTTACCCCCTGGGGTTCCAGAATGGCTTTTTCAACCCCCCATGTATCATCCAGTTTGCTTACATCGGGAATTACGACAGGAGTAAAACTCTTGAGGTGATTCATCCATTGAGGAATCTCCTCACATGGCAGCTTTTGAAGAAGCTCCTTCTGCGGCTCAATTCCTTCAGAACACCATTCATGCGTGTTTTTCACGATATTGTGTTTCTCATCCCACAAAAAGACATAGGAACGGTCACTGTCGCAAAATCTGCCAATATATTCTATGGAAAGATCGATGATTTTGTCACAATTTTGTGCTGTCGTATTTACAAATGAAGAAGACAAACGTGTTAGCAACCGCTCGAAAGCCTCACGCCTTTTCATCTCATTTTCCAGCTTTTTCTGCACTGTAATATCCATAACCACCCCGGTCCAGATAATCTGCAAAGGTGGATTCAGGCGGGGAACCGAATCGAAGCGCGCCCATCGAGTCTCCCCCCTGGTAATGATTCTTCCCTCCCAATGAAAGCTGCTTACTGTATCAATGGCTTTAAAATTTTTTTCAAAAAACTCCTCCCGATCATCGGGATGTATTGCATCAAAAATTCTAGAGGGATCTTCAAAAAGTTCCTGTTCCTTTATCCCTGTAATTACTTCGTGTTGCTTACTGACAAAGAGGTATCGAATAGGCAGAGGCCTGGATTGTTCCTGGCCCGGTAAAGATTTCTCAGGCTCCAGACTTACTCTGTATATCCCTGATGGCTGGTTATTAATCAAATCATCCAGCAGAGTTTCATTCTCCCTGCTGATTTTCAGTAACCGGATTTGCTGCTGACGGGCAAGTACAATCATTAAGGCCACTATACTCAACAGGAAAGCTCCTCCAAGAATTGAAATGGCTAAAATTCTTTGCCTCAACGATGTAAGCAAGGCCTTATCTGACAATTGCACCATTACCATCCATGAAGTACCTTCTACTTGTCTCAGTCCTGCCAAAACTTCAATCTCCTGCATTCCTCTCCCCCGGTAAACCCCGGATGTGTCTTGCAACAAATCATTGACAATATTCTCTTTCTCTCTGTCTGAGACCTCATTAAAGACCGAACCATCATCGCTTTCTTTCTGGCTTGGGTAAACCATGTAAGTATCTTTCCAGGGAAAAATTAAAAACGGCTGTGCACTTACAGTTCTGCCAATACTTTTGCGAAACATACCAGAAAGTACGGGTGCAGGGTCTATTCTGACAATCAAAGAAAGAGGAGTAGGGTCATCCGCTGTGTTGAGGGGAATAACCATACCCATGTAAAAAGTGTTTTTGTGGGTATTTTTGTAAAAATCAACATAGGAAATTTCCTCCATATCTTTCTGTATATACCCGTCGTAAATTTTCGTCTCCAGGGGCTGGACTCCCTGCGGATAGGAAAAAATAACCTTGCCCGTGGCATCTGTAAGAAAAACATCGTATGGATGAAAGGTACGTATTACTTCAAGTTCCTTGCTAAAGGCATTTTTAATTGTTTCATTGTCTGGCGCTTCAGCAAGTTGCCGTGCGAGGGCGCTAATCATCGTATTGCTGTGGAACAAAAACGCATCTTTGAGTCTTTCGTTGCGCCAGGTTCTCACCTGAGATGATTTATTGCCGGCAAGAGCAAACAATGCATTTTCCGACTGGCTGATATACTGGCGATGAAAGCTGCTAAGATAAACACCGGTTGCCACAAATAAGGACAGGGCAAAAACACCCAAACCGATGGTTAATAAAAAGTTAAGGTGTTTGTTAAAACCCCGGTGTGTTTTAACGATATTATGGATGTTGTTTGGTGTCTTCACGTAAAATCTGGTTCATTGGAACAAATGATTTCGTTGCTTTATGCAAACTGTAGATGCTTTCGTCAAAAAAGGCCGGTTATTTTGAAAAATTTGTTGCTAAACCCACCAAAAGATAAAATCAAATTCTTTGACAATCAAGCACAAAGTAATCAATGCTAGAGCAAATATAAAGAAAGAAACAAATCCCTGAAGATAAAGATTGGTAAAGGGTTAAGATTAATGATAAAATCTGTGCAAAAAAAGATAAAGAACACAATGGCATCTTTACAAATCTGCTTTTCTCCATTACGGAAACCATTTTTTAAACAATTCCTCCAGTTCGCTTTTCTTAACGGGCTTGGTAAGGTAGCCGTCCATGCCCATGTCCATGTACTTTTCTTTGTCTCCTTCAAAAGCATTGGCACTCAATCCGATTATGGGGGGAAGTTTGGCATATGTTGCTTTGAGCTCCTTCACGGCGGTTACACCGTCCATTTCAGGCATCTGAATGTCCATAAAAATAAGATCAAAATCACCTTGTTTAAATATCTCCACCGCTTCCTTTCCATTTTCAGCAATGGTCACCGTATGCCCCATCGATTTAAGTATAAGCGATATAACCTTCTGATTGATCTTCTTATCTTCTGCAAAAAGAATTCTCAGGGGTTTTATTTTACCTTCTTCTTCATTTTCTCCTTTGGTATTATTGTTCTCCTTTGTCTGATAGGCTTTAAAGGTAAACCAGAAGCAACTCCCCTGCCCTTCGGTGCTCTCAAATCCAATTTTGCCTCCATGAAGCATTACCAGGTTTTTACAAATGGATAAGCCCAGACCCGTGCCTTCGTATTCACGTGTATCCAGGCTATCAACCTGCATAAAGGGCTCAAAAATCTCTTTCTGGCGATTTTCCGGGATGCCGATTCCGGTATCATATACCGAAACCTTGATCAATAGTTCTCCCGGAGGATATAGCTTGACCAGCTCAGCTACCATTCGAACATGCCCCTTCAAGGTAAACTTAACAGCATTGGAAATTAAATTATGCAGTATCTGCTCAAGGCGAACCCTGTCGGCTTTAATGTATCGTGGTAAGGCTTCATCTATCTTACTTTCAAATCCGATATCCGGTCTGCCAATCACCTCAAAATACTTTTCTGCCCTTTTGAACAATCGGTGAAGATCCATTTTCCGATATTTCAGCTTTAAAGCCCCTTTCTCAATATGTGAAAAATCCAGCACCTGATTGATGAGTTCCATCAGGTTTTCTCCGGAATGCCTCAAAAGGCTGAGGTATTCCTGCTGCTGGAGATTTAGTTTTGTCTGGGCCAGTATTTCTGTCATCCCTATGATACCGGTAAGCGGTGTTCGCATTTCGTGGCTCATGTTGGCCAGGAAGTTCTTTTTAAATCTTCCCGACTCCAGAGCAACCTTCAACTCCTGTTCGAGTTCTATTCTTTCTTTTTTATCCGTAATATCATTGCCAATTGACTGAAACTCCAGCAAATTGCCGCTGGCATCAAAAACGGCAACCGTAGACCATTCCTGCCAAACGTACCTGCCATTTTTAAGCATTATCTTATTTTCAAAAATATGCTCAGCACTTTGGGGGCTAAATAAAAGCAGGTGCTCTTTCATCAGTTTTTGGTTGGGATCGGGTAAAAAGTCAAGAAACTTTTTCCCCAGCAAATCGTGTTCATTTTTCCTAAAGTAATTGCAATAGGCGGCATTGACAAAGGTAAGTGTTGTATCAGGCAAAAACCGGCAAATCATTTCACTTTGCGTTTCAACTATTGACTGATAGCGTTTTTCACTGATGCGGAGTTTTTCTTCTATGGCTTTCTGCCGGGAGATGTCCAGCAGAACACCATCAAATAACACCCCTCCTTTATCATCTTTCCTTGGTTTTGACATCCCCCGAATCCACTTTTTCCTGCCTTTAGACGGAATAATGCAAAATTCATAAGACCAATCGGTAAAGGATTCGACCGAGGCAGCAATAGACTTTGAAAGCCCTTCTTTATGCTCCGGACAAATCTCTTCAAACAGCCTGGTTTGATTCATTAGGAATTCTAAAGGTTTCTCGAATATAGCAATAGCCCCGTCACTCATGTATAGCACATTAAACCTGCCCTCAGCAGAAACATGAAACTGGTATACTGCACCGGGAATATTGGCTGCCAGCTGTCGTATGCGTGTTTCACTCTCCCGGAGTTTTTGTTCAGCCATTTTCCGGCTTGTAATGTCGGTCGCCGTAAAAATAATTCCCTGCATATGATTTTT
This sequence comes from Sphingobacteriia bacterium, assembly GCA_011390575.1. Taxonomy (GTDB): domain Bacteria; phylum Bacteroidota; class Bacteroidia; order Bacteroidales; family UBA7960; genus SKVR01. The sequence goes on from JAABSE010000026.1 coordinate 23,329, forward strand.
GGGATCCAGGGGTGAACTGCTCAATAAAACATGCAATATTTGTCCGTCTTTTCTCCTAAAGCGCGTTTCCACGGTTCCTATTCCCATTTCATCTATCTGCCTGTATTTTTCTGTCCCTACATAATCGAAATCTTCATCCGTACAATACAACATTCGTGCACCTTTCCCAATCAACTCCTCCCTGGTATAACCGGTCATATGACAAAGCTTGTCATTTACTTCCTGAAAAACACGCGACACTACAAGGCCCATCCCTGAGGGTGCTGTAACAAAAATACTTTTCAACTTATTCTCTGACGTCTGGAGTTTATTCTGGGCAATTTTCTTGTCAAAAACACCTAAAACACTTGCAATCAACCCTGTAACCTGGCACCCGAAGGTAATTTCGTGTGGCTGCCATTTTCTTTTTTCTCCTTTATGCTCAAAACAAAGAATTCCCCTTGTTTTTCCCTCGGCAATAATCCCCACATCCAGCATGGAAGTTATACCAAGGGGAAGAAGGTAGTCTTGCAGGTAGCCCCTGACTCGTTCATCATTGAGTGCATCATGGGCATCCACAAACCGGTGTTTTTTCAGGTATTTAAATTCATTGTTGTATTTAAACCCTGCCAGCAATGTCCCTGAAGTGTGACTCCCGGTTTCTGAATCATAATTATCAAAATTTCTGAGTTTTTCACCATCTTCATCAAAAAACCATACACCACTACGCCATACCTTCATCGCTGTGGAAGCCCTGACAATAGCCAGTTTAATAAACTCATAAATATTCCCCTCTGTATAATGAATTGATGTAGTCAATTCAGAAAGGACTTCATGTTGTCGTTTCAAATCCTCCCGGGCAAGTTCAGCCAGTTTGGCATTCGAGATATCTTCATAAATAAAAATTACAGATTGGTTTCCGGTAGTATGATAATGAATTTTATACCAGCATTTGCGATACAAACAATACCGCTCAAAGCTTCCTGAACTCCCTTCGCTGTGGTTAATGGCATAGGGTATCATCCAGTCAAAATCTTCCGGAGAGAGTTGTGGAAATATTTCACTCAATCTCTTTCCCTGAAATTCTGCTGCAGCAAAACGGGTTTGACTGGCATACAACTCATTTACCTCAAGAAACTCAAAATCAACTACCTCCCCTTTGGTATTGAGGATTGCCTTTTGATGAGAGTAGCCCATTGGTAGCTTCAGTAATACAGATGCATAATTGCTAAACATTTGTCCCCCTTTTGTTTAGATAAATATATTATCAGTTGATTCGCAACAGGGATTGAAGAATCCCGGCAGCAGAGTTGATCTTGTTATTTCTTTTGGACAAAGAAACTATTGAGATAAGAGATAAAAGCAGGTTAAAACTTTCGGATGACAGGATTTTATATTTTTGGCAGAAACACTGCTCGTAGACTGTAAATTTAACACTATTTAAACGGGCTTCAAAACTTTTTAACCTTTCTTTCGCAGGGGACAAAAAAAGGGGGCCTCTTTTGCAGAGACCCCCTTGATTTTAAATGAATAAAAGGGTTATTTGGCAAGGATAACTTTGTCGAAATGAACTTCATCATCCATGCTTAATCTCACATAATAGATACCATTGGGAAGATATCCAGCCCTGAATACATGTTCTTGTTCTTCAAAGGCATTAACATCTCCCTGGAACAGAATCTCTACTCTTTCGCCAATTACATTGTATACCTCCAGGGTAACAAATTGTGAACTTTGTGGGGTAAACCTTACAGTAGTCTGATTTCTGAAAGGATTGGGGAAAGTTATCAAAACGTCATCAGGAAGCAGATTGTTCTGGGTAGAAAGTATGATCTTTTCATCTTCTTCCTCAGGCACTTCTACACATTCATAAGCCACACAACCATTGGCATCTACAACTCTGATCATATACTCGCCGGGTTGTAAATCCCAGTACATCATGCCCTGACTCTTATCAGATACCTCACCATCTTCGCCATCATAGGAACAATCGGTGAACAAGCAAACTGAATAGGGAGCAGTACCACCGATGATGTTGGCCCAGATTTCACCGTTATTTTCACCAAAGTCGGCAGGAGTAATCAGGAACACATCAATTTCGAGCAGATCAGGCTCTTCAAGAGTTACCATTTCACTTACACTACATCCGTTGGCATCGGTAACAGTGACCAGGTAATCACCTGCAAACAGATTCATAAATGATCCGGATGCTTGTGGTTCACCATCATTGAGCGTGAACAACAACTCGCCCGTACCACCTGAAGCAGATGCATGTATTTCGCCATCATCGTATCCGTAGCATGTAATATCTGTAGTAGATTCGACCATCAGAAGTAACTCATCAGGATTCTCAAGTTCAAACTCAAGTACAATGGGTCCGCAATCATTGGCATCCAGAACAGTCCAGCTGTATGCACCAAAGGCAAGATCTTCTACCAGGTACTCATCATCAAATGTGGCAACCAGGCTTTCACCGTTGAAGAGTCTGTAAGGCGCAGTGCCTCCGGATGCAGTGACCAAAGCAGTAGTTACATCATTGTGGCACAAAATAACTCCGGGTTCTACACCGGCTTCCAGCTCCATGGGTTCTTCGATAACAAAATCGAGGATTGCTTCACAACCATTGGCATCTACCACAATCCAGTAATAGGCTCCACCACCCAAATCATTGAGGGTGACTTCCATGTCGAATGACTCAACTACCAGGTTATCTTCAGTAACCTCCATGTTGTATAGCATGTAGGGTCCAAATCCATTGGTAGCTGTTACGGTAACGTCAGTAGTAAATCCATTGCACTGAATCGGCGCATAGGATACTTCAGCAACGATTTGCTCTGGCTGTTCCAGTTCGAACTCAATCAACACGTCACAACCATTGGCATCGGTAACGGTCCAGGAGTATTCTCCGGCAAGGAATCCGGAAAGCATTGTAGCTCCGGGAGCGTCTATTTCAAGTTCGAAATCGCTGTTGTTGTCAGAGAGCAGGTAAGGCTCAACACCGCCTTCAATAGTAAGCTCTACCTCTGTATCACCACCGAAACAAAGAATTTCTCCTGTTTCGACCTCTGCTGTAAGCAATGGAGGCTCGTTTACCATGAAAGTAAAATCTTCAAGACATCCATTGAAGTCGATAATATCAACAAAGTAAGAGCCTGCTACCAGTCCGGTAATCAGGTAAGAACCACCTTCTTCTTCGATAACAACCGGTTCTTCCAGTCCTTCCCAGGTAAGTGTGTAAGGAGCGGTACCTCCGATAATGGTAACATTGGCACTTCCTGTTGCCTGCCCATTACAATCAACATCGGTCACATCGACAATGGCCTCAATAGGATCAGGGAATTCAGGAACAGTAAACTCAAAAGGTTCAGAATAACAGTCACCTACCTGAAGCACAACAGTATACGTTCCGGGGTTGAGCCCACTCAGTTCAGCAACATTGGAGATACTTACTACTTCTTCTCCGTCATAGATTGTAAACAGGAGTTCTTCGCCATCTTCTACCCCTGAGAAGTTAATGGTGATGTTGGAGTCTGTCTGAACAGGACCTTCAGAAGTATTGAAGATGGTTATTCCATTGACATCATATCCGTCCCCATTAGGGAAATCTTCAGCTGTAGCATCCATAATCCAGACATATTCTGCCCACTCCAGAACGAATGGCTCTCCTGTATCGGGGTCAACACCATCAGAAAGATCCAATGCTTCAGTAAGACAAATCTCTCCAAGATACGACCATGGACCATCCAAATACTGAGCTACAAAAACGTCTGCTTTTTCAGGATAGTTATCGCATGTGGGGCCACCATAAGAAGTTTCTACCACTTCGAAATCAGGACCATCACCATTGTATATCTGGCAGCCCACTTTCAATATCAGCTCACCTCCTAAACCAAGTGTAACATAAGTAATTGGAGGAGAGTTACTATAGTCGGGCATGCCAAGGGCATTCAGAGGATTGGTTCTGCTTTCTGCTACTGTTCCATCTCCGTAGTTTGAAGTACCCACGTTATATTCAATTACTGAAATGGCCCATAGCTCAGTACATACCGGGAAGTTATCCGGAGCACACAAAGGAACATCAATATCTACATTGTCAATTACAATTTCATCGGGCTGACCAATTTCGAATGTAACTTCTTCGGGTCCGCAGTTTTTGGTGTCGGTAATGGTTACGGTGTATTCACCTGCACCAAGGCCATCAATGGTAAGCATACCTCCATCAAAGGTTCCCATATCAGCGCTGTAGGGCATTGTACCTCCGGTGACTGAAATAAGGGCCATTCCATCTTCATAGCCATAGCAGGTAGCATCCATTGTTTCCAGTAATGTTGCTACAAGAGGGTCGGGTTGGGTCATTTCAAATTCTACCTGTGCTTCGCAGCCGTTGGCATCCACAATGGTCCAGAGATATTCTCCGACTCCTACCATCAGCGAAATTTCACCGTCGGTAAAATCTCCGGCAAACACATCACCATCAAACAGTTGATAGGGAGGCGTGCCACCCATGGCAAATACTGTTACTTCAGCTTGTTCGCCAAAACAGGCAATTTCTTCTTTTTCGAAGTCGGCTTCCAGCAAAGGAGGTTCCGTAACATTCACTTCAATTTCCTCGGAGCTGCACTGATTGGCATCATATGCCACCACAGTATAATCTCCTGCGGGGAGCATGTAAAGAAACATCCCGTTTTCTTCAACGGGCTCAAAGCCTTCGATAAACACTGTATACGGGGGTGTACCACCCGAGAGTGTAATTTCGACCTGGCTCTCTTCACCATAACAAAGAATTTCATCAATATCTACTTCAGCATTGAGGGGTTCAGGTTGGTCAATTTCAAACTCAACCTCTGCCTCACAACCGTTGGCATCAATAATGGTCCAGAGATATTCTCCGGCTCCCACCATCAAAGAGATTTCGCCATCTGTAAAGTCTCCGGCAAAAACATCACCATTAAACAGTTGATAGGGAGGAGTGCCACCCATGGCAAAAACAGTTACTTCTGAGTCTTCGCCAAAGCAAAGAATTTCAGTAGCCTCATAGTCTGCTTCAAGCAATGTGGGTTCTTCGATGTCAAAGGAAACCTCAATAGAACCACAACCGTTGGAGTCATCTATTTCAACAGTATAGGCGCCATCGCCAAGACCATCAATGGTAAGCATGTTTCCGTCAACCATTCCCATATCAGCAGTATAGGGAGGAGTTCCTCCGGTTATTTCAATTTCCACCATGCCATTTTCATCGCCATAACATAATGGGTTGACCAGATTGACAACTTCAGCTTCGAGCGGTTCGGGTTCTCCCACATAAACACACGCTTCAAAAGGACATCCGTTGCCATCAAAAATGGTGATGGTATAATATCCGGCAATCAATCCTCCGTAAGTAGCTGTCTGAGATTTGTCAAACACTTCAAAATCGTCGCCCTCTTCTTCACAACCATAAGAAAGACAAATGTTGAAAGGTTTTACACCATTCATAATAACCTCAATAACTCCATCTTCATCACCGGGGCAGGTAACGTCGGTAACATTGATTACCACATCCAGTTCAGGACAGGGTGCAGGTTCAGGTTCAATACTCCTGAATTTTATGTCATCAATGCCAAAGTCATTGCCTGTTTTTACCTTGGTGGTTTCAATGATGGTAATGGTAGCAGTCTGGGATTTGTCAGTATTCACCCATGTTTTCTGAAACCATTCATTGGTTACATCCGGGGCAAGAAAAACTTCAGAGTAGGTTGTGCCATTGATCTCAATGGAGAGGTTGAGATTAGCCGGGGCTGTGGTAACCAGGCTGGAAAGCATAAAACTGAATTCGTAGTTAACACCTTCTTCTACATCTACAGTTTGCTGCCATACTATCCAGGTATCATCACATGGAGTTTCTCCACAAACTTCCTCGTCGGTAGCTCCGTTAACAATGAGAAAATTCTCTCCGACAAACGGTACCCCCACAAAATTGTTATGATAATCGCCAGCGTTGCCGGCTACAGTGTAGCGACCTTCGGGGACAAGACTGTTCGGGCCCCCTACTTCAGGATCAACAAATACATAGTCCGTGTAAAAATCTACATTTCCATCGGCAAAATCGCCGTTTTCAATAAGATTCGGACCATACAATTGTGCATATGCTGTGGAAAAACAGCATGTAAGTGCAACAATTGCAACAATCGTTAACAATAGTTGAAATTTTTTCATAGGTATTTGGGTTTGGTGAAAGAAAAAAGTTAACCTCCTTTTATAAACCTGTTTTCCCCTTAAAATGCTATTTCCGGAAAGAAAGCTGAAACGATTTGCTTTAAATTCAAACAAATCCAAATTAGCATTTAAAAATGTCTTTTATTTAGACATAAAACAGGTTTACAGCTATAAATGTATGATTTTGCAAATACCTGCGCAATAAGTAAACATTCATATTTTTTTATTGTAGCTAACCCTTATTTTTTGACTTCACATAACACCTAAGTAACTGATTTTGCTGTTCTTACTTCCCCCGTCACTCCGACATACTGCAAATCCTAAAAGAGCAAAAAAAAACTTTATGCCACTTAAAGACAAAATGGTGTTTTTCGTTTGTTTTTATCAATAATCAGTCCCTTGCATCGACATGTATTAATGCAACATTAAATGTTAGTGAAGTTAACTGCAACAGGGAAAAAACTTTTCTTCTATCATGGTTTAATTCACTACTTTTGTCACCAAAACCAAGATATAAGAAAATTATGGCAAATAAAATTATGGACCCCATCGGAAGATTGATGGGATTAAGATATAAATCGCATCCCTGGCATGGTGTTGACATTGGGAAAAATGCCCCGGATGAATTCACCTGTTTTGTTGAGATGGTTAGCACAGATACGGTAAAATACGAGGTGGATAAAGTAAGCGGTTATTTAAAAATTGATCGCCCGCAAAAATATTCCAATGTTCTGCCTGCCATGTATGGATTTATTCCGCAAACTTTGTGTTCAAAACTAACTGCTGAATATGCCATTGAGAAAACCGGAAGAAAAGAACTTGTCGGGGATGGAGATCCACTGGATGTTTGTATCCTGACCGAAAAATCGATTTCTCATGGAGATATCCTGGTAGAAGCAATTCCTATCGGGGGGTTCAGGATGCTTGACCATAACCAGGCCGATGATAAAATCATTTGTGTGCTGAAAGATGATGCAGTTTACGGAGCCATGAAAGATATTTCTGAATGCCCTGAACCTGTAGTGGAAAGACTTAAACATTACTTCCTTACATACAAAGACCTGCCCAATACAAAGCTTGATGTGGAAATTACTCACACATACGATTCTACTGAAGCCAAAGAAGTAATAAACCGCACCCTTGAAGATTACAGGGTGAAATTTGAAAACCTCGACAACCTGCTATCAACGGTATAAAGTCTGGCTTCATCCAAAAATCACATTTCCCGAAAAAGCTCAAAAAAACAAGCTATTAGGAAGGAATCAAAAGCCTGAACATTTTTCCGGGCAGGCTGGCTACAACTCCTTTGAATTCAAGGTTTAACAGCAGCGATGAGGTTTTGCTGAAACCCAACCCGGATTGCTGAACCAGAGAATCGAAAGAACAAGTGTCATTCGCTTTTAAAATATCAGTGATGACTCTTTCCTGTTCGTCTAATTCCACAAAGAGTTGATGCTGAAGTTGCTTTTTGATCTTTCGGTTTTCCACCTCCCACCCCATTACATATTCAACATCACTGGCAGTTTCGGCAAGATGTGCTTTGAGGGTTTTTATCAAAAAATTACAACCCTGGCTGTAAAGGTCAGTAGTGCGCCCGGGAACGGCAAATACATCCCGGTTGTAGGTATTGGCAATATTGGCAGTTATCAATGCTCCGCCGGTTTTGGCAGCTTCAACAACTATCAGAGCGTCGGCCATACCGGCAATGATACGGTTTCTTTTGGGAAAATTCTCCCTGTCGGGCAGTGTATTGCTTACAAAATCACTGAGAAGGCCACCCTTATTGTCCAGCATCCTCTCTGCCAGGGCTTTGTTGAGCGGAGGATATATCCTGTCGAGTCCATGCCCCAGAACCCCTACCGTTTGAAGGTTGCTATCCATAGCAATTTTGTGTGCTCTGGCATCAACACCATAGGCAAGGCCACTTATTATCAACGGATCAAACTTTTTCAGCCCTTCCACGATGTCTTTGCACTTTTGTTTCCCATATTCCGTAATGCTTCTGGTACCTACTACTGCGACTACCTTCTGTTTGTTGAGGTTTGCAGAGCCTTTGTAAAAAAGCAGAATGGGGCCATCCTCACAATGCTTTAATCTTCCGGGGTAGTTCGCATCTGTATAAAAAAGCGTAGAAATTCCGTTTTTCTCAATAAATTCCATTTCTTTTTCGACACGCGAAAATATATCATTACTTGCTACTGCTCCGGCAATACTCTCACCAATACCAGGGATTTTTAACAGGGCTTTCTTCTTTTCACGAAAAACACCTTCTACGCCTCCACAATAAGCAATAAGTTTTTTGGCTGTTATTCCACCCACCTTGGGAACCATTGTCAAGGCGATCTGATATTTCAACAAATCATCATGCATAGCTATTGTAAGAATAAAATCATCAAAACCTCCTGCACAATAAATTTACGAATGCAAGAACCTCCTCTATTTTTTATCGCATCAATTGAATTTCTCTCTGAGCCTCAAACACAGGACCAGGCTCCTGCCCTCTTAAAATGTAGCCATAGTTTCCCAAAGCGGGTATCAAAGCACCAGTCACGTAATCATGATGTACGAGCATTGAGCCAAATCTTTCAAGAACCTCATCATGCGAATGCACGTAGTTTTTATTAAATTTACGGCTCACATAACAAACGTGATATTTTCTTGCGTAGGGACCGGAAAGCTTATTGTTAATCACAACACTTGCCCATTCCTGATATACATCGAAATCGCAGGCATAATTAAACATATCGGTGGTAAAACCTCCGGGAGGACGCATGTTTACCTCCAGGGCCACCAGCTTGCGGGTATCGTGCAAACGGAAAAATTCAAAATGAAAAAACCGGGATTTTAGCTTAAAAGCTTTGCATATCTTGCGTCCCGCTTCCTCCAAATCTTTGGGAATCTCCCGGAAGGAGTAATATGATACGTGGGTATCATTATTTACGACCTCCATCACACCGCTATCATAGGCATGACCAGTAAAGAACACAAGATTGCCGCACCTATCCGTTAACCCGTCAAAGGACTCAATGTCTCCATTGATAAATTCTTCCATGATAAAGGGAATATCCGGTTTGGTATCGAAGAAAAATTTCAACTCCTCATCGTTGTCTATTTTGTAGGTATTGGCAGCACCCACACCAATATCAGGCTTTCCAACCACAGGATAACCCACCTCCCGGATAAATGCCATGGCGTCATCGAAATTATCAAGTACTTTTCCCCTGGCAACAGGAACCCCGGCAGCCTGGAATACCTCTTTCATTTTCGATTTTTGCTTGATAATCCCCAACTGTTCTTCTTTGATACCCTCAATATTAAAATCAGATCTCAACCGTGCTTCGGTCTCAAGCCAGTATTCGTTGTTGGAGTCTAATCCCTGAATCTTTCCATACTTAAAGGTAAAATACCCCATCGCCTTTAACAACTGCTCATAGTTGTGCATATCATCCACCCTGTAGTATTCCGTAAAAGCATCTTTTAACTCAGGGCGAAGTTCATCGTAGGGCAAATCGCCCAATCCAAGCACATTGGCGCCAAATCTTTTCAGGGCAACGCAAAAATTATAGTAGTTGGGAGGAAAATGAGGCGAAAAGTAAACATAGTTCATAAACATCGGCTTAGGTAAGACAAGCATTTTGCATTGGGTTTCTGTTTTGAAACCTACTACAATATACAAAGTTATTCTTATACAAATGTTTATCTTTTTTCACTTTTATCTTTGATTTTTTTCTTTTGGATAGAATACTCCAATTTATTGTCGCACAATCTTGTGAGTGTAAACTCCTGAGGAATGTTCTGCTTTCATGAAATATAATCCTTGCTTAAGCTGTAAAAACTTTGCGGGAAGTGAAATGACAGAACCCGTCACGGATACAGAGGTTTGCAATATCTTTTCACCTGACAGGTTGTAAATACTTACCACTACTTCTTCTCCTTGCAGGGATTCGGGAATTTGTAAATACAGCTGGTCGGTAAAAGGATTGGGATACAGCATGAATGATTGTTGCGAAGCCTCTGTGATATGTGTAACCGGCAGGAAAACTGCTTTCACAGTCCAGTCGCTGTGCATATCAATCTGTATTTCTCCTGTAGTCATGTTTCCCTGCGAAGTAACCCAATGTTCAAACAGCCAGTTTTCATGGGGTGTAGCTGCCAGAATTACCTGCTCATTTTCCTGGTAAAAATATTCACCAGTTGCGGGACTTGTCTCACCCTCTCCTTCCACAGAAATATGTAGGCTGTAGTAAGTAAATGGGTCCTGGTACTCATAAGCTCCCATATCTGCTCTGATACCGCTGAATCTGTTGTTTCCTGCCAAATCATAAGGGTGAAGCCCCAGCTGCGGCGAATCATGAAATCCTGCGTCAATACAAGGTGAGCTGTCCTTGAGAGAGTAATCCATGGTTTCTGCATCTTCAAACAGCGGGTTTTCATCAATATTGTCAAGGTAAACACCCTGGAAGTCATCGTCCCCTGTACCATAAAAATCCTCGAATCCCCCTTCAATATTGCAATGATAAAATTCCGGCCCCGAAACACCATCGAAAATCCATACCTGATTGGGAACATCCATGTCCATTGTATTATCCCTGATGATGCTGTTATAAAATACCGGAGAACTTATTTCATTAAAATACAAACCCCCACCATAAGCTGATGTATTATGAAGAATATTGGTGTTGGCAACAACAACACTACCGTCTACAAACGCCATTCCACCCCCAAAAAACAGTGCCGTATTATTGATGATAAGATTATTGGACAATACATTGGCAGAAAGGGACCTGACGACACCAATGCCTCCGCCCAGCGGAGCATAATTATTATTTATGATTGAATTGTAAACTGTGGGATGCGATTTTTCAAAGTTCAATGCTCCCCCCATACCGGTAGCGCTGTTAAAGCCAAATTCCGACCATGAAATAACCACCCTGCTTTCATATACAGCAATACCTCCCCCATAGGCCCAGAGCTCTGATTCTCTGTTAGATGCAATATTGTATTCAAATCCACTTTTGTGTATATGAGCATTGTTGCGGTTCAGGTAGATAGCACCCCCCATGCGGTAGGCATAGTTATATTTAAAAAGACAATCTTCAATGATCAAATCCCTTTCTCCATAAACACTGATGGCACCTCCATTGTGAAAATCTTCCTTTGAAGCTTTGGAAAACTCAAAAATACAGTGTTGCAAAACCGATGGAGCTTCTTCCCGATCACTTTCATCACTTACAAAACGCAAGCCATTCCATCCCCCTTCATCCAGATGGGTATCCCATAAATTCGTGGTGTCTGCAGCGGTAAACACAACAGGTGCAGATTCTGAACCGGAAACCTGCAAAGAACCCTCAATAGTAAAATGATAATACCCATGAAAAAACACCACAGTTCCGGCAGGAATTTCCATTACTTCCCCCGGGGGAATATGCACATTGTTGCTGACATGTAAAGTGTCCTGTGCCTGTGAAACATTGAATAATATCAACAATAATAATCCAATTATCAAATGTCGTTGCAGGTAATACCCGGGTCTTTCGCTTTTGTTTTTCATATTGCACTCAGTTTGTTTAAAATCGTTCCGTAAGTCCCCGGGCCAATATCCCCTACTCAAAAAGAAAAATCTGATTGGGCTGTATTCAGTCCCGGTCATAATTTTGATTTATTACATTTGTTTTCCTTTTGCGAAAAATTAAGTTGTAATTTTTTAACTTTTAGCAACTCCAAAAATAGAACTTTTCTCAAAACAAAACTTCCTCTATGCAATATTTCTTTCGAAGAAATCGGGAAAAGTTTCTTTTTATCACATTCTTTTCGATCTTTGCCTTTACCGCCAAATATTATTTTTATGCACCCACACCGCCATATACTCATTTGCCCTCTCAACTGGGGGCTGGGCCATGCAAGCAGAATGATACCCATCATAAAGGGCTTCCTGGCAAAGAATTGCCGGGTAACAGTGGCATCTGGCGGGGCGCCACTCGGGGTACTCAAAAATGAATTTACAGATAAGATTAACTACACTGTATTTGAGGGGCCTTCAATCAGTTACCCGGAAAATGGTTCAATGGTGAGAAAAATGGGGATGCAATTGCCTGCTCTGCTAAAGGGAATATGGCAGGAAAAAAAATTTGCAGCCAGAATGGTCAAACAACTGAAGCCTGACATGATCATTTCAGACAATTGCTACGGAATGCGATCAAAAAAAGTGCTTTCTGTTTTTGTTACCCACCAGCTTCAGATACAAATGCCCATAAAATTGCAATGGCTTGAAAAATGGGTCAACCGCATCAACCATGCTTTCATTACATCTTTTGATGTTTGTCTGGTTCCTGATGATCCTTCGGCGCCGGGCCTGTCAGGCAATCTCTCTCACGCAACATCTCTGCCTAATCTTTATTTTACGGGTACACTCAGCAGATTCAAAGATGAGCCTGTTGCCTCATCGCAAAAACCTTCAGGCATGCCGGATCGATTCATCCTGGTAATCCTTTCCGGTCCGGAACCCCAGCGCAGTATCCTGGAAAAACTGCTGAAAGCTCAACTGAAAGAAGAAAGTGTGGTATGGTTTCGCGGATTGCCGGGAAATACCGAACCTTGTCTGTCGGGCAACCACATCATATATGATCATGCACCATCGCAGGTTATGGCGTGGTACATCCAAAACAGTGAACTGGTAATATGCAGATCGGGTTACAGCTCAGTAATGGATTTGTCTGTGTTTGGGAAAAAAGCAGTAATGATTCCCACTCCCGGCCAAACAGAGCAGGAATACCTGGCACAGCACCTGGACGCATCAGGTTACATCTCCGCATTGGATCAAAACAAAGTGAAGCAATTAAGCCATGCTATTAATGATGCCAGAAACAGAAAGGGATTGCCGCTACTAAAGGACAAACCTCCAATAGCAAACACTGTGGATATGTTGCTTGCAAAACTGAAAGACATCAGGTAAAACACCCTGCCTCCTGTTGGTCTGCAGTATTGATTTTTAATAGGTCTTGGTCATGGATTCCGGAATAGCAATAATAAAGTCTGCAATTCCAGTGTGGCTTTCATCGAGGGTTTCTACCTGTGTTTGCTCCACTGTACTAATGGTAACAATTTGCAAGTCGGGCAATTCTCTCTGTAAATACCATACAATACCTTCATAATTGTTGGAATGATAAGCACCGTGAAAATGAATGAAAGTATCGCCAGTCTTAAAATTGGCCAGTATAAAATGAGCCATGGTTGCATCTTTTATGGCTTGTGCTTTGGGGAAGTTTTCGTTTGCATGTGCAGGCATACCAGCCATTTCAAGCATAGCCTTGTATCCGGGAAGATCCGGGTCATAAGCAACAGGCAAAGGGGCCACATACCCTTTGGCAGTATCACTGAGCCTTTCCAGTCCTTCAAATCCCTCCCTGTTGACAAGAGCTGCATACCTGCGGGGAATATTGGATGCAATAAGTCTCAGTTCGTTTTCCCGGGCAAACTCTACCAGCGGTTTTATGTCGGTACTGTAGTTGTTCCATAATCGTGCTTCTGCCTCAAAGTTTCGCTCAGCAATTATCCCGGAAAAATATTCATCAATCAGCAACTGGTTGTCTGCTTCAAACATCTCCATGCCTAAGACAAGGTTTTCCTGTTTTTGAGCATGCAAACCCCTGGTCAGCTCAACTTGCAGCCAGTGCCCGATGGGATTGTTGTGCAGCTCACCAAAAAGCACCATCTGCGATTCTGAGGCTTGCTGCAATAAATCGGTGTATATAACGGGTTGCCCTTCTTTGTCAAAGATCTGGTAGGCTTTCAAATCCTGTGCTGACAATTGAAAAGTGCTTACCCAGATTACTGCTATCGATATCCAGCTAAAATTTAGTTTATGACCCGACATAATGTTTTTTTTAATTTGATTATAAATCACCAAAAGAGAGCTTTTTGCAGAAAACAGATAATTTACTGCCAAGGCTCAGGTAACAGGAACATTTTAAATCTTGTTCCTTTCAATAAACCATTAAACTTTCCCGAATGTTTACACAAAAAACATCTGAAAGAGTAAAATTTCAGCCACTCTCAAATTACACATCATCCCAAATCATCCGCTGTAAATGACAGAGGCAATAAATCGCGTACTTTTTCCACCATATAAATTTTCCCTGAAATTCCACTCAGCAAAAGCCTGATGGGCTCTTTCTGGTTAAACTCATATTCGAGCAATACCTGTCTGCAGGCACCGCATGGGGAAACGGGGTGGTCAAATTTGTTTTTTTGAGAACGTGCGCTAATGGCTATGGTTTTTATCCTGACACCAGGAAAATTGGCTGAGGCAGAAAAAACAGCTACTCTTTCGGCACAGAGCCCACTGGGATACGCTGCATTTTCCTGGTTACTTCCTTTGACAATCTCGCCATTTTCCAATAAAAGAGCTGCTCCCACAAAAAAACCGGAATAGGGTGCATAGGCTTTCTCTGTCATGTTGCGGGAAAAGGCGATTAACTCTTGTTCTTGCGAAGATAATTCAGCAGGATCTTCAACTTCTGTAATTTGAACAGGTATTTGTATTTGCTTCATCAGATATTGTTTCAGGTTCCATTCTTAGAAAAATACCCTGCACTGATTTTGCAATACAGGGTGGTAAAAATAAGCATATCTGTGTATTTAACAAAATATACTATTTGCAGGTTGGTGAAAAATATTATCCACATTGAATCTTAAACAGGTTAATAACAATAATGCAAGGCAAATTTCAAACAAAACTTATACAATCCCGTTAAATAATAGACAGAAACACTATTCCGAATCATTGAAATTTGACTAATTGTTTTTTTATGATTATATTTGCTAACCTAATTAAATGAAAATTTCAGCGATAAATAGTGCGCATTAGTTTAATTTATTGTTTAACTTAAAAATTATTATATTATGGATAACTCAACAGGAAAAGCTTTAGTAGGCTTTATTGTAGGAGCAGCGGCTGGCGTTGCAGCAGGACTCTTATTTGCACCCAAAAAAGGTGATGAAACCCGCAAGGAAATTAAGAAAAAGACAGATGAAATCAGCAAAGAGGTATCTGCCAAAGTTGGTGAAAAAATGGACGAGATGAAAAGCTACGTTAAAGACTTAGCCAACGATGCCAAAACTAAATTTAAAAAAGTAGAAGACGCCTGACAATCAACTGGTCTGATATTTAAGGATTTTGTGGCAATACCTTACACTATTTGTAGGGTATTATGCCATAAATCATATTGCTATAATTTATAGCTTCTCAAATGGAAAAAAAATCGTTTTTTGAAAACATCTCCGAGATAAAGGATAATATAAAAATTTATCTCGACGCCAAAGTTTCCCTTCTAATCATAACCGCATTCGAAAAAGCAGTAAGGGCGTTCACATCCATTATTTCGAGCGTCACCATCCTGCTTTTTATTGTCATTTCCTTCTTTTTCTTTTCTTTGGCAGGCGCACTGTACATCGGAAAAATAGCAGGAAGCACAGAATTGGGGCTGCTTGTTGTTGGAGGGATTTACCTTTTCCTCGGATTTGTTTTCTTTTTATTCCGACGCCAAATCTTCAGCCGCATCATCATTAGCTACCTTACAGAGGTTTTTTTCAAAGACCATGACGACGAAAACGAAAAAAGTTCCCATAAACAGAAATAATATCTTATCTGATGGATAGCAACCGATTCAATAAAATCAAAACCCTCAATGACCTGAAACTGGAAAAAGCGCGTTTGCGCTATGAAGTGCTGGTAGCAGAAGGTCGTATGATGGAAAATTTCCAGTCCATTGAAAGTTTATTTACACTCCCCTCTATCCTTTCGCGCATTAAATTCGGTTTTGAAGTAGCCTACAATGTGTATGAGAAAATAAGGGATTTTTCAGGCCATTTTGGATTCTGGCGCAAAAAGAAAAAAAGAAAGAAAGAAGCAGAATCCTATGCCGGAGCATAATTACAGAGAATTTACACCAGTCTGTAAGGGGTAAATTTCAGTCCCTTTCTCATCCCATTACAATCCCATTACAACTCTTCCCCAAAACTTATGTGCATTTGAATAATTTCAGGCCTGTTACCTGTTCTAACCGGCGGCCCCCATGTGCCCACTCCATTTGAAACAAATACATGCATATTGCCCACCTTACCATAACCCCTGCTAATGGTGTAAATGGCTGAAGTTATATAGTTAAGCGGCCACAATTGCCCATGGTGCGTATGCCCGGAAAATTGCACATCCACGCCAAGTGCCGCAGCCTCTTCCAGATAATAGGGCTGATGGTCAAGCAAAATAAGAGGATACTTTGCATCAGCCTTCCCCACAAGCTCTTTCAACGGAAGTCTTTCCCTCCCGGCAAAACGGGGTTTGTCCCGATCCTCCCTGCCAATAATATAAAAACTGTCTTGTATTTTAACCACACTGTCCCTTATGATTTCCAAACCATGTTGTTTGAGATAATTGTATGCAGGTTCAGCTCCCCCGATGTATTCGTGGTTACCCATTACTGCATAAACCCCCAGAGGTGCTTTCAATTGCCTGAGTGTTTCTCCGATATTTTGCCTTAAAACGGGTTCAAGATCCTCATCCACTACATCGCCTGCCAGCAATATAATATCCGGATTCAGAGCCTGCACCTGTTGCACAATTTTTACGAAGTGCCCATTGCCGATCAGGGTTCCCAAATGGATATCTGACAAAACCACTGCATTCAACCGCTTCATTCCGTTAGCCTCCTTGGGGATATGCACATTCAGGGTTCTGACCACAGGATAAAGGGTATTGATATGCCCGGCAAAAATGGTTATAAGCACAGTGATTGTAATCCCGGAAAACAGCATAAGCTTAAATTTCTCATAGTTTGCCGTAACGAAGGCAGGTAAAAAGGGCAGGAAATGATTAACAATCCGAAGCAAATCAATCACTACTACAGCCAGAAAAAAATATAACATGGCCGCCAGCCAGAACGAACCGGTCCATACCAGAATATCGCTGGCCGTGGAAAGATAAAACCGTTCGAGAATGCGACCTGCAACAAAAGAAGCCGCCAGAATCCAGAAACCCCATGGCATCAAAGCTTTTATTGTGGAACCATCAGGCAGAGCCTGCATACCTCTTGAAAAAATATAGAAATTCACTGCCAGGTATATTGACAGCACAATGGTATAGAATATTACAAACATCATTTTTCGCATAGATTAAAAATAACTTACCCTTTAACCACTTTTCACCATCTTTGTTTAACACACGTAACAAGAGAGGGAAAAGGTTATATTAAAAAAGTCTAATTATATTGTTCCTTCCGCAAAAACATGAACAAAGCATCTATGGCATCGGTTAGAATGATTGACCCAATGAACCTTAAATTATTGACAAGCAACATTTTTAGCATTTACAATTATGGATCTGAAAGACAAAATCTGCATTATTACAGGCGCCACTTCGGGCATAGGAAGAGAAACAGCAAAGGAACTTGCCAGAAAAGGGGCAGTTTTGGTTCTACCCATTCGCGACTCACTGAAAGGGGACATTCTCAAAGACGAAATACTGGAACAAGTCCCTGAAGCCAAACTCGACTTAATGCATTGCGATCTTGCTTCTTTTGCTTCCATCAGAGAATTTGCAACAGCATTTAAAAAGAAATACAAAAACCTGCATGTTTTGATCAACAATGCCGGTATCTGGGAAACAAAAAGAAATCTTACCTCCGATGGTATAGAGAAAAACTTTGCCGTCAACCACCTGGCTCCTTTTTTGCTAACCAACCTCTTGCTGAACTCCCTGAAGGCAAGCGCACCCTCACGGATTATAAATGTTGCCAGCGACGCACACAAACAAGGGAAAATTAACTTTTCCGATTTGGAGTTTGAAAAAAAATACTCTTCCCTGGGGTCGTATGCCCAGTCCAAACTGGCCAATATTTTATTTACCAAAAAATTATCACAGAAGCTTAAAGGTACCGGGGTGACTGCCAATTGTCTTCACCCGGGGGTTGTTTCTACCAATCTGTTTGATAAGATGCCAAAAATACTCCTGGGTATAATGAATCTGTTTATGATTTCACCTCAAAAAGGAGCACAGACCTCCGTTTATCTGGCTACATCTCCCGAGGTTGAAAATGTCAGCGGTGAATATTTCGCCAAATCAAAAAATAAAAAACCTGCTCCCCAGGCCCTGCGGCAGGATGTTGCCGACAAGCTCTGGGAAATAAGTGAAAAATATGTCGGAATTCAATAAAAAGGAAAATCATCTCAAGGGGCAAACAAGCCCCTATCTTTTACAACATCTTTACAATCCTGTTGACTGGCACCCATGGGGACCCGAAGCGCTGGAAAAGGCGAAATCGGAAAACAAACCCCTTCTGGTGAGTATCGGATATTCCGCTTGTCACTGGTGTCATGTTATGGAACGGGAATCTTTCGAGGATCAGGAAGTAGCCCAACTGATGAACGAACACTTTGTATGCATCAAAGTAGACAGAGAGGAAAGACCAGACATTGATCACCTTTACATGAATGCCGTACAGTTGATTTCTCAAAGGGGAGGCTGGCCGCTGAATTGCTTTGCACTGCCCGACGGAAGGCCTTTCTGGGGTGCAACCTATTTCCCAAAGGACCAGTGGAAAAGCATCCTGATTCGAATCCATGAACTATTTATCCATCAACACAGTGATCTGGAAGAGCAGGCCGGAAAACTCACAGAGGGTTTGGCGCAAAGCAGCATATTGCCTGTTTCCGAACATCAGGACAATGAGTTTTCTTCAGATGTCACGGACAAAATGGCCCGTGGCATTATTCAAAAAACAGACATGAATGAAGGAGGAACCATGGGAGCTCCCAAATTTCCCCTTCCGGCAATCTTTGAATTTCTTCTTCATTACCACCAGCAGAACCCCCAAACCGAGGATGCAGCTAAAGCAATTGAGCTGACCCTCACAAAAATGGCCATGGGAGGCATCTACGATCAAGTGGGTGGAGGCTTTGCCCGCTATTCAGTTGATGAAAACTGGAAAGTACCCCATTTTGAAAAAATGCTCTACGACAATGCACAGCTTATAAGCTTGTATGCCAAGGCTTATAAAGTTTTTAAATCACCGATATACCGGCAGGTAGTAGAAGAATCCATTGCCTTTGTTAAGAGGGAACTCACTTCGCCCGGCGGCACCTTCTATGCTGCCCTGGATGCAGACAGCGAAGGGGAAGAAGGAAAATACTATGTGTGGACAGAAAAGCAGCTCTATGAAGTATTGGGTAAAGAGGCACCTTTGGCCATTGAATATTTTAATGTAGGAGGGAAAGGGTTCTGGGAAAAAGGAAACAGCATTCTTTTGCTGGACAAAACAGATGAAGCGTTTGTACGGGAATGGAACATGCCCGTTGAAATGCTGAGAAAAAAGGTAATCTCCTGGAAGGAAAGGCTTTTGAGAGAGCGGGAAAAACGAATCCGGCCCGGCCTGGACAACAAAGTACTGGTATCATGGAACGGACTTATGATTGAGGCGTTGGCAGAAGCATACACTGCCCTGGGCAACCCGCAATGGAGAGAAGATGCAGCCAAAGCAGCAGAATTTATCCTGCAGAAAGCCATTAAGCCGGATGGACAGCTGTACCATACCCTCAACGATGACAAACCTGCCATTGAAGGATTCCTGGAGGATTATGCTGCCATGATAAGGGCACTCATAAAACTGGGGCAGGTAACCCATCAGGAAAAGTACTTCCTCAAAGCCCGATTATTGATGGAATATGCCCTGGAAAATTTTTCGTCCGGACATACACGGATGTTTTCCTTTTCTTCTTTAAAAGGAGAGCAACTGGTGGCTCCCTATTATGATTTTCAGGACAATGTCATCCCTTCGGCCAACAGCATGATGGCACGCAACCTGTATTACCTGGGTCATTTATTCGAAAATCACGACTGGATGGACAGAAGCCGGCAGATGCTGACCGATGTTGCCCAGCAAATTGAAAATTACGGCAGCTGGACGGCCAACTGGGGCATTTTATGGCTTCACCATCAGAAGGAATTCTTTACACTGGCTGTTTGCGGCGAACAGGCCACGGAAGCAGCTGACCCATTGC
>JAABSE010000027.1 GCA_011390575.1 Sphingobacteriia bacterium
GCATCACAACAGCATCAGATGAAATTTGCATGGCTTCGTGCATGGCTCGTTTGCGTTGATAATACAAATCTCCTGCTGAGACAGGAGCGGTTTCCATATTTTCTGTTTTCTCTTCGATAAATGGCCTGAGGATACGGGCCCAGTGCAGGTAACCTTCTCCCATCAGGTGAAGCCCATCATTGGTGAATTGACTGCTGAGTTTACCGTTCTCATCCAGAAAATGGGGATGCAGATCAATGAAAGTGGCACCGTAATCAGCAGCCAGCTTTTCGATTCCCTGGTTTACGGCTTCTATCTCTTTCTCCCTGTTGTGGGCTTTTGGAAAATGGTCAAACTCATTGCTGGTGGGAAAAAGACTTTGTAAATACAGACGAGTATGGGGCGTATCCTGCCGGATCCGCTCCACGATGATCCGGTAATTGTTGAGAATTACTTCTACGGGCGTTTCTTTGGAAATATCGTTGATGCCTATGAGTAAAAAAATCTTTTCAGGCTGCGAAGCGGTCACTTCATCCAGGCGGTGCAATATACCAAAGGTATTGTCGGCTGAGATGCCGCGGTTTTTCACGTTGGGATTGTTGAACAATTCGCTCCAGCTGGCACCGTTGGTGATGCTGTTGCCCAGCATGATGATTTCGCCGGGGGTATCGGGCAGCACCTGGAAAAGCGAATACCGCTGGTCGTAAAAATAAAACCGGAAAGTGGAGTCAACCTGTGCCTGAATCATTTGAGGTTTACATGCAAGAAGCACTATAAGCAACAGGAATGCTGTGCGGGTAAAGAAACGTGCCATATCGATCATTTAGCGTCGCCCTGATTGTTCCTTTTGTCGCGTGGACGGTATCTTTTACGCGGTTTATCGTCTTTTGACCGGTTATCTCCTGAAGCACGGGAGTCACTGCGCCCTCTGCCCTGTCCTTCGGGTTTTCTTTTGCGATGAAACCGTCCTCCTCCCTGCTTCCTCTCGAAAGTGGGTTTTTTAGAAGGATCATATACCGGTCCTTCACCCAGTTCTTTGGGTAGAGGCATTTTGGGCACCGTAGCATCAATAAGTCTTTCCACACCGGAAAATTTGCGCTGCT
Organism: Sphingobacteriia bacterium; assembly: GCA_011390575.1. Taxonomy (GTDB): domain Bacteria; phylum Bacteroidota; class Bacteroidia; order Bacteroidales; family UBA7960; genus SKVR01. The sequence goes on from JAABSE010000027.1 coordinate 1,083, forward strand.
CATCATCTCCGATAAAAGTGATGGCCACTCCGGTTTTGGCTGCACGGGCGGTACGGCCCACACGGTGGACATAGTCTTCGGGATCACCGGGAGCATCATAATTGACCACCAGGCTGATATTATCCACATCAATACCGCGGGCCAGTACGTCGGTAGCCACGATAATACGGAGTTGTCTGTTTTTGAAATCTCTGAGCAATGCCCCCCGCACTTCCTGTTCCAGATCAGAGTGAAAGGCTTTCACATCCAGCTTTTTTGCTTTCAGCATATCACCGATCTGCTTCACTTTTATTTTGGTAGAAGCAAAAATCAGCACCGAGTCAAAGTCTTTGTTTTCGAGGATGGAAAGGAGCAGTCCGTCCTTTTGCTTGTTGTGCACCACATAGGCTTGCTGAGAAATGCCGGCAGCCGGTTTGGACAAAGAAAGGTTGAACTTTATGGGATTGTTGAGAATCTTGTTGGCAAGGGTTTCGATTTTGGGCGGCATGGTAGCGCTGAACAACAAAGTCTGCCTTTCTTTGGGAAGGTAGCCGATGATACGCATGATATCCTCGAAGAACCCCATATCGAGCATCCGGTCGGCTTCATCCAGCACCAGGTGTTTAAGAGAAGTAAAATCGATTTTTCCCATGGAGAGCATGGCAATGAGCCTGCCGGGTGTAGCCACCACGATATCGGCTCCCAGGGTAAGACTTTTTTTCTGCGCCTCCCAGGTAATGCCGTCACCGCCACCAAAAACTGCCATGGAGCTGACAGAAACAAAATAACCCAACCCCTCGATTTGCTGATCAATTTGCATGGCAAGCTCGCGGGTGGGAACAATCACCAGGGTATTGATTCCTGTGGTGTTTTCTGATTTTATTTTGTGCAGAATGGGCAGAATAAAAGCTGCCGTTTTGCCTGTGCCGGTCTGGGCGCTGGCCAATAGATCCTTGTTTTCAAGAATCAGAGGGATGGCTTGCTGCTGAACAGGCGTTGCTTCTTTGAAGCCCATGGCGTTCAGCCCTTCCATCAATTCTTCATTGAGTTGTAATTCGGAAAATAACAATGTAATATATTTTTAATTATAGGTGAGAAATCATCATAACAATTCAAAGTACTCAGGTAAAAATCCTGCAAAAGTGGCCTTTTTGGGAAGTGCACCTGGCTTTACTTACCTGACATGCAAAGATATGAAAATAATCGGTACAAACTGACAAGCACATTTATGCATCAAAATACAATCCTTTGTTTTAACTTAGCAGTTGAACTTTAAAAATCAAAATTATGAACACTTTTACAGCAATCACAAAAAACATTTTGTTGCTTGCCTGCCTAACAGTAACGGCATATGCAGCAACAGCGCAACAAGAAGAAGCAGCAGTTATTGCAACGGTTCAAAATGCTTATGTAGAAGGATTTCAGAACCTGGGAGGGAGAGAAATGATGGAAGCAGGTTTTCATCCCACCTTCGTAATGGTACTTAACCGTGGAGGAGAATTGACAGACCTTCCGTTGAGCAGGATGATTGAAATCGTGGAAAGAAGACAAAGCAATCCCGATTACAAACATGTAGAGGTGGAAGCCAGAATTCTCGATGTGGATGTTACCGGTAATGCTGCCATGGTAAAACTGGAATTGTACCGCGAGGGGCGTTTGCTTTTCACCGATTACCTTGGGCTCTATAAATTTGATGATGGATGGAAGATTTTTAACAAGTTGTACCATCAGCATTAAAATTAACCTGAATAAAACGCATGAATATTTCAGGTTAGGAAATACAGGGAGGTAAATTTTTTATCTTTGCAAGGTTTTACATAACCCCCTGTTCAATATGTTACTAAATAGTTTCTTAGACCTCTTCTGGCAGAATGTTCTCGAGACCACCTGGCTGGAAGTTATCGCCGTTATTTTTGGTCTGCTGAGTGTGTGGTATGCCAAAAAGGCCAACATCCTTGTGTATCCCACCGGGATTATCTCGGTGCTGATATATGTGTATATTCTCATCGAACCCCAGTTGTATGCCGACGTGGGCATCAATTTCTTTTACTTCCTCATGAGTGTTTATGGCTGGTATATGTGGACCCGCAAAGGGCCGGGAAAGAAAATTATCCCCATCCGGTGGAATACCAAAACACAACAAATCATGGGAGTGGTGGCCGTATTCGTGTTTTTCTTTGCCATCTGGGGTTTGATTTATTATTTCAAACAGGATGATGCAGCCTACATGGCGGAGTATGTTTATTTTGAAGGATTAAAACTGCTCTACGTGGATTCCTTTACTACCGCTATTTTCCTGGTGGGAATGTTATTTATGGCCCTTAAGCGCATTGAAAACTGGATTTACTGGATCATTGGCGATGTAATTTCCGTCCCCCTGTACTTCAACAAAGGATATGTTTTTACCAGCTTCCAGTATTTTGTATTTCTGGGTATCGCCATAGCTGGTCTGCTTGCATGGATAAAAATCTACGAAAAGGAAAATCAGCGATTTTCCTGACGAAAAAAGCAACAGGACAGGTTCCAGCAACCTGTTTCTGAGTGTATTGAAGAACAAAAAAGCCCGGCAAAACCGGGCTTTTTTGTTTCTGGAAAAATACCATTCAGGCAATATTGGTAAAAACAGCCTGGATGTCATCATCGTCATCCATCTTATCCAGTAGTTTGTCAATTTCGTCCATTTGTTCTTCGCTATACTCAACAGGTGAAGTGGGAATACGCTGCAAACTGGCCTTGGTAACTTCTATGCCTTTATCCTCCAGAGCCTGGTTCAGTGTCCCGAAATCTTTGTAATCAGCATAAGCATACACGGTTCCCTCATTCACTTCAATCTCTTCCAACCCGGAGTCAATCAATTCAAGCTCCATCTCTTCCACGTCCATTCCCTCCTTCAGTTCAAACTGAAAAACGGCCTTGCGTGAAAACATGAAATCCAGCGAACCTGTAGGCACCAGCGCTCCTCCAAGCTTGTTGAAGTAGGATTTGATGTTGGCAATGGTGCGGGTAGGGTTGTCGGTAGCACATTCGATAACCACCAAAACTCCGTGAGGACCTTTTCCTTCATAAAGAATTTCCGAAAAATTCTCTGCATCCTTCCCTGCAGCTCTCTTCAAAGCTGCGTCGATATTGTCCTTAGGCATGTTTTGTGCCTTGGCATTTTGAATGGCTGTGCGCAACCGGGCATTCAAGTCGGGGTCTACCCCGCCCTCTTTGGCTGCAACAGTAATAGCTTTGGCCAGTTTCGGAAAAACCTTGGACATTTTATCCCAGCGTTTCTCTTTGGCCGCACGACGATATTCAAATGCTCTTCCCATATATCTGTTATCTTTTGATTTTAATGCTTTGGATGTAAAGCTCACCTCTCGTTAATTGCGCAAAAGTAAAAATATTTAGGCAAAAACAAACCTGTCAGTATATAAAAAACCATCGATAAATTTTTACTACGAGCCAATTTGCAGGAATCATCCCAAATGCTGCCGTATTAATGCTGACACTTGTTCGTAAGGTTGATATCCCCGGGTAAGAATTTTCATCTTCTCTCCATTCCTAAACACCAGCGTGGGGTATCCGTTGACGCCCATCCCGGCAACCATTTTAAATTCATTTTCAACCATCTGCGTTATTTCATCCGTATACATTCTTTTTACAAGCTCTTCACCATCTGCCCCCAGTTGGGAGGCTATATCGCTGTAAAGGCTCTTATCCTCAATCAGCCTTCCATCAAAATAAATAGCCTTCTGAAGTCCTGCAGCATAAGCGATAGCCCGGTCAGGTTGCTCAAGCCTGAAAACGGCCAGCGCGCGGGCAGGAGGTTCCGAGGTAAAAATGGCATCCCCTTTTTCCAGCACTTCATCCAGAAATTTTTGCCCAAACTTCACCCCTGTGGTATCTTCCACCGTTTTGTAAGCCTGCCTGATATATCCGGCTATTTGCCCGATGGGCCCGGCATTCTCTCCCCTCACCATACCCCCTGAAAGGACCAGAAAGTCAGCTTTTCCACCAAACTCCTCCTGTAAACGGGTTATCACCGGGCTAAACCCGTAACACCATCCGCACAGGGCATCGTAGACATATATTAATTCGGGGGTTTCTTGCCCTGCAATATGATTTCCGTTGATTTTACTCATAATTACTTGTTACTATTACAATTTTTTATACAACAGTTTAACATTGCCTGTATCTTTTAGTTCAGGCTCTCCAACAATTCTTGTTACTTCATTGTTTAATAGCATTGAAGATTGACAAGGTATAAAAACAAACCTGTTTATGAAGAAAATTACGTACAAAACATACGGCCCGGCCGAAGTGATGGAGATTACAGAAGCATCAATTCCAGAACCCGGATCCGGTGAAGTACTGGTTAAAGTTATGGCTGCCGGAATCAACCCCGTGGATTACAAAGTTCGCAACGGCAGTCTTAAATACATTGCACCCGGAAAATTTCCGAGAACCCCGGGAGGCGAATTTGCCGGTGTTGTAGAAAAGAATGGAGATAACAGCAAGAAATTCAGCAAAGGGGAAAAGGTATTTGCAATGCTCAACATGGCAGGGGGAGGATATTCCGAATACCTCAGTGTGAAAGAGGATTTGCTGAGCCGCATGCCGGAGAAATGGGATTTTGCCGATGCCGCGGTGGTGCCGCTGGCCGGACTCACAGCTTTGCAGGCACTTCGTGACAAGGGAAAGATTTCACGCGGAATGAAAGTATTGATCAATGGCGGTTCAGGCGGAGTGGGCATGTTTGGCATTCAGATAGCCAGGGCCCTGGGCGCAGAAGTAACTGCGGTTTGTTCCGGTAAAAATGTTGATCTTGTCAAAGGCTTTGGCGCCGACCGGGTGATTGATTACCAGAAGGAAGACTTTACGCGGTTGCCGGTGCAATTCGACATCGTGCTGGATGCAGTGGCCAAATCATCACCTGCCCAATGCTCTCGTATTATAAAACCACGGGGCACTTATATAACCACCGTTCCTGCACCTGGCGTAATGATCAGACAGTTGACCAACCCGATTAGAAGCCGCAAAACATTTGGCATCTTGTGCAAACCCGGCGGCGAAGACCTGGACAATCTGGCAAACCTGATGCAGGAAAGCAAAATCAAACCCTTCATAGAGAAAAAATACACCCTTGGCCAGGCAGTACAAGCCCATCAACATATAGAAACAGGCAGGGTAAGAGGCAAACTGGCACTAACCATGTAAGCAACCGCGATGCTTGCTCATCGACTAAAATTTAAGATATCAGGTCATTTCTGGCCAAAAGTTTTCCAATAATAAAAGTAAACACTATGCTTTCTCGAAAAATGGCATTATTTTTGGGAAACGAACCACCATCTTTATGAATTAAATTTATTTATTAGGAACATAAAACTCATGTTATGAAGAAGAAATTTTTATTATTTGCAGCTTTCGCATTTTTTTTCACCGGAGTATTCTCTCAAGAGGAGACAAAAATGCGCGCATCTGACCGATTCATTTTCAGTATTTTTACTGATGTTTGGTCAAATTTGCCCGACGGTATGGAAACCAATACAATCAACCGGGGGGTAAGCTTAGATTACATTCAGGAATTTCCCATCAGCACATCCAATTTCAGTATAGCTGCAGGACTGGGGTTTTCGAGCCATAACCTTTACAGCGACAACTGGTATATGCATGATTTTGAAAATGACAACCACAGTTTTACACCCATAGGTGATGCAGAGTTTGAATTTGAGTATGACAAAAACAAAATCAGCCTCAATTACATCAACATACCGGTTGAGTTTCGCTATCGTACACGCAACACCCCCCGAACGTTCCGTATCCATGCCGGTATAAAGGGAGGCTTACTGGTCAATGCGCATACCAAATACGTGGGAGAAGATGTCCCCAATGGAAGAGATACTAAGTTTAAAGAAGGAAAACTTGACAATATTGAAACCTTTTTACTGGGTTTCCATGGCAGGATAGGTTATGGAAGGGTGAACCTCAACACGTTCATTTCTCTTAATAATATTTTTTCAGACAATAATGCCGCCGATGCAGAGTTTATGAGTCTTGGACTATCCTTTATCATCTTTTAACCCCGCAAATAAAAGAATAACAACAACATAAGCAGAATGCCTGTAATAAATCCCACATACACCTGGGATTGATTATGGGCATTCAGTCTTATACGGGCACTGCCTACCAGGCCTGACACCATGATGCTTCCCACAATAAGCATATGCAATTCGTAGCCCAGTATAATGGATACGGCAATCAGGTAACCTGTAAATCCGCCCATAGACATCATATGCATACTGATTTTCCAGTAGAAGGTAATTACAAACCCCAGTAACACCAGCAAGGTTGCTCCCATTACAAAATAATTGAGCAATGAGGGAAGGTTGGCCTGGCGAAAAAGATAATAGGTAAATAAATAGAAGAATACACTGACCATGATGGGATACACCCGGTCATTTCTGTCCTGAAGGTAGAAATCTTTGATTAGCCCGGTTTTTTTCATCAGCAATATCACCAGGAAGGGAGCGATACAGGTATTGATAAATACCAGTCCAACAATCAGTCTGCGGGCCATGGCCGGTGTTGAAAATGAAACATAACTCGGGATGGCAAACAGGATGAGCACCGCGAGGGTGGGCATAATCATAGGATGAAAAGCCATACTCGTCAGTTTGGCCCAGGTATTGTTTTCTTTGATCAAATCAGCTCCTTTCTTAATCGGGCCACCGGAATATTAAGCTGCTCGCGGTATTTTGCAACGGTTCGCCGGGCAATATTGTATCCTTTTTCTTTGAGAATTTTGGTCAGCTGTTCGTCGGTAACAGGTTTTACTTTATCTTCTGCACTGATACAATCCTGCAGAATTTTCTTCACTTCACGGGTGGAAACCTCCTCCCCTTCTTCATTCTGGAGCGACTCGGAAAATAAAGTTTTCAGCAGGAAAGTGCCGTAAGGTGTCTGCACATATTTGCTGTTGGCAACTCTTGAAATGGTAGAAATGTCAAGCTGCACAATATCAGCAACATCCTTCAGAATCATAGGTCTGATTCTGGTTTCGTCTCCTGTAAGGAAATACTCTTTCTGAAGGCCCATAATGGCCTCCATGGTAACCAGCAAGGTGTTCTGTCTTTGTCTGATGGCATCAATAAACCATTTGGCACCGTCGAGTTTTTGTTTCACAAACATAAACGCTTCCTTTTGCCGGGCATCAGACTTATTCTTTTGTCCGGCCATATTTTCCAGCATTTCGGTATAGGTGCGGCTGATTTTCAGATCAGGGGCATTGCGCGAATTAAGGGTTAGTTCAAGCTCCCCGTTGTTGCTGCTGAGAATGAAGTCAGGCACAACATACTGGGCTGATCTTCCGGCTTCCGTGAGGGTGTTTCCCGGCTTGGGATTCAGCTTGAGAATTTCATCAATGGCCCCCTTCAAATCTTCATCCGAGAAATTGTGCTTTTTCTGGATCTTCTGATAGTGCTTCTTCGTGAAATCATTGAAATTCTTTTCCAGCAAAAGGGTAGCATTTTCGATGGAAGGGGTACGTGGTGTTTTCCTGCGCATTTGCAACAAAAGACACTCCTGCAGATCCCTTGCCCCTACTCCGGGAGGATCAAACTCCTGAATTATGCGCAACAAACCCAGCACTTCTTTGAAGTCGGTCTTCACATTCAGTGAAAATGCCAAATCATCAATAAGCGAATGGATATCGCGCTGCAGGTAACCAGCATCATCAATATTACCAATGATATGCTGAGCCACTAACTCTTCCTGTTCATTCAAATCTCTCAATCCCAGCTGGCTTAGCAGGTGTTCCTGAAAACTGAATGATGATGACATAGGCATTTCCTTATGCTCATCATCTGCACTGGTGTTATTGGCTGCCAACTTGTAATTGGGGATATCATCGTCTTCGATATAATCGCTGATATCGAATTCATTGTCCGGGTCTACTTCCGGCTCATCAAAGTCCTTGTCATCGGGATCAAAATCATCTTCAAAATCATCAGCCGCCGAATCCTCAATCTCCTCAAACTCCTCATCAGCTCCCTCTTCCAGGGCAGGATTTTCCTCAATTTCTTCCTTGATACGCTGCTCAAGAAGCAATGTAGGAAGTTGCAGCAGCTTCATGAGTTGAATCTGCTGAGGAGATAGCTTTTGCAGGAGTTTTTGTTGTAACCGTTGCTTTAACATGGTTGATGATTTACAATAGGATTTTAGGGTGTAATTTACTACATTAAACGTTGGCCAAATTAAGAATTTTTTTTGATACCCTTTCGCTCTTAATGTTAAAATTCGGCATTAAGAGGAGCACGGGGAAAGGGAATAACATCCCTGATATTGCCCATTCCTGTAATAAACAACATTAATCTTTCAAAGCCCAGACCGAAACCACTATGGGGAGCGGTTCCGAATTTTCGTGTTTCCAGATACCACCAGACATCCTTCTCCGGAATGCCCATTTCTTTGATGCGGCTTACAAGCTTGTCATAATTCTCCTCACGCTGGCTTCCACCTATGATTTCACCAATTTTGGGAAATAGTACATCCATAGCCCTTACGGTTTTACCATCGTCATTTTGCTTCATGTAAAATGCCTTGATGTCTCTGGGATAGTCGGTAAGTATAACAGGTTTTTTGAAATGTTTTTCCACCAGGTATCTCTCGTGCTCAGACTGCAGGTCGACACCCCATTTTACAGGAAACTCAAATTTTTCGCCGGATTTTTCCAGTATTTCAATGGCTGCAGTGTAGCTCAATCTTTCAAAGGTATTGCTTGTTACAAACTGCAATCTTTCAATCAGTTCTTTGTCATACATTTTCTGCAGAAACTCCAGATCATCTGCGCAATTCTCCAGCACATAACCAATGAGATACTTCAGGAAATCCTCGGCAAGATCCTGGTTGTCATTAATATCGTAAAAAGCCATTTCCGGCTCAATCATCCAGAACTCTGCCAGGTGGCGGGTAGTATTGGAGTTCTCGGCCCTGAAAGTAGGTCCAAAAGTATAGATATTGGACAATGCCAAAGCTCCCAGCTCTCCCTCCAGCTGACCACTTACAGTAAGATTGGTTTCTTTGCCGAAAAAATCCTGCTGAAAATCAATTTTTCCTTCGGGTGTTGTGGGAACGTTGTGCAAGTCAAGAGTGGTAACCCTGAACATGGCCCCGGCTCCTTCGGCATCTGACCCTGTTATAATAGGTGTATGGAGATAATAAAATCCTTTATCGTTGTAGTATTTATGAATGGCAAAAGCCAAAGCATGCCTGATGCGGAAAATAGCGCCAAAGGTATTGGTACGTGGACGCAGGTGAGCAATCTCGCGCAGAAACTCCAGGGAATGTCCTTTTTTTTGCAACGGATACGTTTCTGCATCGGCAGTGCCATACAATTCTATTTCATGGGCCAAAATTTCTACATTTTGCCCTGAACCCTTCGATTCAACCAGTTTTCCGTTGACAGAAATACACGCTCCGGTAGTGATTTTCTTCAGCATTTCATCATTGCCAAAGGACTGAACCTCTACCACAACCTGAATATTATGGATAATGCTTCCGTCGTTCAGGGCAATAAAGGCTACGTTTTTGTTGCCACGTTTCGTACGCACCCAGCCTTTTACGTTTACTTCACCATTTACCAGGCTTTCATCTTTTCCTTTGAGCAAATCAAATACTCTCTGCCGTCTTAATTCTTTCATTTTTCAGTTCAATATGTTATTTACCAGTTTCTTTTTGCATCTCATTCCCATTGAAAACATTGTGAATCAATTCTCATTTGTATTATGGCAATGGGCAGGGCCAGACCAGCATACATATTTATGGTCTGATACCCGGCAGGGTGCAAAATTAATAGAATTTTGCAAAGCAGTTTTACTCTTGGCATTTATTATCCAAATAGTTTTGCCTCAGCAGTTTGAGAAAAATCATGCCGAAAGCTCACCATCCAAACATATAAGTTTTGCTACACAGACAGTAGCCAAACATTCTTAACACCCTCAATTTAAGACTATCATCATTTAAAATGGGTATTAATTAAAATTTTTAAAATATTCTTCTTATACTTGCAGCGAAATATCAGTTTCGCTTTAAACCAAAAAGCAACATTAACAAATACTAACCTTTATGAAAAAAGTTTTTATCAGTATTGTTTTGCTTGCCTTAACCATTGTGGGTGTAAAAGCTCAGCAAATTGAGGTAACAGGCACAGTAACATCATTTATGGAAGACAATATGCCACTACCGGGCGTAACAGTGCAAATCAAGGGCACTACACAAGGTACCATAACAGATTTTGACGGCCGTTACAGCATAGAAGTTTCACCTAATGATACACTATTGTTCAGTTACGTGGGAATGGTAACAGAAGCTATACCTGTGGAGGGCCAAACACGTATCGACATCGGATTAATGATGGATGTAGCAAGTTTGGGTGAAGTTGTGGTAGTAGGTTATGGCACAGAGTCCAGCCGATTGATTTCAGGGTCACTGGGAGTAGTAGGCGAGAATGAAATCAGGGATGTTCCCATGCGCACCATTGACGGTGTGCTGCAGGGTCGTTCGGCCGGTGTGCAGATTTCGCAGAATTCCGGTACTCCGGGAGCAGCCACCACGGTAAGAATCAGGGGTAACAGCTCCATTTCTGCAGGCAATGAACCACTTTATGTAGTGGATGGGATTCCTGTTACTACAGGAAATTTCGGTCAGGTGGGCTTTTCCGGCCAGGGCATTAATGCGCTTTCCGACATCAACCCCAACGACATTGAATCCATTACCGTACTGAAAGATGCATCTGCTGCAGCAATTTACGGTGCCAGGGCAACCAACGGAGTAATTCTTATTACCACCAAAAGAGGTACCGCCCAGGAAACCAGCATAAACTTCAACGCCACTTATGGGTTGCAGGATGTAGAAAACCGCCTTGAAATGCTCAATGCAAAACAATGGCACGAACTGAAGGAGACCACGCCTGCTGATCCTGCCAGCATTAAAAATACCGACTGGCTCGACCAGGTGCTACGCAGGGCTCCCATGGCCAACTATGAGCTATCAGCCAATGGTGGCAATGAAAAAACTACTTTTTTTGTTTCCGGGAATTATTATACACAGGAAGGTGTAGTACTGGGAACTTCCTATGAAAGACTCAACGGACGACTCAACGTTGACCACAAGGTTAACGAAAAATTTGATTTGGGGGCCAGTCTCGGAGTGAGCTACTCGCTGAACAATCGCGTAGAAGGCGATCAGTCCCTCAATGCACCCCTCGCCAATGCAATTGCCAATCCGGCAATTTTCCCTGTATACAATGAGGATGGCAGCTATAACGAAGATGCTCCTTTTGCCAATCCTGTGGCCATCGGTAAAGAAGCCATCAATGAGGCACATTCTTACCGTACCATTGGCAATGTATTTGGCGACTATCGCATCTTTCCCAATCTTACTTTCAGCACCAAATGGGGTTTTGATTACCTGAGCCTGCGCGAGCACAGTTACGATCCCACTACCACAAGACAAGGTGCAAGATCCAACGGGATTGGTATTGCAGCGCAAAACAATGTGCTGAATATTGTTGCCAATAACACCCTGCGATACAACACCAGCATTGCAGATATGCACAACCTGGATATGCTGGCAGGATACTCTTTTGAGATGTTTCAACGTAGAAATCTGTTCATCAGGGGAGTGGATTTCCCCAATGAATATTTCGAGTACCTGGCAGAAGCAGGAACCATTTCTGATGCCTATGCAAGATCACTCAACAGGGGTATCAGTTCCTACTTCGGACAGTTACGCTACAATTATGATTACCGGTATATCTTTACGGCTACTGCCCGCTACGATGGATCTACCAAATTCAGCGAAAACAACCGATATGGTTTCTTCCCTGCCGCATCTGCCGCATGGAGAATGTCGGAAGAAGGATTCTTTAAGGACCTCAACACGCCCATCAATGAATGGCGCTGGAGAGCAAGTTATGGTATTACGGGTAATGACGGGATTCCTGATTTTGCTTACCTGGCACTCTTTGGAGGCGGCTCCAACTACCTGGGAGAGTCAGGAATTTACCCCCTTAGCCTGCACAATCCCGACCTGAAATGGGAAACCACTTACCAGCTTAATGCAGGAGTAGATATTGGTATGTGGAATGACAGGCTTGAGATTTCTGTAGATTATTACAACAACCAAACCCAGGATCTGCTTTTCAGCCGTCCTGTTTCCATGACTGCCGGTTCATCCAGCATCACCTCCAACATTGGTGAGCTTGAAAACAAAGGAATTGAACTAAGCATCAAAACCATTAATTTCGAAACCAGTGATTTCAGCTGGTCATCCTCTTTCAACCTTTCACGCAACCGCAACAAAGTACTCTCTCTTTATAAAGACCAGCCACTCGATAACCTCGGAAGGGGTAGTAACAGTGTAAGAGTTGGCGAACCCATCGGTATTTTTTATGGCTACAACAGCCTGGGAGTTGACCCCTCCACCGGTGATATTGTTTTTGAAGACACAAACGATGATGGTGTTATCGACGCCAGCGACCGCACAAAAATCGGGGATCCTAACCCTGACTTTACCGGTGGTTTTGGCAACATTGTTACCTGGAGAAACTTTGAACTCAACGTATTTTTACAGTTCTCCTACGGAAACGACATCTTCAATGGTACGCGCATCTTCATCGAATCCATGAAGGGAAGCGACAACCAAACCATAGCAGTGCTTGACAGGTGGCGCGAACCGGGCGATGAGACACATATTCCCAGAGCAACAGGGCGCGACCCCAACAATAACAACAGGATATCTTCCCGTTTTATTGAAGATGGCTCCTACCTGCGTGTTAAAAATCTTTCTCTCTCCTACAATGTTGACAAGGCTTTCGTAGAAAGAATAGGAATGAGAAGCGCCAGGGTATTCATTACCGGACAAAACCTCCTGACCTTCACCAACTACAGCGGAATGGATCCGGAAGTAAACTACGCCGGCCCTGACAACCTGGTGCTGGGTACCGATTTCTTTACTTATCCGCAAGTAAGAACCGTTTCCATAGGTATAAACTTAGGACTTTAAAAATTAAAAACGATATACTATCATGAAGAAATTATTTTTTATAACCGCGATATTTGCATTTCTCTGGGTTTCCTGCGACATACTGGACGTAGACCCTGAGCATTCAATCCCTGCAGATGCTGCCATCAACAACAGAAATGATGTTATAAGGGCCGTAAACGGATGCTACGATGCATTTCAGGCTGCCGGATACTACGGCCGCAACTATATTGCTGTGGGTGACCTCTCAGCAGACAATCTCATCTGGAGCGGAACAACCGCCGGTTACAACCAGATTGATAACAACAGCATTCTGGCCGACAATGTTGTGGCAGAAGGTATCTGGGCCGACATTTACGGAGCCATCAACAGGGTAAACAATGTGATTGACCGTATTCCGGAACTGGATGATCTTGAACCGGAGGAAGCAGAAGAAATTCTGTCGGAAATGTATTTCCTCAGGGCTTTGGCCCATTATGATTTGATGAGGGTTTTCGGTGGAGTACCCATCCGCACCAATGCCGTGCAGCCCACCGAAGAAGAACTCAATATACCCCGTTCTTCCATGGAAGATGTTTTCAATCAGATTTTTGATGATTTGGAAGCTGCTGAAGCAAATATTACCGGCACCATCGTAACAGGGAAAGCATCCGAAGCAGCAGTGCACGCGCTGAAAGCACGTGTTTTGCTACACAGTTATTATTTCAATCCGGCACAGAACAGAGACTCCCTCTTCTCTGCCATAGATGCGGCCACCAAAGTAATCAATGACTTCAATCTCTCTCTTGAAGATGACTATGCTTATCTGTTTAGTGGAAATATCAACAACGAGTCCATTTTCGAGATTGAGTTCAATGAGCAGGACAGAAACCGTTTGGCAGAATACTTCTTCCCCACTGCCATCAGCGGAAGATATGAATTTGCACCCGACAGTGCACTTATTGAAAGTTACGAAGAAGATGATGAAAGGCTGGAAGCTTCTGTTGCCTTTTCAGGTGTTGACCCCTATGCCATCAAGTACAGCGACATAGAAACAGGCACTGACAATGTATATGTTTTCCGGCTTGCTGAAATGCACCTTATCAGGGCCGAGGCCAATGCGCAGCTGGTAGAAGATGCCGCCATCATACTGACCGATCTGAATGCGGTAAGAGAAAGAGCCGGTCTTGAGCCTTCTACGACAACAAACCATCAGGCTTTGTTGCTTGAAATTGAAGAACAACGGCGACTGGAGTTTGCTTTTGAAGGACACCGCTGGTACGATCTGGTAAGAACCGGCAGAGCAGTGGAGGTACTGGAAGGAATTACCAACATCAATCAAACCTTGTTTCCCATTCCGTTAAATGAAATCCTTGCCAATGACGGCATTGGTGAAGAAGATCAAAACCCGGGATATTAATCGAGATAACAATATAAGTTCTTTAACTCTTTGTATCAATTTCTGAATATTATATTGGAAAGAAAAGCAAGAATAAAGAACCACAAAAAATAACACAATATGAAAGCATTCAAAATGATAAAAAGTTTATGGCTGATGGCAGGAGTGCTGGCATTGCTCCTTACAGCCTGCGAATCAGATGACATATCGATTCCAACGCCGAGTACCCAGGCAGGATTTGATTATACATTTGAACTGTTTACGGATCCGGAAACCGGAAATGTGTTTTACGAGGTTTCTTTTACCAATCATTCGCTTTATGCTGCATCCTACGAATGGGATTTTGGCGATGGCGAAACTTCTCAGGAAGAGAACCCGGTGCATACCTATACCGAAAACGGTATTTTTGATGTAACCCTTACCGTAACCCCCATGCCGGAGCAGGAAAGCATTCATTACAACAACCTGACTGCCTCCGACAGACTGGTACTGGTACCCACCATTTTCCAGGAAGGATTTGAAGATCCCGGACTGGCAGGGAATTTCCCTCCCGAAGGCTGGCTGCTCATCGACAATGACGGCGATGGTCTCAACTGGTACTGGGATGAGTTTGAAGGCGAATATTATATTCTTTCGCAATCCTGGACTGCCGATACCGGCCCTCTTACTCCTGACAACTGGATTGTTACTCCGGCCATTGATCTGACAGAAGTCACCAGCGGAGTCTCCCTGCAGTTTGATGTTACCCCCACAGCCAATACGCCTGATTTCCGGACGGAAAACTACAGCGTAATGGTTTCTACCACAGGGACCAACCCTGAAGACTTCACAGAGGTATTCAACGAACGGCTGCAGCCTGATATGGAAAACTGGGTATGGTTGCTCAGGGATGTAAACCTGAGCGAGTATACCGGCGAAACCATTTATATTGCTTTCCGCCACCATGAATCAACAGATCTTGACCGGATAGCACTTACCAATATTCACGTTTTCCAGTCGGGAAACTAAACCTGCAATAACCCAAAGGGCCGTTGGACGCCGAACCGGCAGCTAACGGCCCTTTCTAATTTCAATACATCATGACAAGATTTGGAATCATTTTAACCCTGGTGGGACTGGTATTTTCTGGTTGCAATGCAACTCACCAGGATAAGCAAGATAAAGATAAAGGAGGATTATTCATTATAGGCGGAGGAAGCAGACCTGCAACCCTGGTAGATAGGATGATAGAAGAATCGGGATTAAGAGAAGAGGGTTACGCCGTTGTATTGCCCATGTCGAGCAGCATGCCCGACTCTGCCATAATCTGGTCATCGGAGCAATTTATCGAAGCGGGAATAACCACGATTACCGGTTTTAACTTCCTGCCCGGCGAAACACCGAACCCAACGAAAATTGACTCACTGAAAAATGCTGCGCTTATTTACATCAGCGGGGGAGATCAAAACAGGTTTATGTCGATTGTGGCTGGTACAGAAATAGAGCAAGCCATCCATGCGGCATGGGAGAATGGTGCGCTGATAGCAGGTACCAGCGCAGGAGCAGCTGTAATGAGCCGGCAAATGATTACCGGCAATGAACTACGTTACCCCGAATACAGCGCCACTTTTCGCACCATTGAATCCGAAAACCTTGAGTTGGCAACAGGACTGGGCTTTCTTCAATCGGCAATTGTTGATCAGCATTTTATCTGGAGAAGCAGACACAACAGACTTCTTACGGCCATCATTGAAAATCCTGAGCTGCAAGGCATTGGGATTGATGAATCCACTGCCATACTGGTAAGGGGCAACCAGGCAGAAGTTGTTGGTGAAGCTCAGGTGATGGTTTTCACAAACCCCGACCATTCTTTTTTTGAAAAAAACCACAAACTGGGAGCCAGAAACCTAAAAATTGACATATATTTATCGGGCGAAAAATTTGGCATTTAAATTAACCTGTAACAACCATTTTCATGTTTAAAAAAGTACCTCACACTTACGTTATTGTTTTTGGTATAATTGTAATTTCTGCCTTGCTTACATGGTTTATTCCTCCGGGAAAATATGTTGAAGTAACCACCATGGTTGAAGGCAAGGAACAAAAACAAATGGTGTTTTTCTATGAGGAGAACCTTCCGGAAGCAGCAAAAGCGGAATTTAACAGCAATGTGCAAACCTGGCAGGTTTTTTCAGCCCTCTTTAAAGGATTTGTAAAACAAAGCAATATCATCATTTTTATCCTTATGATTGGGGGTGCTTTCTGGATTATGAACAAAAGCAAAGCCATTGATGTAGGAATTTTTGCCTTTTTGAAATTCACCAAAAAACTGGAAAATAATGGGTTGATGCGAAGGCTGGGAGTTGACAATATCATTATCGTGCTCATCATGGTAATGTTTAGCATCTTTGGGGCGGTATTTGGTATGAGCGAAGAAACCATTGCTTTTGTTATCATCCTGATTCCTCTTGCCATATCCATGGGTTACGATTCCCTTATGGGTGTATCAATGGTGTATATTGCGGCGCACCTGGGATTTGCCGGAGCCATTCTCAACCCATTTACTATCGGTATAGCGCAAGGTCTGGCTGAATTGCCCCTGTTTTCGGGTATCGAATACCGGATGTTTGCCTGGCTGGTAATCAATTTTGTAGGAATTGCCTTTGTGCTGCGTTATGCAAAGAAGATCCGAAACAACCCCCGGTCTTCCATTATGTATGAAGAAGACGCTTACTGGCGTAAACGTGAAGAAACCGACAACAATCATGTAACCTACTACACACCTACAATTGCCTGGTGGGTATATGGAGCCATCCTCACTGCTATGACCCTTTTCTCAGTCTTTCACCCTTACACGGTAATGACTGTAGGAAATTCATCCTTCGGGTTTTATGTATTACCGCTTTTCACCGCTCTTTATGCCATTTTAGGTATTGTAGCCCTCAGAAAATCTGTGCATTTTTTCATTTTGCTCTTATTGGCATATACCATTATTTACCTCATCGTTGGCGTAATGGGTTATGACTGGTATGTAATGGAAATTGCCACCTTGTTTCTTACCATGGGTATTGCCAGTGGTGTTTCTATTAATAAAACAGCCGACGAGATTGCGGTATTGTTCCTGGAAGGAGTAAAAGATATTATGTCAGCAGCCATTATCGTGGGCCTGGCAGGAGGTATTATCGTTGTTTTGTCCGACGGCGGTATCATCGACTCTATTTTATACGGATTGTCAAAAGCCATGGGTAATTTTGGCGATGTAGCCTCCGTGGGAATCATGTATGTGATTCAAACCATCATCAATATTGTTATCCCATCGGGATCAGCCAAAGCAGCTATCACCATGCCCATCATGGCACCATTCAGCGATTTGATTGGCATTTCAAGACAAGCTACCGTAATGGCATTTCAGTTTGGAGACGGGTTCACCAATATGATAACTCCTACTTCCGGGGTGTTGATAGCGGTACTGGGAATTGCCCGCATACCTTATCACAAGTGGGTAAAATGGGTTTGGCCGCTAATTCTGACATTGATTATTCTGGGTTTCCTGTTGCTGATTCCCACGGTTACCATGCAGCTTAATGGTTTTTAAAAGAAAGGGGAAGTCTGTGAGTCAGACTTCCCCTTTCTTTTCCAGATTACTATTTGCTTATTCCTACCTTATCTGTATGACCAGGTATCTTGAAGCAGACCAGAAAGCTTCGGGATCGGTAATTTCGAGCCAGCGTTCATCATCTTCCACCTGAATCTGGTATGAACCTTCCGGGTGTGTTGAAATAACCTGAGGACGTTCGCCAATGATGGAAATCTCAAAGTCGCGGGTAATATCAATGCGGGTAAAGAAATCATGGTTGAAATCGGCTTTCATCCTTGCGGTTCTTCCAATGCCCAGGAAACCTCCTTCTCTGGAAATAACCTTATTTTCCAAAAGCTCCTTTTGAGAGCCAATGGCATAATAGGCGGTATTGAGCTCTATGGTTTGCTGCTGCAACAAACGGGCTTTCTCCCGGGCTTCCTGTTCAAGGGTATCTACTTTGGCCGTAAGCAGGTCAACCTGAAAGTTCATAGAAGCCAGTTGTTCTCTGAGCAATGAAATTTCAATCTCCTTTTCCTCTATGGTTTGATTTAATCGTTCGATGGTGCTTTCAAATCCGGCAATGCGTGTATCTGCATTTCGCAGCCGACTGTTCAGATTGGCAATCAAAACCCTGTTTTTCTCCATCAAATCGCCAATAAGCTGAATATCTTCATTGATGCGGTCCTGCTGGTCTTGTCCAAGTTCAATACCATCTGTAGCGCTGCCGGTAATGATATTTTCCCTCTCCTTGATAAGTTTCAGATTATTTTCTATTTCATTAAGGTCGGAAAAATAGGTTTCCACATTTTCAGAATTTTGCTCTATGCGCGACTTTAAAGCTTCGTTTTCCTGCTCCAGTCGTTCTACTTCCTGTTGCGGGTTGCCACAGGAAACAGCAAAAATCATAAACAATAGGGTAATTGAAAGCCTGGTGGATGACTGAATTACTTTCTGCCTGACAATGCTTATTGCATGGCTGAAAAGTTTGCGGCCGATTAACATAAGGGTGTCCATAGTTACAAAGTATTGGTTAAGTCTTTGAGAATTTATCGCCATATGCATCTTTAAAATAAAAAAACTGTCAGCAGATGCAAGGCAAACAAAGTTAATATAATTGCATGCTCAGGCGCAGGAGAAATTGGAATATTTTAAGGATAGAGGTAAACAAGCTGTTTCAGGAAGCTGTAAAATAAGGTCTCAACTCAACATGACCCCATAAAAAAGAGGAAGCCGGCAGCGGGGAACTGCCGGCATAGGAAAACAAAAGGGAAATTTATGTAATTAGGGGGAAATCCTTATTCAACCATAAATTCACTTGAGGAAATGAAAAAAGCGTGCCGTAAAATTCAGTAATCGCAAAATGCACTGTATAAACCTGACTACAAACAACTTAACGGGCTGTATTTTTTTTTAAGTTTGTCATCCAAAAATCACCAACCACAAAAGTGTGAAGTTTTTCCACAAAAAAGTGTAGAACAAAGGGACAAATTACCCAAAAGAAAGAACAATTCCACACTTTCCAATAACCTCTATCAGCTTGTGGCTATACCATAGAGTTTGATCTTGTTATACAGGGTTTTACGGTCTATATTGAGCATTTTGGCTGCCCTGGATTTATTAAACCTGGCTTTCTGCAGTGTGGAAATAATCATCTCCTTCTCAGTTTTTTCAGTCTGACTTCTCAGATCATTCCCTGAAGATTGGGGTTTTATATCCTTCCTGGTAATAAAAAGGGGAATTTCTTCTGGTAACGATTCTACCCGGAGTTCATTTCCCCTGGAAAGCAGCACCGCTCTTCTGATAACATTTTTTACTTCACGGATGTTTCCCGGCCAGGGGTAGGCCCAGAATGACTCCATAATCGGGTCGGGAATAATCTCTATCCTTTTGTCTAGTTCCCGATTGGCTTTTTCCAGGAAATGTTTGATAAAAACGACAATATCTTCCTTGCGATCCCTAAGGGGCGGGACGTGAACCGTAAACTCATTGAGCCGGTGGTAAAGGTCTTCGCGAAAAGCACCTCTTTTAACTGCTTCCCGCAGATCTTCGTTGGTGGCTGTAATCAAACGAACATTTACCGGAATATCCTTGTTGCTGCCGATTTTTCGGATTTTACGTTCTTGTATAGCCCGTAGCAGCTTCACCTGTATTTCATAGGACAGGTTTCCTATTTCGTCCAGGAACAGGGTGCCCAGGTTGGCCACTTCAAACTGTCCGGTTTTATCATTCAAAGCCCCTGTAAAAGAACCTTTGATATGGCCGAAGAACTCACTACCGGCCAACTCTTTGGAGAGCGAACCACAATCAATGGCCACAAAGGGATGAGAGCTTCTTTTGCTTTGCTCGTGAATTTTTCGCGCAATATATTCTTTACCTGTTCCGCTTTCACCCTGAATAATAACAGACATGTCTGTTGGGGCCACCAGTTCTATATGATCGTGAATAGCCCTGGATTCTTTGCTGGAAGCATAGACGTATTCCAAATCACCATGCTTGTTGAACACAGGGGTTTCTGTTTTTCGGGAAGTTTCTTTGAGAGGCAACCTGTCAAGCCCTTTCTTCATGTACATCAGAATTTCTTCCGGGTTTACAGGTTTGGTAACATATTCAAATGCCCCTAGTTTTATAGCCTTCACTGCCATTCTGATGTCAGCATAGGCTGTCATGAGGATAACCACCGCATCCGATTGTTTGTCTTTCAGTTCTTTGAGCAATTCCAGCCCATTTCTGTCAGGCAAACGAAAATCAGTCAATACAACATCGAAATTCTTATTTTTCAAAAGGCGCAAAGCGTCACTGCAGGTATAAGCCTCTTCTGCACTATACCCTTTTCTGCCCAGGTAAGAATTTAAAATACCACAAAAATTTACGTCGTCATCAACAATTAAAACCTTTGGCATAGCAATAAAGGGAACCCCTGTATTCTTTAATGTACATTTTTATTTTGCACCGCAAGTTAGCAATAATTATTCAGGTATTAAGCTGATAAAGAAAGGATATTTAATCAATTTTGGACCGATAACGTATATCTGCTCCAATTTTTGTAATTTTGGAGAATGGAAAAAAGGCATGAATTACCTTAATTATATGTTTAATTATAAATCTTAATATTTTAACAATGGCAGCTAACTTAATGAAAAACATTCAACCGGGAGTTGTAACCGGAAACCAGGTTCAGGAATTACTGAAAATAGCGAAAGAGCATCAGTTTGCCTTACCTGCAGTAAATGTAACCGGAACCAATACCATCAATTCGGTGCTGGAAACAGCCAAAGAGGTTAACTCGCCGGTAATTATTCAGTTCTCCAACGGTGGCGCACATTTTTATGCCGGAAAAAGTCTTTCCAATGACAACCAGAAAGCAGCTATCGCAGGAGCCATTTCGGGTGCAAAACATGTAGCAATGATGGCGGAATTATATGGAGTAAGGGTTATTCTGCACACCGACCATGCTGCAAAAAAACTTCTCCCCTGGATTGACGGTTTGCTGGAAGCTTCAGAAGAGCATTTTGAAAAATTCGGAAAACCCCTTTTCAGCTCTCATATGCTCGACCTTTCTGAAGAGCCCCTGGAAGAGAATATTGAAATTTGCGTGAAATACCATGAGAGAATGAGCAAAATTGGGATGACCCTGGAAATTGAACTGGGAGTAACCGGTGGTGAAGAAGACGGAGTGGACAATACTGATGTTGACAGCTCCAAGCTCTACACCCAACCCGAAGAAGTGGCAAAAATGTATGAAGCGCTCAACAAAATTTCTGACAAGTTTACCATCGCAGCTTCCTTTGGGAATGTGCACGGGGTATACAAACCCGGAAACGTAAGGCTGGAACCCAAAATTCTGGACAACTCCCAGAAATTTATTGAAAAGAATATGGGTACAGCCCCAAAACCAGTGAATTTTGTTTTCCACGGAGGCAGCGGTTCGTCAAGAGAAGAAATAAGAGAAGCCATTTCTTATGGAGTGATTAAAATGAATATTGACACCGATACCCAATGGGCATTCTGGGAAGGAATCAAAAATTATTACCAGAAGAACGAAGGCTTCCTGCAGGCACAGATTGGCAATCCCGAAGGTGCTGACAAGCCTAATAAAAAATTCTATGACCCCAGAGCCTGGCTCAGAAAATCAGAAGAAAGCATGAAAGAAAGACTAAAAGGTGCTTTTGAAGACCTCAATGCAATTGATAAGAATTAAACACTTTTTTGTTTGACAAAGTAAAAAAGCTGCCTGGAAGATCTCCCGGCAGCTTTTTTTTATGATTCCTGCATTATTTACCTCATCACCGTCAGGGAATCAAGGTAATTACTTATTCTGATTCCTGATGGGTTTCTCCGGTGGAATCATCCTTATCAATTTCCAACCGCGGAAGGTTGATTCGGTCTACAACAACAATTGCATAAAGATATTCAGATGATATTTTTTTGAGAAACTGCTGAGCCTCAAACCTGCTGCGAAAATCACCTACACGCAATTTGTAATAGGGCTCATCGTAAGTAATGTATGACCGCACACCCTGATATTTGACGTCAAATTCAGCCTTTACCCTGTCAGTAAGCAATTTAGACCGATTTCCGGAGGCTGTATATATCTGTACCCTGAAGCCCTGCATTCCTTTGCTTCTGTTATGCTGGCGGAAAGAGCTAATCAGCCTGTCGACACTTTCATCCTGTTTTACATAGGGTCTTTCGGCTTGCTCCTGCGAACAAATTTCAGACAATCCAAAAAACAAAAGAATTGAGAATAATAGGAACTTCATATAAACGTAAATTCAGAATAAACCAATGATATGCAATGAGTATGGGATTATAACATCAAAGATAACGAACTTTTTACTAAATTATTCTTTCTAGTATGCCCGTGCAAAAACTACCCGCTGGGTGGAAGGCTTACCTGAATAGATACATTTTCCTTCCTCAGGTTTGTTGTCAAGGGGAATACAACGAATGGTTGCCTTGGTTTCTTCCTTGATTTTTTGTTCGGTTTCTGCAGTTCCGTCCCAGTGTGCATAAATAAATCCGCCTTGTTCGTCCAGAATCTTATTGAACTCTTCCCACGAATCAGCATAAAAAGTCTTTGAATCTCTAAAAGACAATGCCTTCTGAAAAAGGTTATCCTGGATATTATCCAGCAGATGTTCAATTTTATTTACCAGATCTGCCTGTTGATAAAAAGCTTTTTCGAGGGTATCGCGGCGGGCCATTTCCACGGTATTGTTTTCAACATCCCTGGGTCCAATAGCTATGCGCAAGGGTACACCCTTAAACTCATATTCGTTGAATTTCCAGCCGGGTTTATGGGTATCTCTGTCGTCAAGCTTAACCCTGATTCCTTTTTCCTGAAGTTGATCTCTTATTTCTTTCGCCCTTGTGCATACAAGTTCATACTGTTCCTGGTTTTTATAAATAGGAACAATTACTACCTGTATGGGTGCAAGTTTGGGAGGCAGCACCAACCCATTGTCATCTGAATGGGCCATAATAAGAGCCCCTACCAAACGGGTGGAAACGCCCCAAGAGGTTGCCCATACATAATCGAGCTTCCCTTCCTTATTGGCAAATTTCACATCAAAAGCTTTGGCGAAATTCTGGCCAAGAAAATGGGAAGTTCCAGCCTGAAGCGCTTTGCCATCCTGCATCATGGCTTCAATACAAAAGGTTTCCAAAGCTCCGGCAAATCTTTCATTTTCCGATTTTACTCCCTTCAAAACAGGAACAGCCATAAAGTTTTCGGCAAAATGGGCATAAACATCCAGCATTTGCCTGGTTTCTACCAATGCTTCCTCCTCTGTAGCATGGGCGGTATGACCTTCCTGCCAGAGAAATTCAGCCGTACGTAAAAACATTCTTGTGCGCATTTCCCATCTTACCACATTGGCCCACTGGTTGACAAGAATGGGTAAATCGCGGTACGATTGCACCCAGTTGCGGTAAGTATCCCAGATGATGGTCTCAGAAGTAGGCCGAACAATCAACTCCTCCTCCAGCTTGGCATCTTCATCCACTACCACACCTTTTCCATCGGGTGATTTTTTCAACCTGTAATGGGTTACCACGGCACATTCTTTGGCAAAACCTTCCACGTGATCGGCCTCTTTGCTAAAAAATGACTTTGGTATGAAAATTGGAAAGTATGCATTGGAATGCCCGGTATCCTTAAACATTTTGTCCAGAGCACCCTGCATGCGCTCCCAGATTGCGTACCCGTAGGGTTTAATTACCATACAGCCACGTACTGCTGAACTCTCCGCCAAATCAGCTTTCTGGACAATATCGTTGTACCATTTGGAATAATTCTCTTCGCGGGTTGAAAAATCTTTTGCCATAACAATGTAGTTGGTATAAAATTTGATGTTTTACTAATACAGAAAGATGGGCAAATTTAAGAAAATAATACCAACAAATCTCTTTCTGTTTATTGCAAAGTACATTACAAATTTTATACATAAAAACACATGGAGGAGTAATATTATGAAAACCTATGTTAAACTAACCGTCCTTTTTGCACTATTCCTTGCAGGTTGTTCTTCAGCTTACCAAACTGCCGGTGTGCACGACGACATCTATTACAGCCGCAACAATGCTGAAATAGCTGCCGAAGATGCTCATCAGGCCAGTGCTGCTGTAGTACAAGTTAATCCAGCAAACGAAAGTAAGCCTGCAGGAAACTACCAGGAGCCTTATGAGCAAGACTATCAGCAGGAAGAGTATGCTTATTACGACGAACCTGTTGAGACAGAAACATATTACGATGATGAAGGAAATACCTATGTAACCCAGAATTTCTATATGGACAGCTACTATGACTATTCCTATAGCTCACGTATCAGAAGATTCCACCGCGACTGGGCCTCATTCGGGTATTATGACCCCTATTTTACCAATATGTACTGGTACAATTACAATCCTCATTATTATGGTACATCCATTTACATGGGGTACAATTCATTATTTTTTCCCTCTTTCTATTACAGTTGGGGATATCGCCCCTGGGGTTGGACTCATTACGGATACGGATGGGGATACGGCAATCCATGGGGCAACTACTGGGGAGGTCACACCTATGGCTACATGGGAGGATATCATGATGGCTATTGGAGTGGATATTATATGGGAGCATATGGTTATCCTTATGGTGGTAATTACTATTATGATTATGAACCCACAGGTATCAGCTATGGTGCAAGAAGACCTTCTGGAAGCAGCTCAGGTGTTGGAGTAAGAGAAGCCGGCAGATACGGTTCAGCAGGCACTAAACTGTCTGTTTCAGAATCAGGCAGAATTCAGGGAAGAGAACCGGCCGGCGCTCAACCTTCCGATACTAAAGACGCAAGAACAACTGCCGGCGAAACACGTGAATCATCATCAATGCGCCCCAAAGCGGGTGAAGCTGCCTCACCCGGTCAGATTGCACAAAGACCTGCTGTTGAAAGCAAAGAGCAGTCAGGTGAGCAAAGAAGACCCACACAATATGAGCCCCGGCGCAGGCCACAGGATTATACTGCACCGACCACTTCACAGCAAAGGGAAGGTCAAACTCCCAGATATACAAGACCTGTTCAACCTCAGGAAAGAAGCGGACAGACAGCACAACCGGGCGAACGCCCAAGAACTTATACCAGTCCTAGTCAGCAGCAACCCCGCTCCAACCAGGAATACAGAAGACCTTCAACTGAGCAAAGACCAGCAGCTACAGGCAGGGATGGGCAAGTTGCGCCCCTGATAAGGCCTCAGAATCAACCTACCCGCCCGCAGGCCACTCCTCAACAGAGACCTGTACAAACCAGGCCACAGGCCACGCCTCAAAGAACGCCTTCACAAAACAGACCACAGGCAGCTCCGCAAAGAACGCCCCAAAACAGACCACAGGCCGCGCCTCAGAGACCTTCCAATAACAACAGGCCTCAGGCAGCTCCCTCAAGAAGCCCCCAAAGAAGCACACCTTCCAACGTCAGAACTTCGCCTTCAAGGGGTTCATCAGGTAGCTCAGGAGTGAGAAGTTCATCCCCCTCACGCTCCAGTGGTTCAAGTTCAAGAAGTTCTTCCTCAGGTTCAAGTAGCAGAAGACGATAGAGGAAACCATTCTTATTGTTAAAGTCCCCGCAACTACCCTTTCGGGGCCTTTAACGATAAAGATTCTTTATATTGTAATACAAATACGAATCCATGCACATGAATTGTGCATCATATAAATACATGTGCCTTCTGAAAACAATCAGGCAAAAACAAACTCATAACATCCCAAACCATAAAAATCAACAATATGAAAAGGATACAGTTTTTTATACTCATTCTTGCCGCCACCCTGCTAAAGGTAAATGCGCAAAATGAGATTGATGCACTCAGGTTTTCCATGTTTAACCCTGCAGGAACAGCAAGATTTGTAAGCACAGGAGGAGCCTTTGGAGCATTGGGAGGTGATTTTTCGACCCTCAGCACCAACCCTGCCGGTATCGCCGTTTACAGAAGCAGCGAATTTACCATTACACCAGGCTTCAATTATACCCGGGTAGCCTCTTCCTTTATGGGAACCTCCGAAGAAGACATCAACTATGATTTTGCCCTGGGCAATATCGGTCTGGTGTTTGCTTTCAATGATCCTGACCAGCTGAAGGAATCAGGATGGATGGGGTTTCAGTTTGGTTTTGGACTCAACCAGCTGGCCAATTTCAACAACAGGAGAATTTATGAAGGTTTTAATACTGAAAACTCTCTTATGAGTGTCTTCCTTGATAAGGCAAATGCTGAAACTAATTTTAACAGCACACAACCTCCCAGCTCATTCCTTGATGATTATACCACCGGACTGGCCTGGGATACATGGTTGCTGGGACTCGACAGTATCAACAATACCTACTTTATTGACATGCCCGACAATGTGTTGCAAAGAAGAATTACCAACTCCAGTGGTTCCATAAGAGAACTTGCTTTTACCATGGGCGCCAATTACAGCAACAGGCTATACCTGGGTGCAACCTTTGGCCTTCCTTTTGTAAATTTTGAGGAGGACTATATTTTTACCGAAGAAAACTCTACCGGTGCTGACAATGAGCTACGTTCCCTGGAATATACTGAAAACCTGAAAACCACAGGGAGAGGTTTCAACTTTAAAATAGGGGCCATTTACCGGGCCACAGATATGATCAGAATCGGAGCTGCCTTGCACACGCCAACCTTTTACACTTTGGAAGATAGCTGGAGGACAGAGATGAAATCGGACCTGGTGAACTTCGGAAAGCGAGAAAGCATTTCACCAAGGCTATTATATGAATATGAACTAAATACCCCTATGAGAATGCTGGGTAGCCTGGGTTTGGTATTTGGCACAGCCGGAATACTAAGTGTTGACTACGAATATGCGGACTATACACAAATGCGTTTGCGCAGCGATCGCGACATGTACACGCAGGAGAACAGCAACATCAGGAATAACTTCCAGGCGCAACATAACATCAGAGTGGGTGGAGAGATCCGGCTCAACCCGATTATTCTGCGGGCAGGATATGCCCTTAACACCAACCCCTATGAATCAGGAATCAACAACCTGGAGAAAACAACCATCAGCGCAGGACTGGGAATCAGAGAGAAAGGCTATTTTGTTGATTTCGGATATTTTATTACCCAATACTCCGAGGATTTTTTCCAGTATTACAATTTTTCCGGCAACAGAAATTCACCAGTAAATTATGATTACACCCAACAGGGTTTTATGATGACGGTTGGATTCCGGTTTTAAAACATAACGATACCCCCCCGGAAAAAAACGGGCAGACTCGAAAGAATCTGCCCGTTTTTTTTGCATTATTTGCAGGAAGGATTTACAAAGTAATCTCTTCAACGATTTCCGGATCTACCAGAATCCGTCCGCAATACTCACAAACAATAATTTTCTTGTTCAGTCTGATATCCAGTTGTCGCTGTGGGGGAATTTTATTGAAACATCCTCCGCAGGCATCTCTTTCTACGGGCACAACAGAAAGGCCGTTGCGCGCATTTTCACGAATTCTCTTATAGGCAGACAATAATCTTTCATCAATATTATTCTCCTGCTGTACTGACTTTTCCCTGAGCAGATCTTCTTCCTTCTGGGTTTCTTCAATAATATCCTTAAGCTCACTATTTTTAAGTTCAAGGTCACTTTTGCGTTCTGCCAATTCGTTGGAAGAAAGTTCAAGCATCTCTTTCTTGCTTTGAATGGATGCTTCGAACTCAGCAATTTTCTTTTCTGCCAACTGAACCTCAAGACTCTGATATTCAATTTCCTTGCTCAAAGAGTCATATTCACGGTTATTGCGCACATTCATTTGCTGTGCTTCGTATTTTTTAACCAACTCCTGGCTCTCTTTGATACTGTTTTGCTTATTGGTAATTTCCATCTGCAAATCAGAGATCTCCTGGTTGAATTTTGAAATACGGGTTTCAAGTCCCTCTATTTCATCTTCAAGGTCCTGAACTTCGAGAGGAAGTTCTCCCCGAATGTTTTTGATTTTATCGACCTGTGCATCGATAAGTTGTAATGTGTAAAGACTTACCAGTTTTTTTCTTACTGCCGACTCAACACTGTCTTCCGCAGTTTGATCCATTGCAGAAGTGGTCGTTACAATTTCAGGTTCCTGGATGATGGGTTCTTCTTCTTGCTTTTTGGAAGATGCTTTTGCTTTAGCCATGCGCGAAACAGATTTTATGTAATCTCTAAATTATCTCTATTTAAAATACCTGACCGGGTTTGTATTCTGGTCAGAAATAAGGAGTGCAAAGTTAGTAAATTTTTTGGTAACTATTTCATACAAAATTTCTTTGGTAAACTGTTCGCTTTCATAATGTCCCACATCGGCCATAAGCAGGACTCCTTCCACATCAAAAAACTCATGAAACTTCACATCTGCGGTAACAAAAGCATCAGCGCCTGAGGCCATTGCCTTATCTCTGAGAAAACTACCACTTCCTCCGCAGAGCGCAACTTTTCTGATGGTTTTCCCGGTAAAAGGGCTATGCCTGATGCCATCACTCCCCAGGTTATCCCTGAGCATAGCAAGAAAGGCTGTCTCTTCCATTTCGCGCGGCAAATATCCAATCATACCCATCCCGGTTTTCCCGAAAACATTATCGAGCGAGTAGAGATCATAAGCTACCTCTTCGTATGGGTGTGCATCGATCATTGCTTTTATCACCCTGCCCTGAAGATATCCGGGCAAAATGGTTTCGATTCGGACCTCGTTTTCAAAATGGACTTCTCCTTTTCCTCCTACAAAGGGGTTGCTGTTGTCTCCCGCTTTAAAACTTCCTTTTCCTTCAAGGTTAAAGCTGCAGCAGTCATATTCTCCTATTTGTCCGGCTCCGGCCTCAAATATTGCGTTGCGCACAGCTTCACCATGATCTGTGGGACAAAAAACCACAAGCTTTTTCAATAATCCCTTTCTCTTATCGAGAATCTCCAGATTTTCCAGCCCCATTTTTTTGGCCAGCTTCTCGTTAACACCAGTCAATACACTATCCAGATTGGTATGTACCGACACCAGGCAAATATCATTTTTGATGGCTTTGATCAATGCCCGGTGTGTATAATGACTTCCGTCCAGCGATTTCATCCCTTTGAAAATAAGAGGGTGATGAGAAATGATAAGGTCGCATCCTTTTTTGACAGCCTCCTCCACCACTGCTTCGGTAATATCGATACACGCCAGGCCTTTTTTCACCTCCTGTTCGGGATTTCCATATTGAATACCGGAGTTGTCATAACTTTCCTGTAATGAAAAAGGAGCTTGTTCCTCAAAAACATTTAATATATCTTTTAACTTCATATCACAATTTATTAGTTAATGCTAAGGTAAAAAAAAGCATCCAAAGTCTCTTAGTTTTCCCAAAAGTTTATAAAACTTATAACACTTACGACCTCATTGTTTTAAAAGTTTTATTCTATCCTTATGTTTCTTTTTAGCTTAAACGGGTAAAAACATTCTGTTAAACCTTGAATGCCCTGAAAATACTTTCGTACTTAACTAAAAGTAAGTGAATTACGGTTGACAAAATTGTTATCATTTCCTAAATTTGAACCATGAATATTATTCGGATAATACTTTTTCCTATTTCATTGCTCTACGGTTGTATTACCCATTTGCGCAACAAATTTTTCGACTGGGGAATTCTACCTTCTAAATCATTTGACCACCCGATAATAAGTATAGGCAACCTCAGCACCGGAGGAACCGGAAAAACCCCCCATATCGAATATCTTACAGGATTGTTGAAAAAACGTTTTAAGATAGCTACCCTCAGCAGGGGATACAAAAGAAAAACACGGGGATACCAGGTAGCCGGCCCCAAATCAACCGTAAATCAGGTAGGAGATGAGCCGCTACAGATTTCTTTGAAGCATCCGGAGGCGCACGTTGCTGTGTGTGCAAGCAGAAAAAAAGGGATAAAACGCATCCTTAAGGACAAACCTTCCAACCAGGCAATTTTACTGGATGACGCCTTTCAGCACCGGTATATTAAACCGGGTTTAAACATCCTGCTTACAGACTATCATAAGATATTTACCAAAAACTATATGCTTCCCACCGGCAATCTGCGTGAATTCCGTCGCGGCGCCCAAAGAGCAGATGCACTGATTGTAACCAAAACACCCAGCGTTTTCTCCCCGCTCGACAAGAAGCTTATTCTTAAAGACCTTGCCAGGTACAACATTAAAAATATTTTCTTTTCCTACATTAAATACGGGAAATGGGTTCCGGTAACCAACTATGCAAAAACCGAGAAACTGCAAAAGGCTAAAACGATCTTTCTGATCACAGGTATTGCCAACCCCACACCTCTGGCCGAACACCTGAAAAGACTCTGTCTGGATCTTAAAGTATTCAAATTTGCAGATCATCATCAATTTACCGTTAAAGAGCTGGATTCATTTGTCAATAGTTTCAGAGAAACCTACAGTGGCAGCAAGGTAATTATCACCACTGAAAAAGACAGTATGCGCCTGCGCAAAGAAGAGCTTTCCAACATTATAAAAAACCTTCCGGTTTATTATATTCCCATTGAGGTGGATTTTCACGAACAAGACAAGTCAGGCTTTGACAAAATGGTTATGGATTATATGGAAAGTTTTTACCCAACACCCAATACAAAAAAGAAAAAAGAAAACATCATAGCCTGAAAATAAGCTTAGGGTCTGTCTGTTACATTCCAAACTTTTTCATTTTTTTCCATAAAGCGACACGGCTAATCCCCAGAAATTCTGCGGTTTTTGTCTGGTTAAAATCATGCATCTCCAGCACTCCCTCCAGTTGCTCACGATTAATGGTAAGTCTTCCGCTATGCCTGTTCCTGAAGCTTTCGGCATAATACAACGAAGCAGAAAGGTTTTGCCTGCCGGTATCGGGTAGCGGACCGGAAGATGTACGATTTTTGAGTTCAACAGGCAGATCGTTTACTTCGATGATGTTTCCATTTACCAGCACAAAGGCATGCTCAATGGCATTCTGCAATTCGCGGATATTGCCCGGCCAGGGATATTCCATCATCAGTTTCAGCGCATCCCGGCTCAGTCCCTTTACGTTTTTTCCGGTCTGATCGTTTATTTTTTCTATAAAATAATCGGCAAGCAAGGGGATATCGAGGTGTCTGTCGCGCAGGGAGGGCATGAGAATATTGAAAACATTCAGCCGGTAAAAAAGGTCTTCCCTGAAAATATCTTTCTTTATAAGCCCCCGCAGATTTTTGTTGGTAGCAGCAATTATGCGCATATCTACCTTCACAGATTTGTTGTCTCCTACCCTTTCAATGGTTTTCTCCTGGATTACCCGCAACAGTTTAACCTGTATGCTCTGGTTGATTTCTCCAATCTCGTCAAGAAAAATGGTACCGCCGTTTGCCATTTCAAATTTCCCGGGCTTATCTTTGTATGCTCCGGTAAATGAGCCTTTCACGTGGCCAAACAGTTCACTCTCGAGAAGTGTTTCTGAAAATGCCGAGCAGTTTACTTTTACCAAAGGCCCGTTCTTGCGTTCGGAAAGTTCGTGAATGGCATCTGCCACCAATTCTTTACCTGTTCCGCTTTCACCCTGAATCATTACATTCACCTCCGAATCTGCTGCCAGAGATATCATCCGGTATATCTCCTGCATCTTCTGATCGTTGCCGATGATTTTTTTGCGGATCAGGTATTCGCCACGTCCGAAAGTACCCGGAGAGTGGGTTATACAATCCATTTCATCAGAGATATCAGTAATATTAAACAGGTACAGATCTTTTTCTCCTTTTCTGACAAAGGTATTTACCGAAAAATACACAAGCTTTTCCTGATTACCACTTTTCACCAACAAGGTTTTGTGAAATGTTCGTTTGCCAGTTTCCACCATACTGCGCATACAATTATCCATATCAAACCGGCGCATATCGGTGGTATAAAAGGTATAATCACCAAAATTGGACGGACGGGTGTCTCCGGGAAGATCCAGTATTTTTTTAAGAGCAAAATCATTGACAAACTCAATGTTCAGCTTTTTATCAGCTATCACCAGGCCACAGGGCAAATTTTCTGCAAGGGTTTTGAAATCTGTAAACATCTTCTTAAAAGTTAACACATAGTTAGCAAAGTTAATACTTTTTCGTTAACCTGAATGCTAACCAAAGGGCTAACCCTGAATCCACAAAACATGTTTAAACGCTATAATACAAGCACTTGTAATTTGTGGCATAGAAATGGAAAAGTAATATTGGAAAACACGAACTAATTACAAATTCAAATATATCAATCAATCAATAAATAAAAAAATTAGTCATGACAAGAACAAACATTTTATTCGTATTAGGAGGAATTGTAGCAGGAATTCTGCTGACATCACTGTTTGCCTATAAAGCTGCGCCCGGTATGATGGTAAAAGAAACCGAAAGCAAGTATACTTTCGAACAGTCGGTAGAGGTATTTGAACAAACCGCCAAAGACATGGGCTGGAAAATCCCTACCGTACACGATATGCAAAAAACAATGGAAGTTAATGGTTACGAGGTAGCCAGCATGAAGGTTTTCGAGCTTTGTCACCCTGACCATGCATATGAAATTCTGAAACTTGACGAGGAAAGAATTGTTTCCAATATGATGCCCTGCAGGGTTTCTATTTACGAAAAGTCAGATGGTAAAACCTATATTTCATGGATGAACACCTCCATGATGGGCAATATGATGGGTGGTGCAGTAGCAGAAGTGATGGGAGTTGCCTCCGCCGACAGTGAAAAAATGATTCAATCTATCAGCAAATAAAAAAGGGAAAAAAGTACAGAACGTCTTTTTTTGATTGGTGCTTATTGCGAAAGAGCCGGATGTAATGTCCGGCTCTTTTTTTTGGGTGCCTATTTCCGGATCAATAGCCAGGTGTCTTCATGTTCCTGAAACTGTGACCGGATTTGCATGATTCTGGCTCTGGCGTCATTCTCCATGTTATAGGAGTCGACTGAAACGCGGTGTAACCCTGTTTCGCTGAGCAGAATAACAGGCTCAAATCCTTTGTTTTGTATGGTTTCCAGGTAGCGGTCTGCATTGTCTTTGTTGCGAAAGCTACCAATGATGACAAAATAGGCTTTCTCATCATGCTGATCCTTATCTTCATCGCTTGTGAAAGTAAAGCTCTCTTCCAGCGACATGATACCTGTTAGTTGGTCTACTTCTACCTCAATATCCGTTTCTTTCTCAATTACAGGCCTTTCCGTTTCATCCGCAGCATTCATTTTTTGTGACCGGCAACCCGCTACAACGAACAAGACAGCAACAATCAATACCAGTTTCATTTTCATATTTCTGTTTGGATTAAAGATTAATTATACAAGACATAACTCAGTTAGCAAAATTCATAGCGAATTTAGATATTTTTTCAGACAAATTGGCCTGTTTTTTATTTATTTGACACATAATACCATCTTAAGATAAATATTGCGGTATCCTAAATTAAAGCCGCACCATGACAGTTCGACAGGGGGAAAATACTTTCCCTTCAAGCATACTAACAACGCTGCTTTTAATAAGAAATTATGAAGTATGCATGAGAAGATGGTCTGGTGAACAAAACCCAACTATTGATCCAATCCGGACATCATTTCCAGGAACATGTCGGTATAAATAAGCACATCAGAGGGAATATCATTGATCCGGTAATCAGATCGCTTATGTCCAAGCCGCACAAACACCGCATCCATTTCGGGCACCACAAAAATATACTGCCCCAGTATACCCCGGAAATACGGTATACTCATCCCCTGGTGATGCAAAATCCAGGTCTGAAGCCCGTAGTAGTCTACCTTATTTCCCTTTTTATCAGAAACATAACTAAGAGGTGTAGTCATTTGCATCAAAAATCCGGAAGAAATAATTTGCTCATCGTCCCAGTAGCCGCCATTGAGTATCAATTGCCCCAACCGTGCAAAATCCCTGGCATTGCTATTAAAACAGCAATAAGCTTTCTCAATGCCATCCTCATGATCCAGGCTCCATAAAGCATCGTTTTCAGCACCGATTTTGCTCCATATCCTTTCTGTAAAATAATCTGAAACTTTTTTCCCTGTGGCCTGCTCAAGAATAAAAGCCAGCAACTGGGTAGATCCGCTGGTATAATAAAAGACACTTCCCGGGGGCTCATTAATGCCTATGGGTTTGAGGAGCTTCTCAAGATCTCTGCCGTAATAAGCTTTGGTGGTAACCGAAAAGGCCGCAGCATACTCTTCATCCCAGTCAAGCCCTGAGGTCATGGTAAGTAAATGATACAATGTAACATCATGTTGGGCGATGGCGAAATCAGGCAAAAAGTCTTTAACAGGCTGATGAATATCCCTGATATAACCATCATCGATGGCAGCGCCCACCAATAGGGCAATAATGGTTTTTGCCATGGAAAAGGAACCCGACAAGTCATCGGACTGATGATCATCATAATATTCTTCAAACAATAATTGACCGTTTTGCAGGATGAGAAAGGCTGCCGGTTCAAATTTGAAAAAGCTATCGGTGTAAGATTCGGGAATTTGCAGGCTGCCATAAAGTTCGTGCTTTGTCCAGGGTTCGGGCCGGGCAGCCTCTATGGTGCGGTTATGAAAAATCCGGTAATCGTCAATATCGGGTGTCTGGTAGACCAGTGCCGTGCGCAGGTACCCGGGCATGAGAAGTATAATGAGCCCGATGATTCCCAGTACAATTACAACTACAGTGAGAATACGTTTCATAAGGGTTGGGATTGATGGTTTTTATTTTTCTGCTCTATGCATCAACAAATATACTACAGGAACCAATATAAGAGTGATAAAAGTAGAAATAAATAAACCTCCTATGATGGTAACAGCCAGAGGAGACCAGATTTCTGACCCGATACCTTTGCTGAAAACCATGGGAATCATACCCAGCATGGTAGTAAAAGAAGTCATTAAAACGGGTCTGAGCCTGCTGCTGCCCGCCTGCTCCAGGGCATCCATAAGCGACAATCCTCTCTTGCGCAGCAAGTTGGTATAATCCACCAGAACAATACCATTGTTTACAACGATTCCCAGCAGCATGATTACCCCGAGGAAAGTAACCACGCTCAAACTCAGCCCGGCCACCGCAAAAGCCAGCACCACGCCCGTAAGAGAAAAGGGGATGGTGAAAAGAATAACAAAAGGGTGCTTCAGCGATTCAAACTGAGAAGCCATCACCATAAAAACCAGTAAAAGACCAATTACAAACATGGCATTGAGGTTTCCGAAGGATTCCTCCTGTTCTTTTATCTGTCCTCCCAACTCAACCCTGATACCATCAGGCACCGTTGTTCCGGCAAGAATATCTTCCACCAGATCAGCTGCTTCTCCCAGGGAAAGTCCGTAAGGCTCGGCAGAAACAAAAACTACCCTTTGCTGATTTTCGCGCTGAATTTCCTGTGCAGCGCTTTCATAGGCCACTTGTGCCACCTGGCTTACAGGCACCTGTGTACCCAGGAGAGTGTTCAGAATCACTCTTTCGATGGCCTCCCTGCTGGATCGGTATTCAGGATCATACCTTATATTGATGGGAATACTTTCCAGATCATCGTCATAACTTCCCGCTTCCTGTCCGTAAATACTCTGGCGCATCTGCAGGGAAATCATGGCCTGATTCATTCCCAATGCTGCGGCTCTGTCCTTGTCAACAAGCAGCTGCAGTTCAGGTTTTCCTTTGTCCACGGAATTTTCAACATTCACAAATGCGGGCAATTGTTGCAGGGAATCGGTCAGTGTACGTGCAAAAGCATTCAACTCCTGCAAGTCATTCCCTGAAATTTTCACCTGAACCGGTCGCACATTTCCCAATACGGCAGCAGAAATAAGACTTCCCCCGCTCACCGAGAAATTCTCTATTTCGGGTATTTCGCTCACCCTCTCGCGGATGCGTTCGGCCATTTCAGCCGAAGAGCGGCTTCGATCCTCAGGCATGACTGTGCGGGCAAAAACAGAAGTTACATTCTTCCCTTCTTTAAAACCCACCGAGCTCAGCAACCCCTGGTCACTTTGCCCGGTCAGTGAGTATAAATTGCGGATCTCCGGTATTTCCTCCCTGAAAATTTCTTCGATTCTGGCAGTAAGCCTGAGGGTTTCTTCGGTACTGGCTCCCACCCGGATTTCGGCCACCACACTTAAATCTCCGGCATCGAATTCGGGAATATAGTCTGTGCCAACCCGAGAAGCCAGGAAAAGGGTTCCGCCGAAAATCACCAAAGCAATGATTACCACCCAAACTCTGTGGGCAAGAGAAAAAAGGAGCCATTTGCTGTAATGCGTCTCCAGCCTGAGAAAAAATTTCTCGCTGAACTCCCAGAAACGACTGTTTTTGCGGTTTTCCTGTTCAGGTTTCAGCAAGGCTGAAGCCAGCATTGGGGTAAGCATAAGTGCAGTAAAAAGAGACGCCAGCAGCGTTATAGCCGTGATGATTGCCAACTGCCTGAACATAATTCCCACCACTCCATCAAGGAACACCAGGGGTATAAACACTGCAATGGTGGTAAGGGTGGCAGCAATGATGGCAGGCCCCATTTCACGGGTTCCGAATAAAGCTGCCTGACGTGGTGGAACGCCTTTCTCAATATGCCTGCTGATATTTTCCAGTACCACAATGGCATTGTCGATAACCATCCCGATGGCTACTGCCAGCGACATCAGGGAAAAAATATTGATGGTAAAGCCCCATGCATACATAAAAATAAATGCCACGATGAGGGAAAAAGGGATGGACAGCACCACGATAAGACTGCTTCTGAAACGTCTCAGAAAGAACACCACCACGATTACCACAAACAGCCCGGCAAAAAGGATGGTAGTAAACAGGTTATCCAGGGTGGCTGTTACCATTTCTGAGTTGTCCATCAACTCTGTAACAACAACATCATCAGGCAGCATGGGCCTTAGCAGCTCCATTTCGTGCCTTACCGCTTCTACTACCTCCAGAATATTGGCTCCTGCCTGTTTCTGAACAAAAATACCTACGGCAGGATCACCGCTCATCCTGACCGTTTCGCGCGTTTCCTGCAGTTGCCTCTCTACCACGGCAATATCCTTTATTCGGATTACACTCCCCTGCCAGGCGGTAACCACAGTATTTTCAATATCTTCCAAAGAACCGAATCCCGCAGGTACAGCAACCGAAAGTTCATCATCTCCGGCAACAAGGTTACCGGCAGGGATAG
This sequence comes from Sphingobacteriia bacterium, assembly GCA_011390575.1. Classification (GTDB taxonomy): domain Bacteria; phylum Bacteroidota; class Bacteroidia; order Bacteroidales; family UBA7960; genus SKVR01. Next base: position 38,698 of record JAABSE010000027.1, read on the forward strand.
ACATATTGCCGGCCTGCAGTGCCTGAGAAATCTGCGTAATACTGAGATTATAAGCATTGAGGGTGACCGGGTCAACATGCACAACAACTTCCATCTGCGGTTTTCCCATTACCACCAGGGCACCCACTCCCGGCGCCCGCTTAAGAGTATTAGCAACCTGATCATCAATGATTGCCCCCAGGTTTTCACTGCTTTTCCCGGCACTGACACCGTATATCAACACTGGAAACATATCCGAAGATATGCGCATGATCATGGGAGAAGATGCTTCAGCAGGGAGTTCACGACGCGAAAACTCCAGAAAATCACGAACCGAACCACTGGCATCATCAAGGCTGGTATTCCAGTCGAACTGAAGGGTAATAAAAGATACATTCTCTTTGGACTGGGAAAAAATTTCCCTGAGATTGTTTACCCCTGCCAGCACTTCTTCCAGGGGCTGGGTAACCTCCGATTCTACGTCTGCGGCGGAGGCCCCCGGATAAATAGTCACTACGGTAAGGGTAGGAATTTCAATTTCAGGAAGCATATCCCTGGGGAGCAAATTCCAGGCAATGATGCCGAACAGCAATATTCCCGCAAATATCATTGAGGTGAAAACCGGGCGATTAACTCCTGTATTGGGAAGAATCATAGTTGGTTTTTATATTTGTTTCTTACAAGCCTTAAATAATTAACTATTGTGCCATTCTTACAGCAACACCCTCGCTTAGGGCGTTGCGCCCGGCAACAACCACCTTGTCGTCAGTTTCCAGGCCTTCAACGGCAGCCTCGCCTTTGTCCATAAAAATGCGCTGAACTGACTTTGTAACAGCTTTACCCTGAGCATCAACAATCCATACAAAGAAACCGTCTCCGTTCTCCTCAACTGCATGGGCGGGAACAAATAAATGTTTCTGTGCAGGCATTTTCACAGTTACCCGTGCATACATACCCACCAGTAACTCATCGCCGGGAGCATCAATTTTAACTTCGGCTGCCAGGGTGCGGTTGCTGGCCGAAACCATAGCAGCTGTTTTGTGCAAAGAGGCAGAAAAAGTCTGACCAGGCAAAGCATCGGCACTGAGGGTTATTTCGGTGGCATTATTAAGAAGAGGGAGTTCCCTTTCAGAAATATGAAATTCGGCCAAAAGAGGTTTCAGTTGCATAAGTCTTACAATACCGGGACTGAAAGAAGCGCCCGGCTGTATGGCAGGCATAAAGAAAAATGTTTCCCCTTCCTGAACGAGAATTTCCATGATGGTTCCCGCAAAGGGAGCCCTGATTTGGGTATTTTTCACCATCATCTCATGTTTGGCTACAGCCCCTTTGTACCGGGACTCCACATGGTCAAAATCCTGTTGTGTAATGGAGCCGCGCTCCATGAGTCGTTTCACCCTGTTGTATTCATTTTCCAGGGTTTCCTTTTCCACACGGGCCATGATTTCGGGCTCGGCACTCAGGCGGGCGATAAGCGCACCCTGCTCCACGAAAGCACCTTCGCTGAAGTATATTTTTTCTACCCTGCCCGGAATGGATGTTCCCAGGTTGGCCTCCCGCCATGGTTTTATGGTAGCAGTATAGGTGTGAGAAGCCTGATGGTCTCTTTCCACAGGATAAATCGTTCTGACTACCGGATGGCCATTGTCATCAGTCAATTCCTGCTCACTTTGATTTTGCGTACAGGAAAACAGGAATAATGCCATCCAGATGATTAAAAATTTTCGCATAACAAATCAGATATTATGTAGTTTTTTAAAATAAATCAATCATAACTTACCGAAAGATTAGTTCCCGGTAGCTTTCTCAAGTTCAGCATGAGCTGTCCGCAACCCTGACTGGCTCTCAATCAAATCCGTTTTTGCCTGGTGCCACAGGGTTTGAGCTTCGAGCAATTCGGTGGTTTGCGCCCTTCCCACACTAAAGTTATCCTTTACGATATCCAGATTTTCGCGGGCCTGCTCCAGCGAAAGGGTTTTGATGTCCACCTCCATTTTCTTTTCTGTATATTCAAAATAAGCCCTGGAGATATCCAGCCTGATAAGTTCGCGTGTATCTTCCATTTCTGTTTGTTGTGCATTTTTTTCATGCAGGGCAGCCTGGTAAAGCTGGCGCCTTTCTCCCCAGTGGAAAACAGGAACCGTAAGGGTGAGCCCCACGAACCAGTCGTGACCGAATTCCTTTTCCAACCCGTTGTAGGGATTGGGATTAACGGCAAAGTAAGAGGCCCCCAGTGCCAGGTTGGGGTATCGGGCAGCTCCGGCCATATCAGCCATGGAGCCGGCCAGTCCGGTTTTTTCCTGTACCAGAAATATTTCAGGCCTTTGTTCCGACCCCTGCGACCACAACTCCTCAAGTGTGTATTCAATGGCCTGCCATTGAGGATCATCCTGAGCCACCAGTTTTTCATTCAGAGGCAAACCCGTTAACCGGCTTAGCGCCATAGACAACTGCCTGTGACCGTTTTCTGCTTTAAGCAATTCCAGCTCCGTCTCATTAAGGGCCACCATGGCCTGTAACAAATCATTGCGGTTTACAATTCCTTCCTCAAGGTAACCTTCCATATCATGAACCAGTGACTCCAGCATTTCTTTGTATTGAAGGGCCAGATCCTTTTTCTGTTGTACGGTAATCAGCTGCCAGAAAAAAGATTCCACTTCCTGCAACACTTCTGCTGCTGAAAGCTGGCTGTTGTATTGCGCCAGCTTTTCCATATGTCCGGCTGCACGGTACTGTGCCTTAACTTTGCCTCCCGTATAAATGGGTTGCATAAGGCTGAAATTCATCAGCAGGTTGTTGTGTTGGCCTGTTTCGGTTTCTGACTTCGGCAGGTAAGCATACTGGCGAAAAATAAAATTTCCGTCTGCATCACGCAAGGGGTTTCCATCAGGTCCGAAAACCAATACCGGGGGATCGCTCTGCAACAACTCCATAGGTTTTAAATTACCTGTTTCCGGATTGATAGCCTGGAAAGGAACCACCGGCAGAAACAAACTCTGCGAAAGCAAATTGAAAGGTTTGTTCATCCGGATATACTGTGCACTGAAATCAAAGGAAGGGAAGAACTTGCTGTAGGATGCTTTGCGCAAAGACCTTGCTGCAGCATGCTGCTGAGCAGAAATTTTTAACGTACGGTTGTTTTCAAGGGCCAGTGCCCGGGCTTCTTCTATTGTGATAATCCGTTCACCCTTTACAGCAAGGAATGAGAATATTAAAACAAGAGAAAAAATCCATTTCAGTTGGGTCATATCTTTTTGTAATGTTTTCAAAAAATGCTTTCTCCCTGGTGGATGCCGTCATAAATGATTTCAATGATTTTATCAAACAGCTCTTCGGGCCTTACCGGCACCTGCTGAACAAGCCCGTCAGGAAGTGTAGAAATCAATTTGGGATTGATAATGATTTCCATGGCATTCATCATCAGCAATACAGCCACACCTTTATTCAGAGACTTTTTGAAATGCCCCTCTTTTATCCCTTCATCCAGCAACATGGGAAAAAATACATGCACCATCTGGCGGCGAAATTCAGACACCTTTTCCCAGATCTGGGGCGTGTTGCGCTGCAAATCTTCCAGAAAAGGGTGTGACAATCCTGAAAGAGAGACGGCTACACTTGTGGTTATCCGACGCATTTTTTCAGGAAAGTCAGTTTTTTGTTTCAGAATTTCATCGAGCTCCGACCTGAGTTGGGAAAGCTTTCCTTCAATGAGGGTATCAAGTATCTGCAACTTGCTTTCAAAATATTTGTACAGGGTGCGTTTGCTCATGCCTGCCTGCTGTGCTATCTCGTCGGCTGTTGTTTTACTGAAGCCATACTGGGAAAAAAGTGCATCTGACGCTTTAATTATCCTATCCTTCATGATTAACAGAAAAAAGTTTAACTACTTTGCAAAGGTAAACCATTTTTACTGTTCTGGTTTACTTTGTGTAATTTTTTCTTCAACATGTGGGGATAGAAGCTTTTTTATGTGGGAAGGTTATATATTTTTGCACGATTTATTCCTCACTATGTAGACTTATCTTCACAAGAAAGCAGAAGCTGTTTGCGACGTTCCACCTTTCCCCAGTCAACCTGATCTACATACAACCCTCTGTAAATATGCCCTTTACACCTCCGAACCAAACATCTGTATAAACTAACGGCATTACATTTGATCTAACCACAGTTGTTTTGCAAGGCTGTATTGAAAGCCGTTAAACTATTCAATGTATTAATCGTTAAATTCAAAATACGACGTTATGAAAAAGATTTTTTTAGGTATTGTTTTATCAGGAATGTTTGCAGTTTTGACATCTTCCGTGGTAAAAGCTCAGAATGTAAGCGGAGGGCTAAAAGGAGGTTTGACAATGAGCAACCTTTACATCGATGATGATGAAATTGACGACGAAAACGCAAGGTTTGGATTTCACGCAGGATTCTTCAGCCAGGTAATGTTTCTGGAGACATTTGGTTTGCAACCTGAGTTGCTGTTCACCACCAAAGGTACCAAAGCTACCTATGATGGTATCATCGACCAGAC
>JAABSE010000028.1 GCA_011390575.1 Sphingobacteriia bacterium
TTCAGAAAGCTGTTGTAGGAGGCAATTTTACCCGCGATAACTACCTCTTGCATCTTGGGGGAGAGATGATGATTGAGGAGGTGGCCATAGACAATGCTTTCCTGGCGGGTAACATGAAAATGGTATTCGACTTTGAAACCGACGTGCAGAACAATAATCTTTTTACTTTCAGAAACGGAAATTTTACCCTGGGAAGCCATGCCTTTCTGGCGGAAGGTTCTGTTGATTTGTCCGGAGAAAATGTATATACCGATATCCATGTTTCAGGCAAAAATATCAGGCTTGAAAACCTCATTGCTGATTTGCCCCCTCAGTATGCTAAATATTTCCAGGGTTACAAAAGCAGAGGAGAGTTGTACTTTGATGCTTCCATTACAGGTACTTTCAGTACTGTGGTAAAACCTTATGTAAAGGCCGATTTTGGCATCAGCAATGGTGACATGCACCACCGAAAGGCGGGATTAAAGTTTGAGCAACTTTCATTTGATGCTTCATTTGATAACGGACAAAGAAGAAATACCTCTACTTCTACTTTGGATATCAGGGGGTTAACTGCTATATTGAACAGCAGTGAAATAAAAGGAGACGCCAATATCTTCAATTTTGATGAGCCACGTCTTGATGTAAAGCTGTTTTCTAACATCAATGCTGACCAATGGCAGCGATTTCTGCAGATCGAAAAAATTGAGCAGGCATCAGGGGAGCTTTTGATTGATATTGAGTTTAAGGGAAAGCTTGATGAAAACAGAAAATTTACGGCCTATCATTTTATGGCCAGCCAGGTAAGAGGAGTGATTACCTCCCAAAACCTCAATTTCAGGCTCAAAGATGATAATATTAATTACCAGGATATTAATGCCGACTTCCAGTTTAACAACAATGATATTATTGTAAATGGGTTCAATGGGAATGCATCTTCCAGCGATTTTAATATGAAGGGGTATTTCCGGAACGTACTGCCCTGGCTCTTTCTTGAGGGTGAAAAACTTTTTGTCGATGCAAGTTTACAGTCGGGCAATCTCAACTTTAACGAACTTCTGCAGCACAGCGTCAGTGAAAGTGACACGACTTACAGATTAACCCTTTCCGATAAGATTGATTTTCGTTTGGATGCAGGGGTTGAAAAACTTGCCTTCCGAAAGTTTGAAGCCTCAAAAGTAAGGGGTATACTGAGCATGCGCGATCAGGTGTTTCATGCCGGCAATATCTCTTTGAACACAATGAAAGGAAATATTAAAGCATCAGGCTATATCAATGGTAAGAATGAGCAATTCCTGGTAATGGGTTGTGAAGCGACCATTGAAAATGTGGATGTGCAAGAGCTCTTTTTCCAGATGGGAAATTTTGGCCAACAGAGCATCAGCCACGAAAATATCAGGGGCCGCATCACTGCTGATGCCCGTTTCGTCTCCCGGTGGACTCCGGAACTTGATATCGACTGGGAAGCCCTCGAGACTACCGCAGACATTAAAGTGGAAAATGGTGAGTTGATTAATTATAAGCCCATGCTGGCACTCTCACGGTTTATCAGGGTAGGGGATCTTAACCAGGTGAAGTTCTCTACGCTGGAAAACCAGATTCGCATCAAGGATCAGAAAATCATTATTCCCGACATGGAAATCAACTCCAATGCCATTAATATCAGGCTCTCGGGCGAACATTATTTTAACAACGAAATCAACTATCGCTTGCAGGTTTTGTTATCTGATTTGCTGGCCCGCAGAAACCGCGAAAGTCGCAATCCACAGGAGCAGTATGGCGATATCATTGATGACGGGCTGGGACGTACTACTCTTTTTCTGCTGGTTACCGGTACCATTGATGAACCTGTTTTTCGCTATGATAGAAAGGGCGTAAGCAACAAGCTCAGAGAAGATTTCAGACAGGAGCGTCAGAATCTCAGAGAGGTTTTCAGAACCGAGTTTGGTCTGGGGAAGGGAGATACACTTCCTGATGGCTCTCTTGCTGATCCAACAAAAAGACAAAAAGAACAAAAGGAGATTGAAGAAAGGGAAAAAGGACGGTTTATTATTGAATGGGACGATTAATATGCCTGCAAATTTTAATTAATCTGTACTTTTATGGCTAATTTGTGCCAGGTTAAATTTTTAATCTGTATTTTGCATGGCATTCACACAGGTAAACAGCCGTAAACATAATCGATAAAAAGTGAACAACAACGATTTTCTATTTCAGACAAAAGGAAAAATAAGGGCTTTTGATACTGCTTTCTCTGAAGCGTTTGAATCCAAAAAAGACACCCAGGAGTTATTCGAAGAACAAATCAGCCAGTTAAGACTGCTGCAAAGCAAGCTATATGCGCAGGGTAAGAACGGAGTATTGATTATTCTGCAAGCAATGGATGCAGCGGGAAAAGACGGGGTAGTTAAGCATGTTATGTCGGGGGTAAATCCCCAGGGATGTAAGGTGGTTAGTTTTAAAGCCCCTTCTGCTGAAGAACTTGCTCATGATTTCATGTGGAGATGTATGAAAGCCATGCCCGAAAGGGGACACATCGGAATCTTTAACCGCTCCTATTACGAAGAAGTGCTCATTGCCCGTATCCACCCTCATTTGTTGTTGAAACAAAATCTTCCCTTTTATCACAGCAAGCTTCACCAGGACGAACCGTTCTGGAAACAGCGGTACAATGACATTGTTAATATTGAAAAATATTACATTAATAATGGGTACACGATAGTGAAGCTATTTCTCAATGTATCAAAGGAGGAACAGAAAAGAAGGTTTTTATCGAGAATTGAAAATTCCTACAAAAACTGGAAGTTTGAGATGGGCGATGTTTCAGAAAGACAATACTGGGATCAGTATCAGCAGGCTTACCAGTTGATGCTTGAAAATACCGATCACAAAATGGCCCCTTGGTATGTAATTCCGGCGGATAAAAAATGGTACATGAGGTTGGCTGTTAGCCGCATAGTGGTCGAAAAACTTCAGTCGCTTGAGCTGTCATATCCCAGGGTGAGCAAAAAACACAGGGAGGATATTGAGCATGCGCGCACCATTCTTGAACGTGAAAAGTAATATTGTACCCAATATTCCTTATGTTTGCAACGTTAAATCTCTTGAGGAAAAGCAGATAAGCCTGTAATGTATCACCCTAATAAATCAGGAATTTGGATATTTATGTAAAAAAACAACGCTGGAAAATATATCTTCTGGGGTTCGCCGCCATCATTGTTGGTCTTTCTCTTTATTACACCAATATTCTGGTAAAAAAAATTGCTGAAGATGAAAGACAGAAAGTACAAATCTGGGCCGATGCTGTGCAAAGCAGGGCCAACCTGGTAAGGGTAACCGATGAATTCTTCGAAGAAATGCGCGGCGAAGAGAGAAAAAGGGCTGAATTGTGGGCCAGAGCCGTGCGTGGAATCATTGAGGATGACAACAGCACTGATATTTCAATTTTTGAATCTATTATTGTAGAGAATACTACCATTCCTGTGTTATGGGTTAATGCTGAAAATATTATTGTTGGACAGCGAAATGTCAGCGGCACCAATGAAGATACAATCAATTATGTAAATGAGCCCTTTGAGGGAGAAATCAGGGAAGCCTTTTCCGCGTATGATCCCATTCCTATCGAAATAGCTGGTGTGGTAGACTATATATATTATCAGGACTCGTGGCTGTTTAAAAGCATGCAGCATGTCATGAACGATTTGATTAATTCCTTCCTCAGCGAGGTGGTCATCAATTCGGCCAACGTGCCGGTTATTATCACCGACAGCGATAAAACCTCCATCATTGCCTCCGGGAATCTTGTTAACGACAATATGTCTGACAGCTTGCAGGTGCAACAGGTTATAAACAGCATGGCAGATAAAAATGAACCCCTGGTTATCGAGTTGCCTCACCATGGTACTTGCCATGTGTTTTACACCCATTCCTTTTTGCTGACCCAATTGAGGTATTATCCCCTTGCACAGTTTATCGCCATAGGAATTTTCCTGATTGTGGCCTATATTTTGTTCAGTACTGCACGCAATGCTGAACAAAACCAGGTATGGGTAGGGATGTCGAAAGAAACAGCTCACCAGCTTGGAACTCCCATCTCTTCGCTTCTTGCATGGATTGAGTTGTTGAAAATGCAGGGTGTTGACGAAAGTACTCTCAATGAAATTATAAAGGATGTGGGTCGACTGGAGAATATCACGGAAAGATTTTCCAAAATAGGGTCAGAGCCCAAATTAATTCCTTTGCCCCTGAAAGATTCTATTCAAAACTCCATCGACTATCTTAAAACCCGAACTTCCAAAAAAGTACAGTTCTTTGTTAATGATCACACCGGAAAGAACCCCGAAGTACCCATGAATATCCATCTTTTTGGTTGGGTGCTGGAAAATCTTTCCAAAAATGCAGTGGATGCAATGGCCGGGTCTGGTGTAATCAGTATTGATATCTACGAAAATACTTCCAGCTATCACGTGGATGTTTCTGATACCGGGAAAGGAATACCCAAGTCGAACTTCAAAACCATTTTCAACCCCGGTTTTACCAGCAAAAAGCGGGGGTGGGGACTCGGTCTTTCTTTAAGCAAACGAATCATTGAAAACTACCATAAAGGAAAAATTTTCGTAAAGAACTCTTCACCGGCAGGCACTACCTTCAGAATTATTCTCCGAAAGTAAGTTTGATATGTTTATAATTTGATTAATCCGGACTGGCGGAATATCCGGATTTAGTCATCATCGTGTGTGTTTAAAACCTAATCATGAATGTTTCATACAGAATAATTCCGGAACGTTAATATCTTGTTTTATAATGCTTCTCTGCTGGTATTGCTAATATTATTTTTATTTTTGCGTAAAAACAGTTAAACAGGAACTGACTCAGGATAATAGACATTGGATTATATGCATATGATTGTACTATAAGGTGTGCTTTAGAAACTATGATACAGGTAAATGAGGATTTATCCCGCTTTAATTGTTAGAGGGAATTGGTATCTGGCCGAACTAAACAAAATAATACATATATGAAACACAAATACAATAAAAAGCTGACTGGGATTACGCTCCTCCTTTTTCTTTCATTGGTTTTTGCCTCGTTCAAAACAGCAACTATAGAAAAACTTATGATGAATATGCAAAGTCAGAGTTTGCATAAAGGGAAGGTTGTTAACGTGGAAGCTGAATTGTTTTTTGATGCATATACCGGGCAATTGATTACACGTTACATCGAGCCTGCGGGGCAAATTATGGTCACCAACAGCAAGGGAGAGCTGGCAATTTACGATGAATCGGAAAATACCGTAAGTTTCAGGCAAGGAGCCGAATACAGCACTGAAACCAATATGATACAGTTCTTTTTGCAGGGGAAAACACAGGATCTGGGACTTGAAGATTTTGGCTTTCAGCTCATGAGTACTGAGTTTGAAGACAATTTGGTTGTAACGGAATGGTTCCCGCCAGCTAGTCTTTACGGATTGTTTAACCGCATAAAGCTGGTGCATGAAGACTTTCTTCCCATTTATGTTGCCTATTATGACGCCCAAAGAAACCTTGCAAAAAAAGTTTATTATTCAGAGTATGAAAGTTTGGGAGATGTTTTTTTGCCCGGACTTATTACTGAGTTTAATTACGTAGGCAATGATTCCATAATCAGCAGAATGAGATTTTCGGATATTGAAACCAATTATCAGGCGCAAAGCCCCTGGTTCGATTTTCAAATTCCTGAAGATGCAACTCCTAATCAATAAAGCAATATGAAAGTAAGGATATCTTTGTGGTTTTGTTTCATTATATGTTTATCCGCTCCAGCCCTTATGGGAGCAGATCCGGAAGGTACGGGTTTGCATGAAAGTGATATCGCTATGTTGCGAAACAAGCAGTCCGATGAGCAAAATCACATTCACCATCACGACATTAAATTTATGCGAACCCGGTCCTCCAATCTTTTGGTCAGGTATAATCCTGTCAGCCTTTTGTTTGGCAGCTTAATGTATGCTTATCAGGGATACGTATCGCCCCAGTTGCCTTCTGAATGTCTTTTTGTAGAATCATGTTCGCACTTCAGTAAAAATCTTATTGCCGAGTATGGTTTATTTAAAGGGGTCTTCACTACATCTGACAGGCTTATGCGCTGCAACAGGGTGTCTGCTTTAGATGTACATCCTATGATGATAGATGAAAAAAGCGGTAAAGTTATTGAATCAGTAGATATTTATAAGTTTCGCCCATGATTTGGAGGATGCTGATAATCTTTTTGTATTTTTTGACCCATTTGCCCGGGGTTTCAATAGGGCAAAACAACAAGGATTTTTCGGGCGAGTTGAAGTTTATCATGCACCTTCAATCCAGGGGAAATGATAAGGAAGCATTGTTTTTGTTAGAGAATCTAAATCCTGATAATCAAGCCCGGAATGATAGTGTGAATTATCTCAAAGGTTGGCTGCTATACGGACAGAAAGACCTTGAAACGTCCGCCTTTTATCTCACGAAGGTAAGTGTACAAAGTGCCTATTTTGATAAATCAAATTTTTTTGCAGCTTACAATCATGCCTATCTTTTCAACACAGACGTTTCTCTTCAATTGCTGGATAATTTTTCAACGGATGCTTCACCTGCTGTAATGGCCATGTCGGGATTTCAAAAGGCAGGGGTTGCTTTGCTCGACAGACGCCTGAAAGATTTTAATCAGTATGCTCAGGATTTTAAAGGAAACTTTGCCTTTATGGCAACTGAGGAAGAGAAGTTAAAAGAATACTACACCCAAATCAGCAATAAAAAAAATCGTTCTCCTTTGCTGGCCGGTATGTTATCTGCTGCTGTGCCGGGATTAGGAAAGATGTATGCCGGAAAAACATCTGAAGGTATTTCCAGCCTGCTATACGTAGGAGCAATGTTTTTGGCAAGCTGGGACTTCTATAACAGATTGGGGCCACAAAATCCATTTTTTATTATTTCAGCCGGGGTAACCGGTATTTTTTATGTTGGCAATATATGGGGCAGTGCAATTGCTGTAAATAGAGTAGATAAAGAATTTAACCATGAAATTAACCAGCGCATCCTTTTGGATATGCATATACCTTTGCGCAGGCTTTATCCCTGAGCTGCAGGCTGTATCTTCAGACGAATCTGAATTAGAAAGGGCTGATAGCTTATACAAAGCGGGTAATTTTTTTGAAGCAGGTATTGCTTACGAAAGAGTTTATTATTTTTCTGTCGATGCAGAAACACGGATAAAAGCCAATCTAGCCAGGGCCAGGTCCCTGAAGCAGGAGGGAAGATTTTTAGCGGCCAGGAATGACTTGCAACGCTCAGCCCATTTGAGAAGCTATCCTGATTATCATCTGGAGGTGTTATATCAGATAGCTTTTTGTGATTATATGGCTGGCAATTATAATGCGGCCCTTTCTATGCTCAAACAATTAAGACATTATTACCCTGACCGATCTGAAACAGAGGATGTAATGCTGTTATATTCTTTAGCCTCCATCATGTTTGAGGACTGGAAAATGGCAAAAGAAACCACCCAACATTTGATTAAGGTAAAATCTTTAGATACTGCCCTGAGTGACAGCCTGAATAAACAAATCCTGTTCCGGTTTTCTGAAGAAGCGTTTCCGGTTTTAAAATCTGAAAAAAAAGCCTCTACCCTGGCCGCTGTTATACCCGGTTCGGGACATATTTACGCCGGCTATCCTGCAAAAGGTTTAATCAATATTTCATCACAGTTGCTATCGCTGGGTCTGGCAGGGTTAATGGCCTGGAACCAGCTTTATATAAGTGGGTTTGTAACAGGTCTGGGAATGTTTCAATCTTTTTATTTTGGTGGAATCAGGCAGGCGGTTTTTCTCACTCATCAACGCAACCTTATCAATATGGGCAGCTATAAAGAAACACTAAAAGATTTTGTTATTACCATTTATGAAATACAGGAATAAACTATCTGGAGATATACAGTTTTACCGCCATATATTGCTCAAAACAGGGGTTTGCCTTCTTATGGTTTTCACCGCAACCCTCTGCCAGGCAAAATCCCTGGATGCAAAAGCACAAAGCGCTGTTAATGCCTTGTACCATTTCCGGTTTCATGAAGCAGATTCTATTATCGGGGAGCTTGAAAAACAATACCCTGCGCATTATCTTCCTTCTGTTGCACGTGCCCAGTATTACTGGTGGAAATTAATCAGTCAGTCTGCAAATGATAGCCTGAAACAACAATACCTGCAGAGTTTGTTGCATGCAGAAAGCCTCATTAAACATGATGTTCCGGTTGAAGATTCTGATTTCAATGATTTATTTTTTCTCATCAATATATACGCTTCGAGAGCAAGACTTGATTTGATGAATCAGGATTATTTCAAGACAATGCGTCATCTTGCCAAATCTGCCAGTTTTATCAGTTTTACCTTGCATCAGGAAGATGCCTTTAGTCCTTTTCTGCTTACTTCGGGCTTGTATAATTATATGGTAGGGCATGGAGAAGAGATATATCCGTTTTTTCGCTTGTATAGCTTACGATATCCAAAAGGAAATAAGATGGAAGGCATAAAGCAACTGAAAAAAGCGGCTCATGGCGATAATTTACTCATTAAGACGGAGGCCAACTACTTTCTTATGAAGATTTATACGGAGATTGAAGAGGATTACCAGGAAGCTTTGCCTTATGTTCATTGGCTAACGGATACGTATCCGGATAATCTAATATTCCTGCATCACTATTATGAAGTAATGAATCAGCTAAACCGGAAAAATGCTTCGGAGCAAATACGAATCAGCTTCTTTCAATCCCTGCAGGAAAACCAGCAGCTCAATAGCCAGCAAGTTATTCATCTCAGAGGACTTTTGTAATTCTTTACCAGTTGGCTGCAGAATCAATGAATACAAAAGCTGCTTTTTGCATCAAAAAAAAAGCCCTATGGTATTCCATAAGGCTTTTCTATATCAATGTGTGAAATTACCACATAAAGAATTTCGGATTGTCAACATATTTGCTGATATCGTCATTAATTAATCCAACCAGCAACATGATCCAGTCAATTGTAACCACAATACCACACCCACCTAAAGTCAGGATGTAACCAACTATTGTTCCGGTGGAAGTTCCCAGGTATGCTCTGTGTATACCAAGGTAACCTACAAACCAACTTAGCAGAAATGCTACAACCGGGTCTTTTTCCTGCAGAAATGCCTGGCCTTCATACCCTGCAGTTGCCAGAGGTACAAAGCTTTCCACTGCATTAAATTCTACAACTTCAGCATTGGCAAACATTTGATCAACTGCGGCATTATCCAGATGATAGGAATTTGCTGAGGCCTGGGTGAAAAATAAGCCGGCCAGGACTAAAATCATAAAAGTCGTAATTCTTTTCATAAGCAATTTTTTTTGATGGATGTTACGTTAAATTAGCGAGTGCCAAATTAATGAAAAAGTAAAACAAACCCAAAAATAAAATCTACAAATGGCTCTTTCTGTTTTATTTGCTTAATCTCTTAATTCTTAATTGTTTTGCATTTGAAAATCGATAATTTTTTTATAAGTGTGCAAATATTTTTCTTTTTTTTCAAAAAAAAAGGATGTTCTTTTGGCAAAAGAACATCCTTTTTGGTTTTCCGGTTAAGAGAATTTACTTCTTTTCTTTTTTAAAGCACATAAACCAATCCAGGCAATACGTATCATCCGATTTGCTTTCTACCCGATCTCTTGCTGTACCGCATGATCCGGGAGGAGGTATAATTACATCGTCACCAGGCTGCCAGTTGGCCGGAGTTGCAATTTGCTCCTTGTCTGCCTTTTGCATGGCAATAATCATACGCATGATTTCGTCCATGTTGCGGCCGGTGCTCAGGGGGTAGTATAAAATTGCACGTACTTTGGATTCAGGATCCATGATAAATACCGCTCTTACTGCCTGAGTGGAGGAGGCATTGGGTTGTACCATTCCAAACTTACGCGATACGTGCATTTTAAGGTCTTCTATCACTGGAAAGTTTACTTCAACATTTTTCATTCCGTTGAATTCAATTTTTTCCTTGATGGTGCGCAGCCATGCAATATGGGCATAAATGCTGTCGATAGAAAGACCGATAAGTTCCGTGTTGAGTTTACGGAAATCCTCCTGCATAGAAGCAAAAGTCATAAACTCCGTGGTGCATACCGGAGTAAAGTCTGCAGGGTGGCTGAAAAGAATTACCCATTTCCCTTTGTAATCTTCCGGAAAATTAATGTCTCCCATCGTTGTCTTCGCCCAGAATGAAGGGGCAGGATCTCCAATTAGAGGCAGTCTTACTACTTCTCGTTCTTGCTCTTTTTCTTGTACTTGATTGTTTTCCATTATGATAAACTTTTTGAATTAATATTTATAATGAGTCTTTGAATAAGTTAGCATAAAAGGCTAATACAAAACAACAAACTTTTACCGGGTTTGTTTGGGGGCAAACCACAATTTTGCATGTGTAAGACTGTATGAAAAGGGATGGTTTTACAGGGTGGGATAGAAGGCATCTTCAATATGGTATATCTGGTATTGGCTTCCCTTTACCAATACAGATACGATATCAAATCGGGTTTCAAAATCCAGGTTTTGCTCGTTAATGTAGCCATTAGCAGCCCTGATGAGGTTTTTTTGTTTGGCTTTGGTTACAAACTCTTCAGGCTCTCCGAAATAATTGGTGCTGCGCGTTTTTACCTCTGCAACCACCAGCGTTTCGTCCTTAAAGGCCACAATATCAATTTCCAGTTGCCCTTTTCTCCAGTTGGTCTCCAGGATTTTGTATCCTTTCTTTCTCAGGTATTCAGAAGCCAGCTCTTCACCGGTTTTTCCCAATTCGTGAAATTCAGCCATATTCGTTTAGTTTAAAGGTGTATCAGGACGAAATCCTGAATAACTTATCAGCAACGGATAATAGAATATACCCGACAATAAACAACGGAAGTGCGTATATTCCCAGAAACAAAACCATAACAACACATAGTAAAACAAAGATATATCGGATTCTGTTGGGAGTGAAACTAAGATTTTTAAATTTGAGCGAGAATAGTGGCAAATTTGATACCATCAGGTAAGAAGATACAACAGACAGGAGGGCCAGTATATAAAAACTACCGGTAATTGAGTTGTAGAATTCAAACAGAAAAGACTGTTCTGAGCCGTAGTGAAGGACCAGCGGAAAAGAAATAAAGAAAATCGCATTGGCAGGGGTGGGCAAACCTATAAAGCTTTCAGTCTGGCTTTCGTCGAGATTAAAAATGGCCAGGCGCAAAGCTGAAAACACGGTGATGGAAAAGGCAACGAACGGTAAAATATTCAGCCCTGCCAGCTGAGGGCCCCAGTCCGGCGCATTTTGCTGCATACTGATGTACACAATTACCGAAGGAGCCAGACCAAAACTTACCAAATCGGCCAGTGAGTCAAGCTCTTTGCCTATAGCACTGTATGCTTTGAGTATTCTGGCACTCAATCCATCCAGGAAATCAAATACCGAGGCAATGATGACCAGCAGGGCAGCAATATGGAGATATCCTTCAAAAGCGTATACAACCGCTAAGCTGCCGCAAAAAAGATTTAAGCTGGTAATGGCGTTGGGAATTGATTGTTTAAAGGTCATAAAAATGAAGGGTTTTGATAACTTTTCAGGTAGTTTTTTGTTTACAATTTATTAGCTTTGTTCGTAATTGAAAATTTGTAATGATGCTTTTATTACTCAGGAAAGCTTTATGTTGAATCATCAAAATTATCAATTCTAAATTAAATTTATATGAAAGCACCCGAATTTGCGAACATTCCCCTGCAAGAAAAAGCCTATATTGTTTTTGAGCACGGTAATGAAGTTGCTTCCAGGCAGTTTTTGTATTTCAATATAAAACTTTACGCCTTGTTTGGTTTTTTTGCCGAAGTATGGTATGTGCCCAAATACAATAAAATTGACAAAGTTGAACTGCTATCTGCGGATGAAATACTATCTCTGTATAAAAATGAATTTGATATTTCGGAGTTACTCAGATAACTTAGGGTAAAATTAGACTTTTTGTTAAAAAATCCCGTATATATTTTTACTAAATTACTTTTGTAGGTGTAAATCCGACTCACCTCCCTACGGAATGGGTTCGAAAAATATTCCCATTGTTTTTTGACAAATAAATTTCAGGATTATGTATTCACTGGTTTACAGGCTGATGCCTGTTTTTTTTATGATTTTTGCTGTGCAACACACCCTTACGTTGCAGGCCAGCCCCATCACCCTCGAAAAGATATGGAAGCAAGGATACTTCGCTCCGCAAACCATCCACATGGGCAAAAGCATGCTTGATGGAGAGCATTACACCCTTGTGGAAAACAAATTCCAAATCAATAAGTATTCATATGAGAGTGGAAAGTTCATTGAAACCCTTGCAGATATCCGGGGAATTATTGTAAATGAAAATGGCGAAACACCTCCCATTGATGCCTATTACTTTGATTCTTCTGAAAAACAATTGCTCATTGCTGTAAATACTGAATCCATTTACCGTCATTCCTCCATTTCTGATTTTTATGTTTTCAATGTATCTGAGCAAACCGCCACTCCTTTGTCAGATAACGGCCCGCAGAGGTTGCCGTTGTTTTCACCCGACGCCGAAAGGGTAGCATTTGTTCGTGACAATAATGTTTTCATCAAAGAGCCAGGTCAAGAGGACGAAGTCCAGGTTACCCACGATGGACTGATCAATCATGTCATCAATGGAACTACCGATTGGGTGTATGAAGAGGAATTTGGTTTTACCCGGGGGTTTCATTGGTCGCCTGATGGCAGGCGAATTGCCTTTTACCGGTTTGATGAGTCGGATGT
The DNA here is from genome assembly GCA_011390575.1 of Sphingobacteriia bacterium. GTDB lineage: Bacteria > Bacteroidota > Bacteroidia > Bacteroidales > UBA7960 > SKVR01. Next base: position 12,795 of record JAABSE010000028.1, read on the forward strand.
GAAGGAGTTTTCCATGTCTTTGTATGGGACGCTCTATCCTGAAAAGTACAGGTTTAAGTACCCCAAAGCCGGAGAGGATAACGCTGTTGTTTCTATTCATGTATACGACCTGCGAACCGGGCAGACCCTTACGCTGAATACGGGTGAAGAGAACGACCAGTATATCCCTCGCATCAAATGGACTGCCCATGCAGAGAAACTGGCTGTTTCCAGGCTTAACCGGCATCAGAACCATCTCGAAATCCTCGCTTTTGATGTTACCACCGGCGCTGCACAGCTCCTTTATGAAGAGAAAAACCGTTATTACATTGAAATCAACGATGATTTGTATTTTACCCGTGATGGAATGTCATTTCTCATCTCCAGTGAAAAAAGCGGTTTTAATCATTTGTACCGGTACGATATGAATGGCAACCTGCTCAATCCGGTAACTTCAGGCCAGTGGGATGTAAATGCGTTTTTAGGCCTGGATGAAAAAAACAGTATTGTGTATTACACCTCTCATGAGCAAAGCCCCATGGAAAATCATCTGTACAGCATAGGAGCTGACGGGGAAAACAAAATTCAACTCACCCATAAACAAGGGTATAATAAACCTGCCTTTTCAAATAACTTCCTGTATTTTATCAATAACCACACTACCATCAACACACCACCGGTATATTCAATCCATAAGGCCGATGGAAGCCTGGTGAAGATTTTGCAGGATAACAGTGATTTAGAAGAGCGATTGCAGGAGCATAATTACGGTGAAATAAAGTTTATTGAAATTCCTGTAGATGACGATGTACTGCTCAACAGCTGGATTCTTTATCCGCCCGATTTTGATCCCAACCAGGAGTATCCCTTGTTTATGTACGTTTACGGGGGGCCGGGTTCGCAAACTGTTACCCATAGCTGGAATACTTACAACGGGGCATGGTTTCAAATGCTTGCTCAAATGGGGTATATAGTCGTTTCGGTTGACAACCGGGGTACTGGTGGGAGAGGAGAAGAGTTCCGAAAGATGACCTACCAGGAACTTGGGAAATATGAAACCATTGATTTGATTGAGGCTGCAAGCTGGCTGGGCAATCAGGATTATATAGATAGAAACCGGATGGGCATCTTTGGATGGAGTTATGGCGGATACCTTTCTTCGTTATGCCTGGCAAAAGGGGCAGATGTGTTCTCCGCCGCAATAGCTGTTGCACCGGTTACAAACTGGAGGTTTTATGATACGGTATATACAGAACGTTATATGCGCACTCCGGAAGAGAACCCTGCAGGGTATGACAATAATTCTCCTATCAACCATGTTGACAAAATCAAAGGAGCCTATTTACTGGTGCATGGTTCGGCCGATGATAATGTCCATTATCAGAATACCATGGAAATGGCCGGTGCATTGATTGAAGCAGATGTGGATTTTGAGTTGATGATTTACCCCAACCATAATCACAGCATTGCAGGAGGAAACGCCCGGCTGCATCTTTACCGGCTCATGACAGATTTCCTTACCCGAAAATTACAGATGTGATAATGAATGTTTTGCAGAAGCAGATCTTTTTTATCTTTTTCTTTGATTTATAAAAAATCTATTTGTAATTTTGCAGCCCTATTTAGTGAAAGTATCAAAGCAAACATATTATTATTTTTAAAAGAAAGAGGCTAACATGATTATTGTACCTATCAAAGAAGGTGAAAATATTGACAGGGCTTTGAAGAAGCTCAAGAGGAAATTCGAAAAAACCGGAATCCTGAAAGAACTGCGTGAAAGACAAAAATTCACCAAGCCTTCTATTATCAAGCGCGAGCAGAAAATCAAGGCCAGATATATCCAGAAGCTGAGAGACGAGAGCGAAGGTTAATAGAAAGTTGAAAAGCCGTCTGATAAAGATATTGTAAGAGAAGAATCTTTTGTTGAAAATAAATATTGTTTACATTAGCAAAAGATTCTTCTTTTATTATGGAAGCAGACGACTTTTTACATTTCCTGCAATTGGAAAAGCGCTATTCGCCTCATACAATTGCCGGCTATAAAACCGACCTGAAACAGTTTGAAGCGTATCTGAAAGATACATTCAGTGTTTCGCTATTGCATGCAGGTTCGCAGCAAATACGCAACTGGCTGTCAGGTCTTATGGGTGCCAGGCTCAGTGCCAAATCCATCAACAGAAAAATATCATCACTGAATTCGTTTTATCACTATCTTGAAGCGGAAGGTAAGATAGAAGCGAATCCGATGGCAAAAGTATCACCCCCAAAAATTCCGCGAAAACTACCTGCATACGTGTCGCAGACAAGCATGCAAACGCTCATTGACGAGTTTGATTTTTCTCATGATTTTAAAGGCATAAGAGACAAGCTTATTCTTGAAATGTTTTACTGTACCGGCATCAGACTGGCAGAACTTACCGGATTAAGACATGGAGATATAGAACTCTCCAGGGCTACCATCAGGGTAACCGGAAAAGGAAACAGAGAAAGGATTGTCCCCATGGTAGAAGAATTGAAGGAAACTTATTTGCAATACCTGGAAGAAAAAAAGCGCATTATTGGAAATGATACTTCCGGGTATGTTTTTGTTACGGATAAAGGCAAAAAAGTATATCCTAAATTTGTTTATCGTGTAGTTAATTTTTACCTTAGCACCAACACTACCGTAAGCAAGCGTAGTCCTCACGTTTTAAGGCATAGTTTTGCAACCCACATGTTAAATAATGGAGCAGATATCAATGCGATAAAGGATATTTTAGGGCACACCAGTTTGAGTGCCACAGAAGTTTATACGCACAATACGGTAGAAAAAATAAAATCAGTTTATAAACAAGCCCATCCCAAGGCGTAAATTCAGGAGGAATTAGTATGAAAGTTTCTATTAGCTCATTGCATTTTAAAGCAGATGTAAAACTAGAGGACTTTATCCGCGAAAAAGTATCTAAAGTAAGTAATCTTTTCGATGGTGTCATTGCTAGTGATGTGACCCTTAAACTGGATCAATCCACCCCCAATGAAAACAAGATAGCAGAGATTCGCATACAGATTCCGGGCAACGATTTGTTTGCAAAAAAACAAGCCAAAACATTTGAAGAAGCAGTAGATAGTGCAGCAGATGCTTTGAAAAAGCAAATTACGCGACATAAAGAAAAGGTAAAAGGCCTTTAAAAGTATTGTCAATACTGTATAAAAAGAAAAAGAGAAAAAAAACGAATAAACTTTTGGTAGTTTTTAAATCTTTCGTACATTTGCAGACCTTTTTAAAGGGTCTGCTTTTTTAATGTTCTTTGCATATTTATTCAGCAAAATTTAATGATAAATCAAACGCCGATGTAGCTCAGTTGGCCAGAGCATCTGATTTGTAATCAGACGGTCGGGGGTTCGAATCCCTCCATCGGCTCATTGAAAAGCAATTAAATGATAAGCTGGGGGGGTTCCAGAGCGGTCAAATGGGGCAGACTGTAAATCTGTTGGCTAAGCCTTCGGAGGTTCGAATCCTTCCCCCCCCACTTTTTTATTGCGGAAGTAGCTCATCCGGTAGAGCGACAGCCTTCCAAGCTGTAGGTGGCGGGTTCGAGTCCCGTCTTCCGCTCAATAGTAATTAATCAGTGCCGACGTAGCTCAGGGGTAGAGCGTTTCCTTGGTAAGGAAGAGGTCATGGGTTCAAATCCCATCGTTGGCTCAAAGGTGAAATCTTTAATTCAAATTAAAAGCATTTATAAGAATCCCTTTTTTAAAATTTAAACATCCAGTTAGATATGGCAAAAGAAAAATTCGTACGTAGTAAACCGCACGTGAATATTGGAACCATTGGTCACGTTGACCACGGTAAAACCACCCTCACCGCTGCGATCACAACCGTATTAGCAAACAAAGGTCTGTCAGAGATCAGAAGTTTTGACTCAATTGACAATGCACCTGAAGAAAAAGAAAGAGGTATCACTATCAATACCGCTCACGTTGAGTACCAAACTGAAAACCGTCACTATGCACACGTTGACTGTCCCGGTCACGCTGACTACGTGAAGAACATGGTTACGGGTGCTGCCCAGATGGACGGTGCTATTCTTGTTGTTGCTGCTACTGACGGTCCGATGCCTCAAACCCGCGAACATATCCTCCTGGCTCGTCAGGTTGGTGTTCCCCAGTTGGTTGTTTTCATGAACAAGGTTGACCTTGTTGATGACGAAGAGCTGCTCGAACTCGTTGAGATGGAAATCAGAGAACTGCTTTCTTTCTACGACTTCGATGGTGACAATATCCCCGTTATCCAGGGCTCTGCTTTGGGTGGACTGGAAGGAGAAGAAAAATGGGTTGAAAAAATTATGGAACTTATGAGCGCCGTTGACAGCTACATTCCTGAGCCTGTGCGTGCCGTTGATAAAGCTTTCCTGATGCCTGTTGAAGACGTTTTCTCTATTACAGGTCGTGGTACTGTTGCTACCGGTAGAATTGAAAGTGGTGTTATCAAAACGGGTGACCCTGTAGATATTATTGGTATGGGTGCTGAAAAACTCAAATCAGTAGTTACCGGAGTAGAAATGTTCCGTAAGATCCTTGACAGAGGAGAAGCTGGTGACAACGCCGGTTTGCTGCTCAGAGGTATCGACAAAAAAGAAATTACCCGTGGTATGGTAATCGTTGCTCCTGGTTCCGTTAAGCCTCACGCCAAATTCAAAGCTGAGGTTTATGTTCTGAAAAAAGAAGAAGGTGGTCGTCACACTCCATTCGGAAACAAATACCGTCCTCAGTTCTTCTTCCGTACAACTGACGTAACCGGAGAAATCTATCTGCCCGAAGGCCGCGAAATGGTTATGCCTGGTGATAACCTTACCATCAGTGTTGAGCTTATTGCTGACATTGCCATGGACAAAGGACTTCGCTTTGCAATCCGCGAAGGTGGCCGTACCGTAGGTGCTGGTCAGGTAACTGAAATCGTTGAATAGCAATATTCACAAATATACAGAGGGAGAAAGTTTTCTCCCTCTTACCTACGGGTGTAGCTCAATTGGTAGAGTAGCGGTCTCCAAAACCGTTGGTTGTGGGTTCAAGTCCTACCACCCGTGCAAATATTAGAGTGTTTAGTTCTCGATACTTAATCCTGATGTGAGCAGGATTTTGTGCATCTGACAAATTTAAAACAAACAGAGACAGATGAAAAAGCTGGTTAATTATTTCAAGGAAACTTATGACGAACTTATTAATAAAGTTTCCTGGCCAACCTGGAGTGAGCTGCAGAGCAGCGCAGTTGTGGTATCCATTGCTTCCCTTATAATCGCGATCGTGGTTTATCTGATGGATGTTACTTTTAACTCCGTATTAAAGCAATTTTATACACTTTTCCTTTAAACAGGAAAAGTCCATTGAATTTGCTTACTGAATATTCTAATATTCATCCTTCTTAAATCAGTAGCAAATAAAACCGGAATTTTTTTCTTTTCTTTAGTATGAGCGAGCAACAGGTAAAAAAGTGGTATGTAGTCAGGGCGGTTAGTGGTAGCGAAAAAAAGGTGAAGCAATTCATCGAAAGCGAAATCAGCCGGCTTGGTCTGCAAGAGTATATATCGCAAGTACTTATTCCCATGGAAAAGGTTTATCAGGTACGTAAAGGAAAAAAAGTAAGCGCAGAGCGCAACTATTTTCCCGGATACGTGCTCATTGAAGCAACCTTATCAGGGGAAGTTCCTCATATCATCAAATCGATTCCCGGTGTTTTGGGATTTTTAGGCTCTGCAGGAGAGGCTGTTCCTCTCAGAGAGCATGAAGTTCAGAGAATACTGGGTAAGGTAGATGAGTTATCACAAAAAGAAGAGGAATTTGAAATTCCTTTCATTGTGGGTGAAAATGTTAAAGTGACCGATGGTCCCTTCAGCAGTTTTACCGGTGTCATAGAAGAGATTAACCAGGAGAAGAAAAAACTCAAAGTGATGGTTAAGATATTCGGAAGAAAAACACCGTTGGAACTGAGTTTCATGCAAGTTGAAAAGGAGTAGCCAGTTGCGCTATTGAAACAGAGATCCCCTTACATTAAAAACTTTATTTAAAAATGGCAAAAGAAGTAAGTGCGCTTATAAAACTGCAAATCAAAGGAGGAGCTGCCAACCCATCGCCACCCGTAGGCCCTGCATTGGGTGCCAAAGGTGTTAACATAATGGAGTTTTGCAAGCAGTTCAATGCCCGTACGCAGGATAAAGCAGGTAAGGTTATTCCTGTAGTTATTACTGTATACAAGGATAAGTCCTTTGTATTTATAACCAAAACACCCCCTGTTGCAGTTCAGTTAAGAGAAGCAGCCAAAATCAAATCAGGATCTGCAGAACCCAATCGTATCAAGGTTGCCACTATTATGTGGGACCAGGTACAGGTTATCGCTGAAGATAAAATGCCTGACCTGAATTGCTTTACTGTTGAATCTGCCATGAGAATGGTTGCAGGAACTGCACGCAGTATGGGTATACGGATTAAAGGAAATCCTCCATTTTAAACCTGTTTGAAAAAATCAAACCAGGTGAATTTTTAATCAAAGCTTAACGGAATCTTAAAATGGCTAAATTAACGAAAAACCAAAAAGAAGCTTTAGCTAAATTTGATAAGAATACTGTTTATTCTTTATCAGATGCAGCTGATGTTGTCAAAAAAATCTCTTATACCAAATTTGACTCATCAGTTGATCTGGATATCAGGTTAGGTGTAGACCCACGTAAAGCCAATCAAATGGTACGCGGTGTTGTAACATTACCTCACGGAACAGGAAAAACAGTGCGGGTTCTTGTACTTTGTACACCCGACAAAGAAGAAGAAGCTAAGGCTGCCGGAGCTGATTACGTTGGTTTGGATGAATACGTTGAAAAAATCAAAGGCGGGTGGACCGATGTGGATGTAGTAATTACCATGCCCAGTGTGATGCCCAAAGTAGGTGCCCTGGGACGTATATTAGGACCCCGCGGACTTATGCCAAACCCCAAAGCCGGTACCGTTACCATGGAAATTGGTAAAGCAGTACAGGATGTAAAAGGAGGTAAAATTGATTTTAAAGTGGATAAATACGGTATTGTTCATGCTTCCATCGGCAAGGTTTCTTTCGAGAAAGACAAGCTGATTGACAATGCTAAAGAACTTATCCAGACCATAATCAGATTAAAACCCGCTGCTGCAAAAGGAACTTATGTGAGAAGCATTTTCTTGTCTAGCACTATGAGCCCCGGCATTGCAGTAGAAACCAAATCAGTTACAGTATAAATAACGGCCTGCCTTTAGCAGGGCATTGTCCAAAAGACGGTGAAACTTATGAAAAAAGAAGATAAATTTCAGGTAATTGAGTCGATCACCGAGAAGCTGGAAAACAACGAAATTTTTTACCTTACAGATACTTCTGAGCTGGATGTGGAAACCATCAACAAGTTGAGAAGACTGTGTTTCAAAAAGAACGTGTCTATGCAGGTGGTAAAAAACACCCTCCTGCGTAAGGCCATGGAAAAAAGCAGCAAAGATTTTGAGAAACTCTATGATGTTCTCAAAGGTGCTACTTCTCTTATGGTTTCTGATACCGGAAATGTTCCCGCGAAACTGATCAAAGAATTTCGTAAAACCAGCAAAAAGCCTATTTTGAAAGGGGCTTATATTCAGGAATCTATCTATATTGGCGACAGCCAGCTGGATGCCCTGGAAAGCCTCAAATCAAAAGAGGAACTTATCGGCGATATTATTGGCTTGCTCCAATCTCCGGCCAAAAACGTTATTTCCGCACTTCAATCAGGTGGAAATACTTTGGCAGGTGTATTGAAAACCCTTTCCGAAAAAGAGGGGTAACAAATTATCCTTTAAAAAAATCACAATTCAATAGAAATTTAGAAACCCACTTAAAATTATAATAAAATGGCAGATTTAAAATCTTTCGCAGAACAATTAGTTAATCTTACTGTTAAAGAGGTTAATGAACTGGCGCAAATTCTTAAAGACGAATATGGTATCGAACCTGCAGCTGCTCCTGTAGCTGTTGCTGCTGCCGCTGGCGGTGGTGAAGGTGAAGTTGCTGAAGAGCAAACCGAATTTGACGTGATTCTTAAAGCAGCTGGTTCTTCTAAACTTGCAGTTGTAAAACTGGTTAAAGAACTTACCAGCCTCGGACTTAAAGAAGCAAAAGAATTGGTAGACGGCGCTCCAAAACCTGTTAAAGAGCAAATTACCAAAGATGAAGCAGAATCCCTTAAAAAACAATTGGAGGAAGCCGGCGCTGAGGTTGAGATAAAGTAATTCATTTTACTAAACCCTTAAGGATTAGACTTCTGCCGGATTTTTAAGATTCGCTGTGGAAGTCTAATCTTTATTGCTGTTTATTTGCTCATTATTGTTTTTTATTCATAACAAACTTTCATACCTTGGCCGCAACAAACTTAAAAAACAAAAGAATTGACTTCGGATCAGTAACCAGGCGTTTTTCCTACCCTGACTTTCTCGAAGTACAAGTCAAATCATTCCAGGACTTTTTCCAGCTGGAAACTACTCCGGAAAACAGAAAAGATGAAGGCCTCTTTAAGGTTTTCGCCGAAAATTTTCCCATTTCCGATGCACGCAACAATTTTGTCCTGGAGTTTCTCGATTATTTTATCGACCCCCCCAAGTATTCTATCCAGGAATGCATCGAAAGAGGGCTGACTTACAGCGTACCGCTGAAAGCCAAGCTTAAATTGTATTGTACAGACCCCGAGCACGAGGACTTTGAAACCATTATTCAGGACGTTTATTTAGGGACCATCCCTTATATGACACCCAAAGGTACTTTTGTCGTTAACGGCGCCGAAAGGGTTGTCGTGTCACAGTTGCACCGATCTCCCGGTGTTTTCTTCGGTACCAGTGTGCATGCCAACGGTACGCAGTTATACAGTGCCAGGATTATCCCTTTTAAAGGATCATGGATTGAATTTGCTACCGACATCAACAATGTCATGTACGCATACATCGACAGGAAAAAGAAACTCCCTGTAACCACTTTGCTTCGGGCCATTGGCTTTGAAAGCGATAAAGAAATTCTTGAAATATTTGACCTTGCTGATGAAGTGAAAGTCAGCAAAACAGGGTTAAAAAAATATGTCGGCCGCAAGCTGGCCGCCAGGGTGCTCAGATCATGGATTGAAGATTTTGTTGATGAAGATACCGGGGAGGTTGTTTCTATTGAAAGAACCGAGGTTATCATTGACCGTGAAACGGTGCTGGAAAACGAACATATTGAACCGATTCTCGAATCAGGTGTAAAAACTATCATCTTACACAAAGAAGATATTAATCTTAACGATTATGCCCTGATATACAACACTTTGCAAAAAGATACAACCAACTCCGAGAAAGAGTCGGTTGAATACATATACAGACTTCTCAGAAATGCCGATCCACCGGATGATGAAACAGCAAGAGGAATGATTGATAAGTTGTTCTTCTCTGATAAACGCTATGATTTGGGAGACGTGGGCCGGTACAGAATTAATAAAAAACTGAATCTTAGCACCGACCCCGAGACACGGGTGCTTACCAAAGAAGATATTATCTGCATTGTAAAATATCTTATTGAACTGGTAAATGCCAAAGCGGATGTGGATGATATTGACCACCTCAGCAACAGACGTGTACGTACGGTTGGAGAACAATTGTATTCTCAGTTTGGTGTGGGTTTGGCGCGTATGGCCCGTACCATTCGCGAAAGAATGAATGTTAGGGACAACGAAGTGTTTGCACCCACCGATCTTATCAATGCCAAGACATTGTCTTCGGTTATCAACTCCTTCTTTGGTACCAACCAGCTTTCTCAGTTTATGGACCAGACCAACCCGTTGGCCGAGCTTACGCACAAGCGTCGTATGTCGGCACTGGGACCCGGTGGTCTTAGCCGTGAAAGGGCAGGTTTTGAGGTGCGTGACGTTCACTTTACCCACTACGGAAGACTTTGTACTATCGAAACTCCTGAAGGACCTAATATTGGTCTTATTTCTTCACTTTGCGTTTATGCCAAGGTAAACGAGTTAGGGTTTATCGAAACTCCCTATTTCAAAGTAGAAGACGGAAAGGTAGATTTCGCCAAACCTCCTGTATATCTTTCGGCTGAAGAGGAAGAAGAAAACATTATCAGCCAGGCCAATATGCCTATGCTTGAAGATGGACGTTTTGAGCATGATATGGTGAAAGCACGCTTCCAGGCTGACTACCCCATTGTTGAACCCGAGAAGGTTCAGTTAATGGATGTAGCACCCAACCAGATTGCTTCCATCGCTGCTTCATTGATTCCATTTCTCGAGCATGATGATGCCAACCGTGCTTTGATGGGAAGTAACATGATGCGCCAGGCTGTACCACTTCTCAATCCTGAAGCACCTATCGTAGGTACAGGGCTGGAAGCTAAAGTTGCCGAGGACTCCAGGGTACTGCTGCATGCTGAAGGTGATGGTATTGTAGAGTATGTTGATGCTGAAGAAATCATTATCCGCTACTCACGCAATGATGAAGAAAAACTGGTGAGCTTTGACGATGATGTAAGGGTTTATAACCTTACCAAATTTGCCAAAACCAACCAGAGCACCTGTATTAACCTTAAGCCTATTGTTTACAAAGGACAGAAGGTTGTCAGGGGACAGCTTCTCAGCGAAGGTTATGCAACTCAAAATGGTGAACTTGCCATAGGACGTAACCTGAAAGTAGCTTTCATGCCATGGAAGGGTTACAATTTTGAGGATGCTATCGTTATTTCCGAGAAAATTGTTCGTAACGATATTTTCACCTCAATCCACATCGAAGAGTTCTCTCTTGATGTAAGAGATACCAAAAGAGGTGTTGAGGAATTGACCAGTGATATTCCCAATGTGAGCTCAGAAGCCATCAAGGATTTGGACGAGAATGGTCTTATCCGTATTGGCGCGGAAGTAAACGAAGGAGATATTCTCATAGGAAAGATTACTCCCAAAGGAGAAACCGATCCCACACCGGAGGAAAAACTATTGCGTGCCATTTTTGGCGACAAAGCAGGAGATGTGAAGGATGCTTCATTGAAAGCGCCACCCTCCACCAAGGGTGTTGTTATCGACAAGAAATTGTTCTCACGTGTTTTCAAAGATAAAAAGGCCAAGACCAAGGAAAAAATTATCATTGAAAAGCTGGATGAAGAATTCAACAAGGAAGTAAGTGAACTGAAGTCAAAGCTGGTAGATAAGCTGATTGTTCTGGTGAGCGGAAAAACAAGTCAGGGTGTGTCCAACAGCCTGAAAGAGGTTGTAGTACCCAAAGGTACCAAGTTTACCCAGAAGATTCTCCAGAGCCTTGATTTTGCTATCATCAATCCCAACAACTGGACCACTGACAAGCAAAAGAATGACCTGGTAAAAGAATTGTTGCACAACTATACCATCAAGTTCAAAGACATTCTTGGAACTTACAACCGCAAGAAATTTACTGCTACAGTAGGAGATGAACTTCCTGCCGGTATCGTTCAGCTGGCCAAAATTTATCTTGCCAAGAAGCGCAAGCTCAAGGTAGGGGATAAGATGGCCGGACGCCACGGTAACAAGGGTATTGTTGCACGTATTGTGCGTCAGGAAGACATGCCCTTCCTGGAAGACGGAACTCCTGTAGATATAGTACTGAACCCGCTGGGTGTACCTTCAAGGATGAACCTTGGGCAGATTTATGAAACCGTTCTGGGCTGGGCCGGAGAAAAACTGGGAGAGACTTATGCTACTCCGATTTTCGACGGTGCCAACATTGATCAAATCAATGAGCTGATGCGCAAAGCCGGACTACCTGAAAATGGTAAAGTATATCTTTACGACGGGGGAACGGGAGAGAGATTTGACCAGCCTGCCACGGTGGGTATCATTTACATGCTGAAGCTGGGGCACATGGTTGATGATAAGATGCACGCGCGTTCTATCGGACCCTACTCTCTTATTACCCAACAGCCCCTGGGAGGTAAAGCTCAGTTTGGAGGTCAGAGATTTGGTGAGATGGAGGTTTGGGCACTGGAAGCTTTCGGTGCAGCCAATATACTGCAGGAAATTCTTACCGTTAAGTCGGATGATGTTCTTGGACGAGCCAAAGCGTATGAAACTATTGTCAAGGGAGACAATATGCCAACTCCCGGCGTTCCTGAATCATTTAATGTTCTGGTTCACGAACTTCGTGGTCTGGGGCTTGACATCAAATTTGAATAATACACTTTACCCAGGCAAATCAGCTTGCTGATTTGCCTGGGTACTATCTTACCAGCACTGCTGTGCAATATCATATTTTAAGCTACTTTATCAAATATATCTACTTCCTATGGCTTTTAGAAAAGAATCCAACGTAAAAAGCAATTTTTCTCAAATCACTATCAGTCTGGCCTCTCCCGAATCTATCCTTGAAAGATCACACGGGGAGGTTATGAAGCCGGAAACCATCAACTACCGTACCTATAAACCTGAAAGAGATGGTTTGTTTTGCGAGCGTATTTTCGGACCGGTGAAAGACTGGGAATGTCATTGCGGCAAATACAAGCGTATCCGTTATAAAGGGATTGTTTGTGACCGTTGTGGTGTTGAGGTTACCGAGAAAAAAGTGAGAAGGGAAAGAATGGGCCACATCAAACTTGTGGTACCTGTAGCCCATATCTGGTTCTTCAGGTCTTTGCCCAACAAAATAGGTTACCTCCTGGGGTTGCCCTCCAAAAAACTCGATCAGATTATTTATTACGAAAGGTATATCATTGTTAATGCCGGGATTAAGAGTGATGAATTTAATTACCTTGACTTCCTTACCGAAGAAGAATATTTTGGGATTTTAGAATCTTTGCCCAAAGAGAATCAAATGCTGGAAGATGACCATCCTGACAAATTTATTGCCATGATGGGAGCTGACGCCCTTAAGGAGTTGCTCATTCGTTTGAATCTGGATCAACTTTCCTATGACCTGAGGCACAAAGCCAACACCGAAACTTCTCAGCAAAGAAAAGCTGATGCATTGAAACGTTTGCAGGTTGTGGAAGCTTTTCGCGAAGCACAAACCCGCATGGAAAATCGTCCGGAATGGATGATTGTGGATGTAGTACCTGTAATTCCACCCGAATTGAGGCCCCTTGTGCCGCTGGATGGTGGTCGTTTTGCTACCAGTGACCTTAATGACCTGTATCGCAGGGTAATTATCCGCAACAACAGGCTCAAGAGGTTAATCGAAATAAAGGCTCCTGATGTAATTCTTCGCAATGAAAAGCGTATGCTTCAGGAATCTGTTGACTCTCTGTTTGACAACTCCCGTAAAACCAACGCGGTAAAAACCGAATCCAACCGTCCGCTGAAATCGTTGAGCGACAGTTTGAAAGGTAAACAGGGACGTTTCCGTCAGAACCTGCTGGGTAAGAGGGTTGACTATTCTGCCCGTTCGGTAATTGTTGTAGGTCCTGAGTTGAAACTCCACGAGTGTGGTTTGCCCAAGGAAATGGCCTCTGAGCTTTTCAAGCCGTTCATTATTCGCAAAATGCTCGAAAGAGGCATTGTAAAGACCGTAAAATCAGCCAAGAAGATTGTTGACCGTAAAGATCCCGTTGTATGGGATATCCTTGAGAATGTATTGAAAGGTCACCCGGTACTACTAAACCGTGCCCCCACACTGCACAGGCTGGGTATCCAGGCCTTCCAGCCCAAACTGATTGAAGGTAAGGCTATTCAGCTGCACCCGCTGGTTTGTACTGCATTTAACGCCGACTTCGACGGTGACCAGATGGCTGTGCACGTGCCCCTGGGAAATGCGGCAATCCTCGAAGCACAGCTGTTGATGCTGGCTTCACACAATATCCTTAACCCTGCCAATGGAGCACCTATTGCAGTTCCTTCGCAGGATATGGTTTTGGGTCTGTATTATCTGACCAAAGCAAGAAAAAACACCCCCGAATATCCCATGAAGGGTGAAGGGCTGACCTTTTACGGACCTGAGGAAGTTATCATTGCCTATAATGAAAAGGCAGTTGATATGCATTCCATTATCAATGTCAAAGTGAAGGTCAAAGAAAACAATGAGATTGTGGATCGTATCATCGAAACCACTCCGGGAAGAGTTATGTTTAACGAAGTTGTTCCTGTTGAATACGGATATATCAACCAGCTGCTGACCAAAAAAGCGCTGAGAGACATTATCGGTGGGATTATGAAAGTAACAGGTATTGCCCGTTCTTCGCGTTTCCTTGATGATATCAAAGATTTGGGATTTACCATGGCGTACCGGGGCGGATTGTCCTTTAACCTGGGAGATATCCTGGTACCGGAAGAAAAACAAATCCTTATCAATGATGCCAACAGCCAGGTAGAAGAGGTTCGCGGCAACTACAGTATGGGTTTTATTACCAATAATGAACGATACAATCAGATTATTGACATCTGGACTCATACCAATGCCAAGCTGACCAAGGTATTGATTGATAAAACCACTGCCGACAACCAGGGATTCAACCCTGTTTACATGATGCTTGACTCAGGTGCGAGGGGTTCAAAAGAGCAGATTCGTCAGCTCTCCGGTATGAGGGGATTGATGGCCAAGCCACAGAAGTCAGGAGCCAAAGGGGGTGAAATTATTGAAAACCCCATTCTCTCCAACTTTAAAGAAGGATTGTCTGTACTTGAATACTTTATCTCCACCCACGGTGCCCGTAAGGGTCTTGCCGATACCGCACTCAAAACAGCGGATGCAGGTTATCTTACCCGTAGGCTGGTAGATGTTTCCCAGGACGTTATTGTTAACGAAACGGATTGTGGAACTTTGCGTGGTCTTACTGCCACTGCCTTGAAAAACAATGAAGAAACTGTTGAAACCCTTTACGAACGTATCCTGGGTCGTACAGCCCTGCAGGACATTGTTCATCCTACTACAGGTAAACTTATCGTAAGCTCAGGAGATGAACTTACTGAGGAAATCAGCCAGGTTATTGAAGAATCTCCGGTTGAAGCGGTGGAGATCCGTTCGGTGCTTACCTGTGAATCCAAGCATGGGGTTTGTGCCAAATGTTATGGCCGCAACCTTGCTACCGGTCGCATGGTGCAGAAAGGTGAAGCGGTAGGAGTAATTGCGGCACAGTCTATCGGAGAACCCGGTACACAGCTTACATTGAGAACCTTCCACGTAGGGGGTACTGCAAGTAATATTGCTACCGCTTCCAAAGTGAATGCGAAGTACGGTGGTATTCTGGAAATTGACGAACTGAGAGCTGTCCCCTTTACCAACGCTGAAGGGAAAAGCTATTTTGTCGTGATTGGCCGCTCGGCAGAAATGCGTATTGTGGACAAGAACACCAGGATGGTGCTTACTACCCAGAATATTCCCTATGGTGCCAACCTTTATATTGAGCATGGCAGTGAAGTGCAAAGCGGTGACCTGATTTGTGAATGGGATCCCTACAACGCTGTTATTGTTTCTGAAGTACCCGGTAAGATTGTTTTCAACAATATGATTGAAGGCGCAACCTTCCGCACGGACTCTGATGAGCAAACCGGATATTATGAAAAAGTAATTGTTGAAAGCAAGGATAAAACCCGCAACCCCTCCATCAGCGTTATCAATGATGAGGGAGATATATTGCGCAGCTACGATATGCCGGTAGGAGCACACATCATTATCAGTGAGAACACCGCAGTTACTACCGGTTCTATCATTGCTAAGATACCCCGTGCCATTGGGAAATCCGGTGACATCACCGGTGGTTTGCCACGTATTACGGAGCTCTTCGAAGCGCGTAACCCCTCTGATCCTGCGGTTGTATCAGAGATTGACGGTGTTGTTTCTTTTGGTAAGAAAATCAAGCGTGGTAACCGTGAGGTAATCATTACTTCCAAAACCGGAGATGAAAAACGTTACCTGGTGCCACTTTCCAAGCAGATTCTTGCTCAGGAAAATGACTTTGTAAAAGCAGGAACGCCATTGTCTGACGGACCTACTACACCTGCTGATATTCTTTCTATTAAAGGGCCCACCGCGGTTCAGGAATATATCGTAAATGAAGTACAGGAAGTATACCGTATGCAGGGTGTAAAAATTAATGACAAGCACTTTGAGGTAATTGTACGTCAGATGATGCGTAAGGTAACCATTGAAGATCCCGGTGATACCCGTTTCCTTGAAAATGAGATCGTCAATAAGATTGACTTCATGGAAGAGAACGACTCTATTTTCGGCAAGAAGGTAGTGGAAGATCCCGGTGATTCAGTATTGAAGCCCGGCCAGATCATTACGGCCCGTAAGCTCAGGGATGAAATCTCCATGCTGAAGCGTAAGGATAAAAAGCTGGTTTCTGCCCGCGATGCAAGAGGTGCTACGGCACGTCAGCAGTTGCAGGGAATTACCAGGGCCTCGCTGCAGACCAAGAGTTTTATCTCGGCTGCGTCCTTCCAGGAAACCACCAAGGTGCTTACCGATGCTGCTGTGAATGCAAAAGTTGACACACTGCAGGGACTGAAAGAGAATGTTATTGTTGGGCACCTGATTCCTGCCGGAACCGGTTTGCGCGACTATGATAACATCATCGTAGGCTCAATGGACGAATATAACCTTCTGATGGCTTCCAAAAAGAAAGTAGAAACCGAAGAAGAATAGACGCAATTTATTCATGATTCTTAAAGAAAAAGATATGTCAGAAACGAAGAAACAACCTCAACAGATGAATATTGAACTGGGCGAAGATGTAGCCGAAGGAGTATATTCCAATATGGCTATGATCACCCATTCCAATACAGAGTTTGTGTTTGACTTTATCAGGCTTATGCCGGGAGTTCCCAAAGCCAAAGTAAAATCAAGGATAGTGATGACTCCTCAGCATGCCAAACGGCTGTTAAAGGCTTTGAATGAAAATATTGCCAAGTACGAGTCAATCCATGGTCCCATCAAAGATGTGGATCCGGGCAAGTTGCCGATGAATTTCGGTGGTCCTGCAGCTCAGGCATAAATTCATAGAGAATCAGAAACTAAAAGCCCGGACATTGAATGTGTCCGGGCTTTTTTTGTGTTCTGCATATTTTTTCACTATTGTCCGGCAAATACTTTGATACTACCCCAAAATTAATATTATCGCTGCGCTGCAGCTTAAATGAGAAACAGGTAATTCGCTGACTACAAATATTTTCGCTGCGCTGCAGCTTGTCGCAAAAGAAACTATCTATTGCCGTTCCGTTTTTTGCGGAACGGTTTAAGGAAGTCAGTAAAAAAAGCGCTGTGCAGCATCCATGCGCGATGAAGGGTACTCAAGGACAGCGCAATTACTACTTTGGATTGATTGCTTGATTGTAAATGGGACTAAAGTCCCGCATGAAGTTTCGAAATATAGTTCCGTCAGTTAAAACTGACGGCAATAGATAAGAACCCAGACATTACAATAAGCTGTGGCAGAATTTCGGGGCAGATGCATTTAAAAATTTCTGCGGATTACTTTTACCAGGTCTTCAGGTTGCTGATCTTCCCATAAAAGCAGGATGTTTCCCTGTTGAAAACTGTGCTCTCTTAGCTTTTCCTTTGATTCTGCAATGTTTTCCCTGTCTTCATCACTGATATAGCCTTCAGCCAGGCTCAGCACCGATTCAACCCGTTCGATCACATCCTTGTCATTTCCGGGTTTCATCTCAAAAACGATAAATGAAGATTTTTCTCCCTTGAAGGCCAGGTAGTCTTCCACCCCAACCAACTCCAGGGCTATTCTCTGAAAACTGCCCGAGGGTTTCTCAAATTTCCCGGTATAACCCATTTTTACAATTTCGTCTTCGAGAAATTCAAGATTCTTTTCGCTTTGCTTACAGGAAACGGCAAAAAGAAGAAGTATCAGGACTGTGATGGTAGTTTTGCGCATGGTGTAAAGTTGTTAAAGGATGGGGTTCGGGTTTCAGGGTTTGACAATTTTGGTCTGGATTAGGTGCGAAGAGTTTTCACCATTGTAAAGCGTAACAATATACACCCCGGAACTAAAGGATGAAATGTCTGCAGCAAAGCTATCGAACGAGACCCTGTCGGCTGAATAGACTTCACGCCCATGCATATCGGTAATGCTTATGCTTCCTGACTGGCCTGTATGGCGTATGTTTAGTTGTGAACCATCAGGGGTAAGGAACACGACAGGCTTTTCTGTGTTATTCTCCACAATGCCGACCGGTCCGGAATCATCTGAAACTGCAATGTAATCCTGTTTATGAAGGGTGTCAGAGGCTGTTTCGTTGTGTGCATGCAGTGTAACGGAATAGGTGCCGGGCTGCGTAAAGCCTACAATGGGCTCCGGGCTGGTGGCGTTAGTCTGGAACAGAAATTCCACATCATTCGGCTCAAAAGTCCAGAGGTAAGTGTTGATGTCGTGCCCGGGAGTGCTTAGGTTGCTGAAGGTCACGGCTTCATTGATTTGTGCCTCGGTAATGCCGGCAATAAAGTCGGCAACGGGAGCTTCCGTTTGCTGGGGTTCACGATAGATATCGCGGTATCGTACTCCCATGAAAACTTCGTTTTCATCTCCAAACTGCATGTAGTTTGCCTCCATTACAGGAATTTTTTCTCCCTGGGCCAGCCATTTGTATTGCATGGTGGTTCTTTCCAGCACTACTGGCTGGGGAAAAGAGGCCCAGTAAAGGCTGTCGGACTCGTACAAAGTGGTTTTTACCCGCAGACATTCAAACTCTCCATAAGGTGTCTGAACCATTCCCCAACCGTCTACTTCGTTGATTCTGTATCCGTTTCGCTGGAAATGAACAGTGTCGCCCAAAGACAGTGTGCCTGAGAAAGCGGTGCTGTCGGTGTCTGACATGGCAAGGGGAAGATTGTAAACAAAGTCTTTCTGGTTGTATTTCAAGGGAACCGGCAATCCGGAGAAGATAAAGAAGAATCCATCCTGGGTGTATTGCTGGGCATTTTTATGATACACGGCATAAAAATCTTCCACATCTACGTCAAATTCATCAAGGGGCAGCATGTCGGTCATGTTTAAAGCCATGGTTCCTGAACCAAAATAAATACCCATGAGGAAATTGACGGAACTCACCGACCTGTAATCTTCCAACCCCTGGGACTGAAAATTGAGTTCAGAAAAATCCCAGAAGAAGTCTTCGCCTGTTTGCTGAAAGTCATAACCGCTGAGAGGCTCTGCCATGCTGTATCTCAGGGTGTCATTGACAGCGGGAAGGTCAGCCTGGGTAATGGTTATTTGCGCTTTAAGGGGGGCAAGCCCCATGAGCAACAAACCTAAGGAAAGCAGGATGGTTTTCATGGTGACGGTTTTTATGTTGGGTTTAATTCCTTATGAGAGCGATTTGATAAGCGCTTTGAAAATCAGGGTCATTTTGGGTTGTGCTTCACCGGCAGCGTTTTGTACTTCATCGTGAGTTGTTCCCTTGTCCATATCTTCGCTTACAGCAAGATTGGTAATCACTGAAATGCCAAAACACTCTATACCCATATGCCGGGCTACAATAACTTCGGGAACGGTTGACATACCCGTGGAATCTCCACCCAGAATGCGAAACATCTTATACTCAGCCGGGGTTTCCAGCGTAGGGCCTGCACTGCCTACATAAACGCCAGTCTGGAATTTTATGTTGTTTTCAGCAGCAATTATTTTGGCTTTTTCGATGAGTGCTTTGCTAAAGGGTTCGCCCATTTCGGGGAAGCGGGTGCCCAGCTCTTCAATGTTTTTCCCTCTGAGGGGATTTTCAGGGAACATATTGATTTGATCGCGGATGATCATCAGGTCTCCTACTTCAAAATCGGGATTGAGCCCTCCGGCAGCATTGGAGAGAAACAGGTGTGTTATGCCGAGCAGTTTCAGCACCCTGACCGGGAACGTCACTTCCTGCATGGTGTATCCTTCGTAGTAGTGAAAACGTCCCTGCATGGCAACAATTTCTTTTCCTTCCAGGGTGCCAAAAATGAGCTTGCCATCGTGTCCTTCCACTGTGGAAACCGGAAAATTGGGAATCTCACTGTAATCCAGGCTGTGTTTAATATCTATGGACGATACCAGCCCCCCAAGCCCTGAGCCAAGAATGATGGCGGCTTTGGGGTAGGACCCGGTTTTTTCTTTCAGATACTCTGCTGTTGCTTTTATTTTTTCTATCATGTTGGTATAAAGATTAAATTTATTGTCTATCGCAATGCTGCATTTGTTCTGCTAAGTTAATAAAAATTGATATTCGGATATATTGCGTAATTTTGTGATAGCATCCCATCCCTTTCAACAAAAATGTTTTTTTGGGTGTTTGTTTCATGTTGCACATTTGCAATAGCAAGAAAGACAAACCCCTGAAGCAAATCAATCAGGGAGTTACATCAGATCTACCAGAAAAGAATTCTAAAGCAACAACGAAAATAATTTATGGCATTATCATCTTACAATCATCAGGATATCAGGCAGGAAGCAGTATTAATCATAAAAAATGCAATGGTTCTCAGTATGGACAGCCAGAGCAATTACTGGGAAGATGCAACTATTGTAATCAGGGGCAACACCATTGAATCGGTGGGCAAGATGCAGGATGCAGAGGAAAAGTATCCCGAAGCCCGTGTGATTGATGGTGCCGGCAAACTGGTGATGCCCGGTCTTGTCAATACGCATACGCATGTTCCCATGACGATTTTCAGAGGCTATGCTGACGATATGCCACTGCATGAGTGGTTGTACGAATATATTTTTCCCATAGAGTCAGAATTTATCAATGCGGAAAATGTGACCCTGGGCACCCGGCTGGCCATGGCAGAAATGCTCAGAAGTGGAACCACCACGTTTAACGACATGTATTATTTTGTGGATGAAATTGCCCGTGTGGTAGATGCAACAGGAATGCGTGCGGTGTTATCGGAAGGGTTGATTGATTTTGCTGCTCCCGGCAGCCCCACGCCCGAAGAAGGTTTGCGCATAAGTGAGGAATTGATCCGCAAATGGGGCAGCCATCCCAGGATTACCATTTCTGTTTCCGCTCATGCCCCGTACAGCTGTTCTGCAAAGCTGATACAGGATGGCAAAGCCCTGGCAGACAAATACCAGGTGCCTTTTAATATTCATCTTGCCGAAACACGCAAGGAGTTTGATCAGTCAATTGCCCGCACCGGATTTACCCCCGCAGGTTACCTGGAAAGTCTGGGAGTACTTGACAAGAATTTAATTGCTGCCCATGGGGTACACCTTACCCCGGAAGATATTGATTTGCTCGCTGCAAGGGGCGTTTCTGTAGCACACAACCCCGAGTGCAACATGAAACTGGCCAGTGGAGTGGCCCCGGTGCCTACCTTGCTTAAAAAAGGGGTAAAGGTGGGTTTTGGAACAGACGGTGTGGCCAGCAACAACAACCTTGATTTGTTTGAGGAGATCAACACAGCTGCTATGCTTCATAAACTCATCAGCAATGACCCCACCGTACTGGATGCCAAAACAGTAGTGGAAATGGCCACAATTGGGGGAGCCACGGTACTGGGGCTGGATAAGGAGATTGGCTCGCTGGAACCCGGGAAACGTGCCGATTTGATAATTCTTGATATGAAGCAACCTCATGCCCATCCCGTTTACAACATCTATTCGTTGCTGGTATACAGCATGAAGGGCAGCGATGTGGAAACAGTGGTTATTGACGGAAGAATCGTGATGGAAAACCGGAAATTTACCTACCTCGATGAAGAAGGATTGTATGCGAGAGCCGAGGAAGTGGCGGCCCAGATCAGGGAACGCGGAGTGGAGCTGGCAGTATTAAACGGAAAGAAAAACCTCCATCAGTCATAATGTGGGTTGAGCCGGCGGCTCATCTGCAGTTCAATGAAGGCAATAAGCTGGTTGGGAGTAAATTTCTGCCAGTTGAGATCGTCGAAATGTTTTCCGAAAGCAATGTAATAGTCTATATTGGCTGCGGAGAACTCACGGATGACAAAATCCCTGAAGTTGATACCCACAATCCAGCCTTCTTCGATCTCGTCAAACCATTCCTGGTAGTAGCAATCATCGGAATAGTGAAAGTTGAGCACATTTTCACCCAGCAGGATAAATTTCCGGATGCCTTCCTCAATCATGGGCTCAATGATGTTTCTTTTGAGATACATGATGTCGTTGTGCAGGCAGTCATTCCATTCTCCGATAAGCTCTATAATAACACAACCCTGATCGTAATCAGCGTACAGGACTTTAATGAAAAGGGTAGAGGAACCTATCTCATCCCACTGGGGGTGAATGAAGTAATTGTAAATGGCGTGGGTGAACTCAATTTCGCTGTAAGTTCTTCCGTAGAAGGGAGAACGCTCATCTTCTGAGGCCACATAAAGGTTTCGCCAGTTGTAGAAGGGCTCAATGTCGTGCATAATTTAAAGGTACAACTTTCAGGGCTTTTTTTTTCATTGAGTTTGTTAAAAAATCATTGCAGGGTATGGCGCTCCGTCCTATCTTTGTCACCAAACAAATTAAGTGATTTAATGTTGTTTTTTGATAGAAAAAGAACTTACATAGCCTCCAAAGACCTTCCTTAATGGAAAATGAAGAGTTAAGCATTGACACCATAAAGCATCTTGTAGAAAAGGTGGTAGGTAGGTATGTCAGCAACAGGGCCATTCCTGTGCGCGAGGAAAGCGATGTAGTGATGTCTGTGGTTGAAAAATTTATTCTCAACCGATCCAAAATTGACCGCGCCTTTAAAGGGAAATCAAAAATTACAACCTATTATATTGCTGTTTTTAACCGGATGTGCTGCGAGGTAATCCGCAAAGAGCAAAAGCATTGGTATACAGTGAGTGGTCATGATGATGAAGTTTTTTCGGAAACGAATACCCCCTCATTTTCCGAAACAGAGAAGCAGCTGTTTATACAGGAAGAACTGAAAAGATTTGGATTTGTATTGCAGACATTTGGCGGGGAGGAAGCCAAAATCTACCTGTTTGTCAGGTATTATTACCGGTTGCCTGTAACCCCGGAGCGTGTTGCTGCATATTGCCGGAATGCCCCGGAGGAAATATACGCAATTCTCATAGAGGAAACCGGAACAAACCAGGCAGATATCTTTGACAGGCTTGCCCGCGTAGTATCGCTGGCAGAAGGGAAGAATGTTAAAGGTGATGCGGTACGGATGTGGCTCCATAAAAGACTCGATGCCATGCTGAATCGGATCAATTTAAACGGAATATCGCATCATACGCGTGAATCGCTGCAAATTCTTTTTGAAATGAGCGGGCTGTAGGTTTTCAGAATGCAGGTCAATAAACTGTAGATTGATGTTTTATAGTTTTATTGATTGGAAATATTTGAAAAATAGTGTGCTTTGGGTTTTCAATTTTTACAACAACATGCAACCAATATTACAAAAGGGATAAATTTACGGGTCTTTTAACCCAAATAATTGGACGAAGATTTTTTTAAACGTACCAGGGATATGTTAGCAAATACAATTAATCATCTTACGGAGCAGGAAGTTGCCATGTGTGCTGAAGCAGTTATGGACAAACGCTTTAATACCCTCCCTGCAGCCTTAAAGGAACATCTTGAACAGTGCGATCAATGTTCGGCCGAAGTAGCTATGGTTGCAGATATTGAGCTTTTGGATACGGAGGAGCTGCGACCGGCCGGAAACAGCGTAAGTTTTAACCGGTGGATCGTTCCCCTTCTGGCTGCGGCTGTGCTTCTGGGATTTGTGCTATGGGTGTTAATCCCATCGCAGCCTTCCGGAAATGGAGATGGAGCTATGCTGGCTGTTGAACAAAAAGCACAGGATAAAGAACTGTCTGAGCAGGAAGAAGAAAGTAGCCCTGATGATATGGGGATTACCGCCAATGCATCTGATTCTGCTGCTGAAACCGAACCCACTCCCGTGGTTGCAGCTGATGCCGTACAGCCAGATATTGTTGAGCCGGAAAAAGAACAGGATGTGGAAGCATCTCCAACCTTATTGGCAAGTTTTACGCCGGATCCGGATATGGAAATGCTGGTTGATAATTTTGGGTCTGCATACCGGGGAGGTGAAATTCAGGTAAAAACCCCATCACTCATTACGCGTGCCGAATACTCCAAACTCGAATGGAGCAATCCGGGAAATGCAACTGTGAGGGTTCAGATTACAGATAACCAGGGAAATGAAGTTTTCACTGTTGCCACATCATCTACCTCTGCAGATATTCCGGAGATGCAGCCGGGCCTTTACTACTGGAGATTGATAGAAGAGGAAGATTTTGACCTGCTCTTTGCCGGAAAAATCTTATGGGAAGCTAAGGATTGATGGGTTTTACAATCCGTCGATGAGAATAAAACCTGCCCAGTCCATGGTAAGCCATCCTTCACGTTGCTTCTCAAGTTTGGTCAGCCTGAGGGCTTCGGCATACTCCTTTCCCTGTAAAAGATACCCGTAAAACGTGAGCATAAACATCCTGGTTTTCTGGTCGTGCACCTTCCAGAGGGATGCCACCACGTTGTTGGCCCCTGCAGCGATAAAGCCCCGCGAAATGCCCATGATACCTTCCCCTTTGTGAATGGCACCATAGCCCGACTTGCAGGCGCTCAGTACCACCAGGTCAGCGTTGAGTTGCCGGGTAGCAATTTCACCTGTTTTTAACAAGCTGGTGACAAATGTTTCAGTTCCCGGTTCGTTGCTGATGGAATCAAACAGGGCCAGGCCCGATTTTTCAGGTTCGTTGTTATTGGAAAAACCATGGGTTGAAAGGTGTATGATGTCAAATTCAGGGGCATGTTTTTTGAAGTTGGCACGGGTAGCTTCATGGCGTTCCAGCGACATTGTTTGCAGGCCCGCAAGGGCCAGTGTTTCGGTCAAGGCTTCTGTTTCTTCCAGTGTAGCCGGCAGGGGAGCCAGTGAAAGCCCATCTTTTATTATATCCCTGTATTCTTCTTCACTTGTGTATTGTGCGGTTAAATAATCGCTTTCAAGGGGTTGGTTGTTGTCAAATACCGGAGCCATGGCCAGAAAAGAACGAAAACGCGGACTGGTGTCGCCTGTTGACGTTCTGTACAGATGAGAGCTGTAGCGATAGCTGATGGCATGTGCTTCCAGCAGAGGATTGTTTTGTATGAGAAGGATATCGAAAGGGAGGGCGTGCAGGTTTTCATCGGGTATGATAGTAAGATGATTTTTGCGGTCTGTTTCGATATCTTTAAAAAGGATCTCGCTGATGGCGCTGGCCAGCCGGTTTGTGTTTGCCTGACTGCCCATTTTAATCTGGCGGAAAAGGTCTGTGGCCATTTCGCTGAGATTTCCGGGCAATTCCCGGGAAAATGCATGGAAAGAATCGTCGGTGATTACAAAGGTATGCAGGTGTTTTTCTGTCTGGTAAAAGTCGATGACCATTTCATCTTTTCTGATGTTGTCATTGACAGACCCAGCGTTTCTGCCCGATGCCATATGCTGCATCAATTGATCCGTTTCGACAGGATTGAGAATGTCAGCAACAAAAATATTTTTTTCCAGGTGCAATATTTCACGTGTGAGCTCTTCCCACTTTTCTGGATCATCCGCAGGAGAAATATCCAGAAGCCGGATGTTGAGTTGCGCGCGCCTGGCTTTTTCTTCCTGGCTTTTCATCATCGAACCCTCTTTGCCATGGTATTGGTTTATGATGTTTTCAGTCTGTAAAAGATATGCTTTAGACCTGGCAGCCAGCAGATACGCCTCCTGCATCTGCTCCTTAGCGGCTTCGAGAACCACCAGACCGTCCAGTAGTTTGTTGGCATTGTGTTTAAACCTTGCAGAAAGTGCTGACAATGTTTCTTCGCTGGCAACCACTGAAGCGTGAAAATCAGTAAAGTGGGTAACCGTTTCGAAGTGATGGAGCATGTGAGGGATAATTTCCTGATCAGGATTCTCCAGTGCCATTTGTCGCATGATATCTAATTTGAGGTACAGGGCCTCTTCCAGTTGCAGATAATTCCTGTCAGGGGAAATGTGCTGGGTGAGGTTGGGCAGGACAAACAAATCTTCGGGGACTTCCATTGCGAGAAAGGTATAGATGGCTTCCTGGCCCAGTTGCAGGGCAAGGTCATACTCTCCCAGCCCGGCATAGGATCTCATGAGTTCCAGCGAGGCATTTTGAAAGTAATAGCTGTTTTGATGGGCGGTTGTTTCTTTGAAGTAATTGTAAACCTCCTGATTGATTTTTTGGGCCTGGTCAAATTGTTGCGCAAAGTTGAGATTTTTACCTTTCAGCCCCATGGTCCGGTGCCAGTTTCTGCTTTTGCCTGCAAGCTCCATTTCAAGCGTGGCAGCCGAATCCAGGTAATTGATGGCAGGGAAATAATTGCCCATATTACCATGGGATACACCCATGTAATAAAGAAAACTGCTCTCAAGGGATTTATTCCGGGGGTTATGCTCCCGTAATGTTTCAAGACCCTCCTGGTAATACTCCAGGGCTTGCTTATGATGGTCGGTGGCGGTATGGGCAGAACCCAGGCTTATGTATAAAAACGGATCGTTGAGATGGCGATCCACCTGGTGGCGGTTTGCCAGGAAAAAGGCATATTGAAGGAATTCAAGGCTTAGCCCCGGGTTGTAAAATTTGATGATGTTTCCGGCCCCCAGATAAGCATTGACCATAAAAAACCATTCATCGTTTTTTTCTGCGTGCTCAATCAAAGGATTAAAATACTCAAAACCTTCCACTACTTTTCTCATCTGGAAAAAGGCCTGCATGAGGTTGTATTGTAAAACAGGAACCAGCGGATGGTTGTTATCAAGGGTCATAAGCACATGGTATGCTTTCCGGAAGTGAGTGGCAATACCGGCAGCATTTCTGGTGTACACGCTGTTGTATGCCATCATGGAGTGCCTGTATACCCAAGCAATATGCAGGGTGTCGTTTTGGGAGGAAAAAATTTTTCCGGAATTGTCCAGGATTTCTTTCCCTCTTGCCGGATTTCTGCCCATGCTGCCCATATAATCGGCCAGAAGCGTGACAACCATCAGGTTGGCTGCGGGTTGCCTGTTTTGGGTCAGTCTGTCCATTGACAGGATAAGCAGCGAGTCTGCCTTTTCAGCATTATATTCATTGGCTTCTGTCAACAGCCATGCTTCCTCCCATAGAGCAGGGTCTGCCTCCCGGGGGAAGTAGGGTTTGTAAACCGAAGTTTGAGCAAATGAGACAAAAACAATGAGTTGTAGTAACAGTATTAGTGGTAATCTGATCATGGTTTATTCAGGACTAATGAAAATTTGTTTTACAAAGTTGTGTTGGTGCATGGGTGTTGTTGATAAAAATTATCCGCAAGCATGTATCAACCTTATGCAATGTTTTGTTTTGCAGCGATTTCTAATAGGGTTTTTTCTTTTCCATATCCATCCAGAGCTGGAAGGGTGAGAAGAAATTTTCAGGTTTCACGTTAAGGGTGGGAATATTTCTTTCCTTATAGGGTAAACTTATCTCTTTGTAGATGTAAGAATCGTCGAAGCCCGCTTTGGAGGCATCGGTATTTTCAGCGGCAAAAACAATCATTTTGGGTCTTGCCCAGTAAATGGCACCCAGGCACATGGGGCAGGGTTCGCAGCTTGCATAGATAATGCAGTCGCGGAGTTGAAAATCGCCAATATTTTTGCAGGCATCACGAATGGCCATTATTTCAGCATGGGCTGTGGGGTCGTTGTGAGAAGTTACCCGGTTAACACCCCGGCCAATGATTTCGCCGTTTCTTACCACCAGGGCACCAAACGGGCCCCCTTTGCCTGTGGGCACATTCTCACGGGCAAGTTTTACTGCTTCTTTGATAAATTTTTCGTGTTCGTGCATCATTAGTGGGATAGGTTTTATGGGTGCTAATATACGCAATCCTGCCGGAAAGAAACGTCTGCAGGGACAGAAATTAGCAGCAAAAACCCCGGGGCGCTGTGAAACTGTTTATATAGCCCATATAGGTCATGCCTGCCTTGGATGCTGAAAGTATTGATATTGTGGGTTTAGGGTGTTGTATATGTTTGTGGGTATGATAGATGTTATCGCTGGTTTTCTAAAAAAAATTATTAACAATTCTGGTTTTTAGATAGAAAGACCGCTGAGCGGGGTCAAAAGAACGGTCAGCCTGGCCTACCTCTGCTCAACGAAGGGGATAAGCGGAATTTGTAATTCCGCTTTGTGGTATCCATGCGCATTTGTTATTCTATGGTATGATAATATTGTCGATAAGGAGGTTCTATGTCTTTGATAATTGCAAATTATCCGGTGTTGGGGAGCGGGAGCGGAATTGCAAATTCCGCTCAGCGGGGGGTAGGTTCCTTGTAATCCGGATGCTTCCAGTTCCTTCGGAAGCTGGAAGATCCTACTGCTATCCGGATGCTTCCAGTTCCTTTGGAAGCTGGAAGATCCTACTGCTATCCGGATGCTTCCAGTTCCTTCGGAAGCTGGAAGATCCTACGGCTATCCGGATGCTTCCGGTTCCTTTGGAAGCTGGAAGATCCTACGAGTCCTTCCCCTTTCAAACAATAACCTGTCATCATTCACCAATATCAATTTCTTCATTACTTTTGTCAGTGGCCTTTGATCTATTGGAAAGGAAGTCAATGTAAACAAAGAAATAATAAACATTACGATATATGAACTGGAAATCCCTTTTGTCACCGGTCCGCTTTGGGCAACCTTCTTCCGGAGATAAAAACCTTGATGATATCCGCAGTGAGTTTCAGCGCGATTACGACCGGATTATTTTTTCTTCTCCTTTTCGCAGGTTGCAGAATAAAACGCAGGTTTTTCCCCTGCCCGGAAGTGTGTTTGTGCACAACCGTCTTACCCACAGCCTTGAAGTGGCCAGTGTGGGGCGCTCGCTGGGGAATCTGGCGTATGCCCGAATTCAGGATCGATTGGATACAACAGATAAAAAGCTGGTGCGCGAGATTGATACCGTGGTGGCTACCGCTTGCCTGGCGCACGATTTGGGCAATCCTCCTTTCGGACACAGTGGCGAAAAGGCCATTTCACACTTTTTCTCGCAGGGTGGCGGCAAGGAGTTGCAATCGCAGCTCACTCCTGCACAATATGCTGATCTGGTGACTTTTGAAGGCAATGCCAACCTTGTCCGGCTGCTTACTCATCGGTTTCAGGGCAGGAGGGAGGGAGGATATGCTCTTACCTTTGCTTCCCTGGGAACCATGGTGAAGTACCCTTGGGATTCTCTAAGTGCCGGAAAGAAAAAGAAGTTCGGATTTTTCCAGACCGAACAGGATGCTTTTCACCAAATTATGCAACAACTTCAGATTCCTGCCTCCGAAAGCCAGCCGGGGCACTTTGCCCGCCATCCGCTTGTTTACCTGATGGAGGCGGCCGACGATATTTGCTACCAGGTGATGGATCTTGAAGATGCCCAGAAGCTGCAAATCATCGGGCGGGAAGAGGTGCAACATTTGTTTATGCAGTTTTTTGCCGGTGACGGGGAGCGCATCAACAAGATAGAACAGACCCTGCAGGAGGTTACCGATCCCAACGAACAAATTGCATTTCTGCGGGCACTGGTCATCGGCAAGCTTACCCATGCTGCTTCGGGCGTGTTTGCGCAAAATTACGACAGTATCATGTCGGGCACTTTTACCGGTAAGCTGCTGGGACATATTGATTCACAGCTGGCCACTGCGATGGAAACCTGTGAAAAGGTATCTTTTGAGCGGGTGTACCGTCATCCTTCGGTGGTGAAAATTGAAATCTCGGGGTACAACGTGCTGGGGGCCCTGCTGGAGGAGTTTTACAATGCTATGATGCGTGCAGAGCACGATTATTCCCGGAAAATCCTTTCTTTGATGCCTCTGCAGTACCATCCACAATCCTCTGATCCCTATCTCAAAGCACGGGCTGTAGTGGATTTTGTTTCGGGCATGACGGATGTGTATGCCGTGGATTTGTTTAAGCAAATCAAGGGGGTGGAGTTGTAGGGGTATTATTATCCTCACCGTGGTCTGACGACTTTTAGTTTGTCTGACCACTAATCTTAGAATCGACAATACCCCCTCCGCCCCCTGCAAGGGGGAACCAAGGTCCGCTTCATCAGAGTGTTGAAGGGTTAGGGGTTATTCCCGCAGAAAGATTGCAGGGCTGAGCCCGACTTCACCGTGGTCTGACGACTTTAGCTCGTCAGACCACGATGCATGAGAGGTATTTTTTGTCTTAAAAGGGTGTATAATAATCGAAAAATTATTATATTTGGGGATGCGTGAAGTGTTTGTATATCCCATCCATCACCGGGGGCAACACAGGATTGCCGTACGGTATGAGTATGCTCCGGAGAGTGAGCTGGATAAGAGCACGCGCAGTCTTCCCCAAAGGGAATACAGTTCCACCAAAAAATTATGGCACATCCCTTACCGGGATGATTACCGGGTTTATATTCAGGAGGCTTTCAAAGGGCTGGAAGGGATTGTTCTCAAATTCATGCAAGGGGAATCCGCAGTCGGCAAAGAAACAACTGCTG
>JAABSE010000029.1 GCA_011390575.1 Sphingobacteriia bacterium
ACCGGAGAAGATCCCTGTGGAGTTCCTCCCTGGCTTTCCCAATGG
Source organism: Sphingobacteriia bacterium (assembly GCA_011390575.1). Lineage (GTDB taxonomy): Bacteria > Bacteroidota > Bacteroidia > Bacteroidales > UBA7960 > SKVR01. Next base: position 46 of record JAABSE010000029.1, read on the forward strand.
CCCTGCTGAGTATTATACCAACCCACCATCACTTCTTCAGGAAAAGGTATTCCGCTAAATCCCTCATCTTCTATAAATAATTCCACATGGCCTTCAATATTTCCTGATTTATTGCCAGATGTTGTCAGTGACCAATACTCTGCAGAACTAACTCTTACAAGGGGATTCAGACCTTGTTCGTCATCAGGAGGAGTTTGGTTGTGATAGCTTGCCTGAATGATGGTTTGGTCATCCCATACATCGCCTGCCGGACGAAAAGCGATACGCCCCATCCGGTTGTTATTTCCCACAGGGAATACAAAATGTGTATTTCCTTGTTTTTGAAGCGGTCCATTGATAAATCTTTGACTGTTCGCACCATTGATTACAGCAGAATTAAGCAATCGTAAGATATGAATTTCCGAAGTATTAACTCTCCCATTCAACAATTCAAGGGCATTTCGTATCTCTGCAATACCCTCCACGGTAACACCCATAGGGTTGTTGATTGTAACCCTGTTTAATTTGCTTTGATTGGAAAATTCTCCCTCAATAGTTTGTGGGACGCTACCACTGAAAGATATGGTTGAGGTTTCGCCTCCGTTACCACTAAACAGGATACTATTGCTACTCTTGGATAGATTGCCTTTAAGTTGAACGCTAAAGTCGTTGTATGAGAAATCAACGAATACATCATCAAGGAGTTCGATATTTCCGTGCACTACCAGTGAGCCCGAGGGCATAGTGCGGATACCAGTACCACTAAAAACAATGTTGTTTATGCCTTCCGGAGGAAATCTTGCCGGGTCAATGGTGTAAGTATCATTGCCTGAATATTCCAGGGTGCCGTCAGTTAAGAATCCCTGATAATTTCCCAGGGGCAGGGTAGGGAAGTCAAGAATAATTCTTCCGTTGCCTGTTACCTCACCCAGGTAATGAATGGGCGATGAATTCTCAACAACAAGTGTTCCCGTAATTGTTGTTCGATAGGTGATTTTTCTATCCGCACCCGTGTAAACAACATCTCCCTCTGCAATTTCAGCAATCTGCCCTATGGGACCTGAATCGGGAACATCATCAGCAGCATATCCATCTGTGATATTTTCCCAGATATATTTATTGGTCCAATCACCCCCTGCAATGGTTCTGAATTTGAGCACCACTTCCGGAATGTCTGCCCCGGCTGTATAATCTCCACTTACGTTGCTAACTCCTGTGCTGTAAGGAAACGTAACTAAATTGCCGGATTCATCCACTTCATTGACAGATAAACGAAACCACGATTCCTGGAAGAGCCTTGCTGAGATATACTGACTTTGATCACCCTGTGCATCTGCATCATTGTATTGAAAATGGAGATTTCCGGTAAAGCCTGACAATCCCTCACTGTGTGCTGACCAGTAGAAATTCAGATTGGGCGTAGTTGTGACATTGGGATGTCTTGAGTTAATTGGAGCAATGCCAATATTTGCATTGTTTTGCAAGGAAGTCACATCTACCCAGGCTGGGGTATATTTGTTGGACACTCCGATGGGGAAAATGTATTCACCCGGCTCGCTTACTGACCAACGCATCCCTTGAGCATTGATATCTCCGCTTAACTGAATCATTTTGTTAGCATTGAAGTCATCGAGGGTTTCCGGGATTAAAGTAGCGTCTTGTCCCATGTTAAGCAAGTGATTGTCAATAAATAATACTCCATAATCCAGAAAAAGCACATTGTTTATGTCAATCGAATTGGAAAGCATTACACCGTCCGTATTTTGAACGATGAACCTGCCAAAGCTTCCTGTGCCGGATACTTCCTGGGGACCAGTGGTGCCTGAAAAAAACAGACCTCCTGTATTTTCAGCACTACGATGCCCATATTGATTATGGATATTACCATTCAAAACAATAGCATTTCCCAGGTCGCTGAGATAACCATTGACAATTTGCAGATCTCCGTTAATGGTAATGTCGGTATCCAGTGCTACCTCCTGAATGGCATTTATTGTCAGATCATTCAATACTGTTTGCGAGTTTCCTGAAATAAGCTGATCTTCGCCGTTCATTTCCAGCGTCCCGTTGTTTATCTGAAAATTACCATTGTTCTCAAGGTCTCCTGCTAAATATATATGCAAATCAGTCTGGTTGGCGTTCAGGATTTTATTGGCATTGACCGAAAGGTTACCTTGTATGTATAGGTCAGAGTTTATCTCGGCCTCTACCGTACCACCCAGCCATACCTGCACATTGGGTAATACAGCGCTGGATGAAACTGTTACTTTGTAAAGATTGCTAGTTGTGCCCTGATGACCTAAGTGCAGTGTTGCATCGGGATGAATATTCACTTCAGCTGGATGCAGGTATAAAATTTCACGATGTCCCGGATCCGGAACATGTCCTCTGACGATATAAAGGTTTCCTGCGGTAAACTGGAACAAACTTCCGGGGTTAAATACTTCAAGTACACCAGGTCTTCTGTATATAGCATTAAACGGCAAATCGGGATTTTTCCCAACAAACACATTTCCTCCGTTTTGCACATACTTAAGCACACCGTTATCGTTTTCCAGAAATCCCCTGATATGCGATGCTACTTCCAGCAGGGCATTATCGGTTATTTCAAGTCTTGCTGTGCCAGAGGCACCATACTGAATATGTGCCCTGGACGAAGGGGCAGCCATCAGTAATTGAGCATCTCCCTCAAGGCTGAGCAAACCACGTAAGGTGATACCGGCATCTACTGCACTGGCTCTGGCTATGACATTGTTTTTAAGTTGCAAGCCTGCTTCGGACGGTATCTCAAAGTCAGTAGCACCTGTAGTAAGATTGATATCTGTGCCTGACCCTTCCAGTATCAGTTTTCCGCTAACAAGTTCAAGAGGTTTTTCCGGATTGCCTGCACTGCTGTTCAGATTGAAGTCATGAAAAAATGTGAAAGTCGTTTGTATATCATCGCCTTTGTCTGCAACAATCCGGTAGAAATCCGGCTTCGTACCCCCATCCCGCGTGTAGTGCCCGTCCGTATTTCCCATCAGCCTGAGGGTAATGCGAGTAGCATTTTCATCATCATTGTAGAAGTCCATTTCGCCATTGTTGTGGATAATGTTTCCTTCTGTGATGAGGAAGTGGTTGATATCGCCGGCAGAGCCATCGGTGGTAATTCCTGAGTAAATGGAACCTTCCAGGTAAATGTTTTCCCGAACATGCAGGGTTTTGCTGGAGCCTGACTCAGGGAAAAGCAACCATACATCTTCTCCGCTGTCGCCTATAATGAGGTTTTTTTCCACCATCATGTTTCCTTCAGCTCCATTGGATAAAATGACTTCAGCCAAATGAGCTATTTCCAGATTTCCATTGATCATCATATCGTTATCCGGGAGTATCAGTCGGGACGTATTTCCGGATACTCCCTCCAAACGTAAATTAGGGTAGAGGGTAAAACCGGAAGCTACAGTGTAATTTCCTGCATTCGATGTAACTTTGTAGGTTATATAGCTGTTTTCTTTTTCAACAAAATCTTCAAAGTCACCTGCAATTGTTGCCTGCTCAGTGCCCTGTTTTATGACCAATTTCCCTGCGCCCGTTACAATACCCATATTTATGGTATTTGGAGTATCGTTGATTTCAAGTACAGGAAGCAGACTGTTTTCATTCTCAAAACCAATCCCTGCCACATTAACATTGTTGTCAATATAAACTGCATGAGGACTACCGGAAACTACTCCCAGCTGCACAAGGTCACCCGAACCGGGTAAGTCTCCAGTGCTGGTTCCGGTATGACTGTCAAGCGACCAGGTGTCAGGATTGTGCCAGTCAGCAGGAGAATTGCTATCGGTGCTGCCTTTGCTGTAAAATACCCTTACCGCTCCTGTAAATTTATGTTCCAGTCCGGCCGTATATTCTCCCTGCTCCAAATCAAAGCCACTGCCGTTTCCATTGAAAGTAATGGTTCGGCTGCTTTCATCGTAATTGGATGAATTTTCAAAATCACGTTGTAGCCCGATAACCTTTCCCGGAACGAAGAGCAGGGAAGGGGCAGGAAGGTTTGTCGCATCAAAGGTAAATACATACTCTTCTACCTGGGGAGGCGTATTTACATCACTATGTCTTATCTTCCAGTAATAGCGCAATGCTTCGTCAGGCTGGTCTCCGTTAAGGGTCGGTAATTCGCTGTTTACCGGATTTACACTTATGTATACATCCTCCTGAACATCGGAAAATGTTGCCGACAACGGGGTGTACCTGGCAATATTATTTACAAGGCTTCCTATAGGAAAATGAAGCGAGCCATCATTGGAAAGAAGTCGGGTAACGCCTCCGTTAGGATGCCCGCCAGCCGTTGCAATCATTTTTGTTGCATCGTATCCGGTACCCTCTATCTCATTTTCAATGGTGATGCCATGACTGTTAATATCAAAGATGCCCTGGGTAAGTGAGAGTCTGTGGATTGACTTGATGTCGTTACTATGCAAGGTAACGCCCTGGCTGTTGTTAATATCCAGGTGTCCTGTCACAGAAGGAGAGGCTGGGTCGGTGACTGTAATGTTTTGTAAATCCGAACCATTGAGTACTAGTTTTCCTGTTTCACTGGCAGAACCTATTGGAGCATCCAGTTCCAGATCGCCTTTCAGGCTGATTTGATAAGTATGATAAGAAAATGTACCCCTTTGAGCACTCAACAAGTTCTCAATCTGCATAATTTCGCTGTCATTAAATACAGAGCTGCGCTTAACGAACAGGGTATCACTAATACCGGACTTATTGAGGGTTATGGTTCCGATGGTCAATACATCGGTTGGACTTTCAATTTCCAGGGTGTTGTTTCCTGACCCGGAAAATGTCATATAAGCGTTTTCTCCAGAAATCTGTGTACCCTCTTCCAGGAAAACATCTCCTTCAAGGATGGCCCCATAACCATTCAAATCCAGCAGGGCCGGATGGCTTCCGCCTTTTAAAGTGAGGTTATTCAACACCTGGAGAGGAAATGCCTCTGAGGCCGGGGGCGGATTGCTGGAGCCTCCGTCAGGAACGCCTCCCGGATAGGGTGCCAGCAAAAATTTTACATCGCTTGAAGAAGTACGCGATAGTTCAAGGTTATAAAAAGGAGCTGATGAGTTGATGATAAAACTGCGGTGATTGTCCAGAACAAGATTAACAGTTCCGCCTGTTACATTTTGGTTTTCAGGCAAAGATGAAATCAATACTCCCCCCAGGAATGCTGGATCAGGTAGGTTGCTTGTTCTGGGATATGTTATTGTAAGATTCCCACCGGTCATGGTAAAACCGTTGCTGGGATAAGGTAGTGTAAACCTGTAATAATTGAGGTTTCCACCATTTCCTGTATTTGATACAGTAACAGAGCCGCCTGTTTGTATGTAGGATCCCCTGTGAACTCCTGAGGCAACTGATGTTCTGAACATTTTCATGTCGGCAACCCCATCGTGTATTTCGAATTTACCGGTTTGACGCAGAATTACACCTTCATTCGACATCGCGTTGAGGTAACCGTCCATGATGATCAAAGCGCCAAATATACCCAGAGAGGTAATTTCTTCAGGCACTTCCAATATCCCACCTCTAAGTATTATCTGGGCATCCTGATCAATCAGATAATCTCCTGCATAACCGGTCTCGTGTTTGGTCTTTATGCTGGGGATATGGATATTTTCTTCTATAACAGCGATTCCGGAGAGCAGGCCAAAAGCGTTTTCATTGGGCAGGTTGGGTGCCCAGTGTCCGTTTGTCTGGTCAATGTTATTTTGCCCCATTAAAAAGAACCGGTCAGGATTTGTCGAGCGAATGAACAGGCTGTCGGTTGCGCCTTTGGCAATTTCAATGCGATAAAACTCCGTCGTGCCATTGGCTTGTATAACCTGGTCTTTTTGTTGCCTGTTTAGGATCACATCCACCATTCCGTTAGTAGCGGGCATGTTGTAAAGTGGGTCAGCAAGGTTGCTGAAGCGGACAATCCCATTGTTGGTGAAGTTGCCTTGCAGGGTGAATTGATGTCTGGCATTTCCCTCCCCGGTAAGCAACTGGCCTGAAGATTGTACTTCCAGATTTTTTGCAACCCGGATGTTTCTGCTAACAGGGCTGTTATCATTAATTTTTACTACACCGTTTTTAATAACCAGAGAGCCGTTGAGATTGAAATTGGCCAAAAGATTTATTTGGTCAGAGGGGTTGTCAAGTTCTATTTCGACACTATTAAAATCGCGGTTGGAGGTGAAGTCAAAGCTGCCGCTGCCATTATAAACAACGATACCTCCGTTGCTGGCGATAAAATTTGCAGCCTCACCATCCGGGAAATAGTCCCCGGTAATGACTATACGTCCCTGGCCTCTTATGGTGTTAAAAGAGTGTCCTCTGGTAGTGTTGAGGGTCAAAATTCCTCCGGCTCTTACCCAAACATCCCCATGACTGTAACTTGCATTTTCATCGCTAATGGTTACATTGTGTGTATTGTTGATCACAATGTTATCTGCCCTGTCGTTGATTTCGTCTTCACCGGGGTATCCGGAGGCCAAACCCCAGGTTGCAGGGTTTTCCCATGCACCGGACTGTACCGTAGACCATGTTTTTACTGTCGCGCTTGATTTGGCAAGTGTGTAATAGCCCGTTTGTAAGTGTCCGTCGGGTACACTGAATGAAACCCTGTTGCCGGAAGGGGCAGCCGAAATAGGTAATCTCGTGAAAGATCCTGCGGGATTTTCTTTGTATAATAGCACATACAGACTTTCTGCGTCAACAGGGAGATTGGCTTCAGAAAAGTCAAATCCTATTCTGATGGCGGTGCCATTGCTTTGGCCCTGGTCAAGGGTTCTTTCAATGCGCCAGACTCGCGTCCAACGTTCCTCCAGGTCAGGATCAGAGGGAAGATCTGCAGTAGTTGTATCATGCACTGCATCGTTGTGCGCTGCAAATACAAACTCATCGTGCTCATCGATGGAGTTGCCTACCTCTGACAGGTATAGCCCACCTCCGCTACCGATGCTGGCACTGTGTTTCTGGTAGCCAAACCCGGAGGTCATGATGCCTCCTATCCCTATTATGTCATGGTTGTGAGATATATTCTTGTAATAAGACAAATAGTAACGACTTATACCTGGCTTTAGTTGAAAGTCATATTTAAAAGCCAGTAAGTTTTCAACTATCAATCGTTGAGCCTGATTCAATTCGTCACGTAAAACAATAATTTCTGCAATTTCTCCTTTAAACCACTCATTACCATCTGAAAAGGTATTTCCTATAACAACCTGTGTTCCCTCATTACGGTTAACGGATGAGTTGCCGAAATTCTGAGGGCCTGAGATTATTCTGCCGTTTGAGTGTATGGCTCTGTAATTTTCCAATCCGGAAAATATACCCGTATGAACCATCGCTTCATTATAATGCCAATAACTTGAACTCATGTCTCCCAAGGTATTCAGACGCATGGATAGAACCCTGGAAGGAGACCTGAAATAAAATCTCCACGAATTATTATGTCCTCCGGGTCCGGTTTTGGCTATGATGCCTTGCAAATTCCCATCTGATGGAGGAGTGCTGTTTCTGAGTACGCTAATGATGGTTAGTTCCTGCATTCCGTCAAGGCTTTCATCATCGTTGATGAGCAACATGTGCTGGTTGACGCCGTTGTTGAAGCGAACCGCCGGTTTGTTGTTGAAAATGGATGAATTGCTTAGGAATTCGGGACGGTGGGAGTTTAATTCGGAGAATGCATCATTCCCTTTTCCGCTGCTGTCGGGCCATGAGCTCACGTACCCGTCTCCGTCCGGGGTAATGTCTTCGGCCTTTAACCATAAGACCTTATTTTGGGAGTTGTAAACTCCTCCCAGGCTGGTTACATTCTGAGAGGATAAAGACAGTGGTATCAGCGAAATAATGAGCAATAATTTCCTGATTCCTGTAACAAAAGTGTAGTAGTGTGTAAGTTTCATAATATTATCATAATTTTAACAAAACCAACAAAACGATAAAAAACGTCGATTTGTTATATTGAATATACGACGAATAAGGTTTTGCTTCAATTGGGGATTCTACGTATTTTGTCCCTTCGTGATATCCGTAATAATGTAGATATTTACATGATTATTTTCAAGGAAATGGAAAATCAATAAAAGACAATCGATAATAATTATCGGTTATCAATTGATCTTAGGAGTTGGTAATTAGGTGGATAGGGAGAAGAAATACTCCCGAACCCTTAAAAATGGAAGAAAATATTGTTTTGAGGAAGTGATTTGATTTATTCAAGGATTTAAAACGCCCAAATAAAATAAAAGATTAAAACAGGATGGAGATAGATTTATTTTTGATCAAAATATGAATTTCCAGTCAATTACAGATTATATTTATTTAGGACTTCTTTTTACGGATGATCTTGCCTGAATGAGCGTAATGAGTTTTTTAAAATCACTGCGCAGATCTAATAGCAGGAATACAAGGTATAGAAAAACCTGGGCAAAGGTAAGCCAGTAATAATTGAGAAGAAGTGTTGTCAGGGTGCCTGTTAAAAGGATAATTCTGGGAAAATAGAAAACCATTGTTTTTTTGAGGTCGAATCTCATAGCGTAGATAAACACATAAAAAACAACAACAGGCAGAATCAGAACTGTCTGGGAAATGGCAATCAGTTTGGCTATCATTAATGGGGAATGTAATGATCCCAAAACAATGGAAAGGACAACAACTACAGAATTAAAGACACCAAATTTAAACAGAAGCCTTTCCTTATAATGGATTTTGAAAATGGCTTCAATGTTGGTTTTATTGGTGCGGGAAAGGACCACAATTCCAAAGTAGGGAAGGTATTGTACCGTACCAAGCCAGTTAGGACCCCATAGGATTTTAACCAGCAAATCAGGCATTAAAATTAGCACCGCTCCCACAGGGAAGCTGATGAGGGTGATTAATCCCACAAAGAACATGTATTCGTGGTTTACATTACCCCCGTCAATTTTTAGTTTTTGAAGATTGGGATATAAAATGGTACCAAATAGATTGTCAATGGTTTTTTCAGCCAGGTTAAGAAAACGATATCCTCTGTTATACAAACCCAGCGAAGCTTCTCCAAAGTTTTTTCCAATTAAAAGATTATCGAGGTTGCGCGCCCAGTAGCTTATCATTCTAACACCCAGAATACTTCCCATCAAGGCTTTCGAATATTTAAATGCAACTTTGGTATATTTAAACGGATAAAATCTGAGCTTAATCTGGGTGTAAGATTTATAATGGAATAACTTATACACTTCGCCTAATAAGAAGGGAACGATTAGCGACCAGTATGAAAAACCCGCTGCTGCCATAGCAATCATCAAAGCGTTGGTCATAACATTGTTGGTCAGTTCAATTTTTCCTACCAAACTATACCGGCGTTCTTTTATTAAAAGTGCGTAAAATACAGCACTGGTGCTTCTGACAGGAAATTTAAATGCAATCAGCAGGGTGGGAAGAATCAATGCATTGTTTTCGTAAAAAACAGCCAGTGGGTAGGATAATAATATCACCAGAAGGAACAGAGCAAAACCTACATAAATAGAGAGGTTTAACATGGACTTATGAAAGGTATACTGGTAGGGATTTCTTATTACTTCAGAGCTAATGCCTAAACCTGTTAGAATGCCGGCAAAATTGGTGATAACATAGATCATGGCCACGATACCATACTCCTCCGGGAGCAGCAGGCGTGCCATTACTATTGAGGCTAAAAAGCTTATTATTTCACCAGTATAAGTAAATCGGCCTAACTGGAAAATATTTTTCAGGGTCGTCGTTTTAAATGACATCTGTTAGTCTTGTTTGAGATAATAATCCTGTAATAACTTATTAAGCATAATGAATGCGTGCAAATTTTTTGTTGCGGATAATCAGGTTGATGAATACTGCTTTTATTTTGCTAATTTCTCTACGTGCAGAATAGTGTTTGCCAATTGCTGTTAAGAGCCACCAGGATATTTTTTGGGTACTATGTTTTGTATGAATGATTGAATTCTTCTTCTTTCTCCTTGTTTTTGTATTGGTCAATCATATATAGTACAATCATGAAAAAGGCGATTCCGGTGGCATTGCTGAAAATATTGGAACCGGTAAACATTACCAATGCCCTTGAAATAAAAAAGTATCTTAAGTAAACAATTTCTTTGGGAAGCTTGCCGAAGATAACCCGGGCCATGATGCTTAGCTGTGCAATGACAAAAAGCAACCCAAATTTGGTGTAATCACCAATTAACCCAATGTCAGATTGATACAGCCCGAGTTTTTTGTAGAGATTTACTTCCCTTCCAAAGCTCGAGTTTAAACTATCCTGCCCATTACCAAATATATAAGCCAACTTATTGGGCATAAATTCGGTAAGGAAAAACCTTACGGCCACCAACCTGATATTTTCCCGGGTTGCAGTGGTTTCCTTCCGCGTGACAGCAATCATTTCAAGAAAGATATCCTGGAATATAACAAATACCGCCAAACCAGCAACTCCTGCCATTATAATTACCAGGGTTCTGGATTTTACCTGTTTGCTGAAAAAAATAAATGCTACCGTCAGCAGCACGATGGATGCAAGGCTCTGCCGGGTTCCCTGCAAAATCCCATTTACAACAAAAAATATAAGGCAATATATCCCATGCTTTAATTCGTAGTTCTTTAATAGCTTTTGCAAAGACATGAAATAGGCAAGCAAGAGAAATCCACCTCCGGGAATGAATATTCGTACAGTACCACGTTCAACTCCTACCCTGGAATCAACTATGCGCGTGGGAAATACTATGTATTGGGTTAAATAAAGAAATACATATACAAAAGCTAAAGGAAGAATTAATTTTTCTATCTCTTTGACATCCAGCTTTATACTATGAAGAAAGAAATAAAAAAAGAAAAAATAAATGTATCGCTGAGCTACAAGGGTGATGGTAAAAGCTTGATTGTGAAAAGCATTGGCCATAAACATGCTAACAAAAGCGGCCAGTAAGAATAAGTATATTTCTTTCTTGAAATATTGTTTTTCTCTCTGACTATCACCTGAGAGCTGCTGAAAAAGCAATACAAATATAATAACTCCTATTCCGGCAATTTCTCCGAGGTTTCGTAGCTGCTCAGGAATAAAGATAAGAGTATAAAAGCCTGACGCTAAAACAAAAATACTTGCAATCAGCATTCTTTTAAACAGGGGGCTTTCTAACATGTATTCTGGTTTTTATGTTAAATATATCACTGTTGAATAATATACTGTTTCAGCATTCAACAAAACAATATTTGCGTTAATGTTTGTACTTTTCTAAAAGTACTATTTTATTGTCTTTTTTTTATCCGTGTTTTATAACTGAGCCGATTCAAATTACTTACAAAAAAAAGAGATCTGCAAATTCTGAAAGGTGTTTAGTGTGTTGTCTTTATACTCCTTGCCCCTTTACTCTGGTTGCTTAAGTACATGGAAAATGCGTAAAACATCCAGGCTTGTGCCCAGCGCATATAGGGTATCCTGGATGAAAAAAAAGGCTTTAGCTGATAGTAAAAATACCCTTGAGGACTTTGCATATTTCTTATTGTAAAGGAAAGTACTTTTTCCATCAATTCCCAATTCTGAAAAGCATTTTCTGTCTTTATCAGCGTGGCAATCAATTGTGCCGGTGAATGAATATCAACAGGAAACGTCTGGTTATGATAATAAGCCGGAGTGCCATCTTCAGCAAAAAAATTGGCAAGGTAATAGGAAAGTCCTTTTTGAAAAGCATTCTCAAAGCGATTATCCTGTGTGTATTTTTTGTACTCATAAATACATTCCAGGTTAAATCCCGTATGGAAATTGTCTATCCATTGCTGGTTTTTTTTGCTTCCATACACCCAGGAGCCGTCAGGATTCTGGCACCTGATAATGGTTTGTATGGCTGTTTTGCTTAATTCTTTCCATTCAGAATTGCCGGTATGTTTATAACCGCGAGCCAACAAACGTGCCCCAAGAAGGGATGCATTATACACTTGCGATTTATCTTCCGGCGAATAAGAAAAGAAGAAGCCATCGAATTGATCAGGAGTTCTGTTTAAATCTTTCACGACAAAATCACAAGCAGAAAGAGCGGTATCAAGATGCTTTTGTTGTTTGGTAATCTCCCAGGCTTCGAAAAGTGCATTGGCCACGAAAGAAGTGGCCACAACTGTTGGCGTAAACCTGGGCTGGTAAAAGACCCTGCTTTGCCAGTCGAAATTATACCCCCAGCAAGCACCGCTGTAACCTTTTGACTGTAATTCAATGATTTTATCGGATAGAAAAACTATCTTTTTAAGGATTTCCTCAGAAGTGCCAAACATGGTATTTCCCGTTTGGCTTATATGATAAAGCTGAGTGTAACCATAAAGGAATAATCCCAGGCCTTTGGTATTGTATTGTTTGGGTACAAAAAACAAGGGCCTCAGATTTATGGGGGATCTTTTAAATAACTGGATCCATGCCATCCTTGGCAACCAGTGATATTTCAACGGGGTTGCCTGGAAAACAGCTGAATTCATCCCATCGTAAGGATCCCAGCCTTTGTATTCATTTTTCTCTACATAGGCCATTAGCTTCGTAAAACTTTGAGCGGGAGAGACTGTTTGGTTATGTCGTTTCAATGGATAGGCGTTTAAACGGATAAAAAATAAACCTGAATTCTTAGTTTGAAAGCTTTACCAAAATATCAACAATTCTCCGGGATGTCTTCCCATCCCAGAGCGGAGGCACAGAACCTTTTTTCCAGTTTCCGGAAAACAATTTTTCCAGCGCCGGTTTTATGGCTTTGGGATGAGTTCCTATCAGTTCATTTGTGCCTTGAGTGACGGTTTCAGGTCGTTCGGTATTGTCACGTAAGGTCATACAAGGTACCCCCATAACAGTGGTCTCTTCTGTAATTCCGCCGGAATCGGTAATAACAGCCAATGCATTCTTTACCAGATAATTAAACTCGAGATAACCCAGGGGTTCTACAGTATGAAGATTGGGATGACTGATACCTGCTTTTTCCAGTATGCGCGCAGTGCGGGGATGAACAGGAAATATCAGGGGTTTGTTTTGAGAATGAAGAATTATTTCATCGATCATGTGTTTGAGATTCGATTCTTCATCCACATTCGCAGGTCTGTGCAAGGTCATTACGATATAATTGCCCGGCATTAAATTTAACATGTCCCAAACATCAGGTTTTTTCAAATTGTCCATATGTTTCAACAAGGTATCTATCATGGTATTGCCCACCAGGAAGATGCGATTGGATTCAATTCCTGATTTGGCCAGGTTTTGTGATGCCTGTTCTGTTGTGGTGAAGAAATAATTGGTCAGGCTGTCGGTTACAATGCGGTTGATTTCTTCGGGCATGGTCCAATCTCCCGAGCGAATGCCTGCTTCCACATGGGCAACCTTAACAAGCAATTTTTGCGCTACAATTGAGCATGCCATGGTTGAAGTCACATCCCCTACCACAAGGCATAAATCGGGTTTGCTTTCCATCAGTAGTTTTTCGTACCCAATCATGATGGCAGCTGTTTGCGATGCCTGGGTTCCACCTCCTGCTCCCAGGTTAATATCCGGGGCGGGGATACCCAGTTGTTCAAAAAAACTTTCGCTCATATTCTTATCATAGTGTTGCCCGGTATGAACCAGGCGGAAGGATATGTTATGTCCTTCTTTCTGCGCTTTTCGGATGGCATCGATAATGGGAGCTATTTTCATAAAATTAGGGCGTGCACCAGCAATAATGTCGATCTTCATGCTTATTAAATTTAAGTTTACTTATATATGTAAATCATTTGTTAATATATTAATTTTGAATTCTAATCGTTGCGTAATAGCACATTTTATCTGTACAGATTTAAATCCAGTTTCTGGACAAGTCTTTTTTGTTTTCCGTTAGGCAGTCGTTCAATGGCTTCCACTTTTGAGATAATGGGCTTTACTTTTCCTCCGAAAGAAGAAAAGATATCTTTTTCAATTGCTTTCTGATCTTCTATGTTAAATTTATGATTTCCTACGGCACGAAAGTAAAGTTCTCCGGGTTTTTCCTGGTAATATTGATAGTTAATAACATTTTGGAGTGTGTTGGGGCGCATGGATAAGATGCACGGTACCAATTCTTCTTTATTGTTTATGATGATATCCTGGGATCTTCCCAATATTGAAAGTACTTTACCCTTGCTGTCAATTTCTGCATAATCTTCAGTCTGATATCTTATTAAAGGCATGGATTTATTGTAAAAGTTGGTTCCGATAATTTCAAAAACCTTATTACCTTCAAAGGTGTTGCCCGAGTCCAGAAACTCAACAACACTGTATTGATTAACGAAGTGGTAGGGTCCGTGGTCAACAGCGTAGGCCAGAGCAACATGTTCATTCTGCCCGTATATATCAATGAGTTTTGCATTGGGAAAAGTACGCATGATAAGCTTTTTATCCTCTTTTGTAATGGTTTCAGAACTGGTAACAATTCCCTTTAGATCCGGAAGTTTAAGGGGCTCTTTTAAATCATTGATATACTTGCACCATACAGCCAGTGAAGACGGGAATGCATGCAGGCAATCGATTTTATACTCCTTAAGTAGTGAAAGGTACTTTTTTGTTGTTTCGGCATTGATATCGTATGAGGATAGAATAAGTAACGGGTGATTGTATTCAAACAGACCGTTTTCAGGCTTTATGGCTCTTAATATGGCAATTTTCTGCGTTTTCACAGGGCTAATCAAAGAAAAAATTTGATCGGTAAAGAAAGTTTCTGCAATGATGGAAGTAAAATCTTTCTGAAGGTTAAGAGAAAGTCCTGATGTTCCTCCGGTTGATTTTTTCATAAGCATAAAGGAAAGTGCTTTGTCTGATATAAACTCCTTTTCCTTTCCAATTACATCTGTTTTTTTAATGTAAGGGAATAGATCCAGTGAAATGCCCTGCTGTTTCACTGCCTCTGCCATCGTGTTTCGGTAATAAGGGGTGTTTTTTACGGCATGCTTCAAAATCTTTTTCAGCAGAGGATTGCTCTCTGGCTGGGAGTCATTTCCTTTCCCAAAATCATTGGATAGTTTCCTGTAAAAAGGACTCAGGCGAATGAGGTTCCGGACGATGCTTTTATGTTTTTCTTTCACGTGTTTGTTTTTTTATCAGTTATTTGGCACGTTGAATTATTTCGTTGAAGTACAGAACTCAATGGCTTGCTGAAAGCCATTAAACATCTTATCAATTGACATTTGGGTTTCTGCTACTTTCTTAGCTTCAGATGACATTTGGGCAAGCAGGTTTCTGTCTTTTTGAAGAAGGAGCAATTTTTCCCTGAGTTCTTGTTCGTTATTGCAAACAAAACCCGTTTTGCCGTTTTTCATGTAAAATATCTCAGGTGCATGGTTTTTATCCAGTAACAACACTGGTTTGCCCCAGAAAAAAGATTGGTTCAAAGCCAGACCAATATGACCGGGCGTGCTGAATACATCTCCCATGTTAAATATTTCATCTGCTTCAGCGTTGTATTTTTCCCCCAGATAATATATGTTTTCTGAAGCTTCTACCTGGGCTTGCTGCTCTTTGCTTATACCGGGACCGACAATAACCAGCCCAACCCCCTGTAAACCGGGGATTATGTTCATAAGTATGTCTAATCCTTTGTAGGGAAGAATTCGTGAAATGTATAATACCACAAAATCTTCTTTTATATTATACTGCGACTTTACTGCATATTTATCCCGAACTTTTTGTTGTGCAACAGGCGAAAAATTCAGGGTATTGTAGGCAATAAATGTTTTAGCCTGATTTTTTGGGGCTATATATTTTGTCTCATTGGGTGTATATAGGATAATGGCTGAGCTCAGGTTATGGATGAGTTTGAATAACTGGTTTTTGAATACATTTTTCTTTTCATGTAAATTCAATCCATGCCCCCAGTAAATACTGGGTATTTTTTGTACCCTGCAATACAAAATGATGGGTAAAAATATTTTATCTTTTAAATGCAGGAAATTAATTACTACATCAGGTTTTAATGCATCAATTTTTTTTACATACCGTTGAACCCCAAACTCCAGGGTGTGTTTAACAAAGGTTGTTTCAAAATCAACCTCCTGGAAAGAATTGCTTGCAACGTGAAATTCAAATCCCAGCGACCGGAACTTTTCTGAAAAGCTATTATAAATGCGGGAACGGTAGTGATGAACCTTGTTGGATATTAAAAGAATTTTTTTCATTTACTATTGAGCTAATCTGAATTTAGAGTAAAGACCAAAAGTGTTTCTGTAACTGATGGGCTTTTAATATATTTTTTTATGCAGCTATTTATGTAAGTTCATTTTTTAACGGAACTGTAAATTTACGAAATAATACATTTTGTAGACGAAATATTGAATTAATAAATCATAACAAGTAATGATTTATACAAAAGTAAACTTTAAAGAGCATGTATTGTTTTTAAAAAGTATTACTTTTGCGAGAAACAAATCCGTTTTGTGACGAGTTTAAACCGATAATCAGGGTAATTTTGGAGACATTTATCTGTTTTTCACCTCACAACCATTTAAAAAGATTATTTCATACGTTTGTTTGCAATATTAGTTGTAAAACAGAAAACTACTACAAAGACAAGAATCAATTGAATCGTTATGACAAAACCACTTTTATCTATTATAATTCCTGTTTTTAATGGATTAGAATATACCCAAAAGAGCCTGAAAAGTCTTGAAAAACAGATATCTATATTGCCTCGTGATAAATCAAAAATACATATTGTGGTTGTTGATGATGGTTCATCTGATGGCACTTATGAATGGGTGAAGAGCAATCACCCTGAAGTTCATATCTTGCAGGGAAACGGAAATTTGTGGTGGAGTGGGGGAGTAAATAAAGGGATGGAGTATGCCCTGGAGCATTTAAAAACTGAATACATTCTCTGGTGGAATAACGATATTCTTCCGGATGATAATTATTTGAAGAATCTTCTTCAGGTTATCGGCAAACAGCCTGAAGATGTTGTTATTGGATCAAAGATTTTTATGCTGCATAAAAATTTAATCTGGGGCATGGGAGGAAAATTTGACCCACGCAAAGGGACCAAGCACATGTATGCTGAAAGAAAGGAAGACGGACCCGAGCTGAAGAAACCTTTTGAAGTAGATTGGTTTCCGGGCATGGGTACTTGTTTTCATAAATCTGTGTTTGATAAGATTGGCTATTTAGATGAAGAGAATTTTCCTCAATACCATGGCGATAGTGATTTTACTCTTAGGGCTAAAAAGGCCGGATTTCGTCTTATTGCTTTTCCTGAACTCATCATTTTTAATGATACGTCCAATTCAGGGATTGTTCATCAGGGTAGTATTGGAAAGCTTTTCAAATCCTTTACCAGTATCAAATCCAACTTCAACATTCAAAAAAACCGCTTATTCCTTAAAAGACATGCTGATTCGAGACTAGCCTATCTTCCTCTTATACGAAAATATTCTAAATATGTAGGTGGTTTTTTAAAATGGAAATTTCTGGGCTTTCTGGGCGTAAAGAAAAAGTAAAAATGTTGCATTGACTGGTGAATGAAAACCAGCCTTTTGTCAAGATCATTATTACATCAAATACATTACAATGACCGTTAAAGCTTATATTTATCCGCGAACCAAAAGAGGGAAAAATACCACCAATAACCCCTATCTGAAAAACTTCATAGAATCGGTCAGAGAACACATTGTTTTTTTAAATGAAAATCAACCCACTGCGAAGGGTATTTTCAATCTGATTCCCTATATAGGTAAGATCGATTATTTGTTTTTGAACTGGATTGAAGATTTGCCGGATAAAAAATGGGGATTTCTTCAGACTGTCTTTTTTTATTTTGTTTTGCTAAATAAAAGATTGTTGGGAATTAAAGTGGTTTGGACTATTCACAATAAGATATCGCACTTTCCGGGCAATTTAAGGTTGAAGAAGTTTCTTTTCCGGCAATTATTGAAAAGGAGTGATCTTATTATTACCCATGCTGATGAAGGAGTTCGTTTTGCAGAGATGTTATATCCCGGAGTTTCAAAGAAGATATTTTACTTTCCCCACCCCATTGTTCCGTTGGATCTTCCCCGGATTCACCCCCCTAAAAAATACGATGTCCTTATCTGGGGCTCTCTGTCTCCTTATAAAGGAATTCATGATTTTTTAGCGTTTCTTCATCGTAAAGGTGCTTCCTCGCAGTTCCGTATGATGATTGTGGGTAAAACGGTTTCTGAAAGTTTTTATAATCAACTAAAACAGTATACCAATTCAAATATTATCCTCAGGAATGAATTTGTGAGTAAGGAGGAGTTGGCTTCACTGATATTTGAGTCCAAAATAGTGCTGTTTACTTATTCGGGTGACTCGGTGCTTAGTTCGGGTGCTTTGATAGATTCAATTGCCCATTATGCAAATATTGCAGGGCCCAATGTTGGCGCATTTCAGGAAATGGGAAAGTTGGGTATTATTAGCACTTATAGTGATTTTCCTGAACTTATAGAAGTATTACAAAACCTTAATGAGCATTCGGAAAAAAAGAAGTTGGAAAAAGTTCGCGAATTTATTCACAACCATACCTGGGAAAAATTCGGTCAGGCTTTGCAGCAAAGGATTACAAAAACAGGCAAGCCATAGCAGATATCCAAATCCTGATTACGCAGGTTTATTCTTTTTGAATTTATTTTTCACAACCAAAAGTATAAACTCGGTATTGGTGGTTAAGTATCTTTTCCACATTCTGCCGGGCTCCTGATAAACCCTGTAGAGCCATTCCAATCCTGAACTTTGCATCCATAATGGCGCACGTTTGGTTTTTCCTGCCACAATATCAAAACTTCCGCCTACGCCCATAATAAAGGGTATTTTCATTTTTTTCGAGTATTTATCTATAAACAACTCTTTTTTGGGACTGGTTATTCCTAAGAATAGCATATCTGCTTTGCTTTCTTTGATCGCATCAGCAATTTGTGGCTCTTCGTCCGCTGAATAATATCCATTCCTATATCCTGCTATCTGAAGGCCGGGATGCCTTTGTTTGAAAATTTGCATCATTTTCTGAAGAACCTCTTCTTTTGCTCCAAAAAAATAGGGTTTGTATCCCTTTTGAGCGCAAACAGCAACCAATTCCTGAAATAAATCACACCCTGCTACTCTTTCAGGAACCTGATGACCCAGGAAACGAAGGGCCCACACTACCGGCTGGCCATCGATGTTTACGATGTTGGAGTTGTTTATGGCAGTTCGCAATTCCTCATCCTTTTGAGCATTTACTATTTTGGCAGCATTCACCACAATGTGTTGTAGTACATTTGAACGGGTTTTAACAGCCTCATCAATGGCGTGTATGGTTTCAGACATGTTGCTGTTGTGTATTTTCAAACCAAATGCTCTTATCTCGTCCATTCTACAGATAATTTTTTGAATTAATATTTTGTTTTTTCTGATACTTGCTAATTCCGTATTTCCGATGTGTCACCGCCCCATTCCACGCCCGTCCTGATTATTGTTGCCGGCATACCCGCTAAGATTACATGAGGCTGGTCATATGCTTTGTTGGTAAGTGAATTACTTGCCACTATAGTGTATTCTTTCAACAGGGATCCCTTGTTAATAGTACATCTGTTGCCAATCCAACAATTATCTCCAATAATAATATCCTTATCCGGATTGAGGGTTCTTCCGCTTTTATCAAAAATCCTGTGGAAATCAGTATCTATAATCTGGGTGTCCCATGAAATTCTGCAGTTGCTTCCCAAGGCAACTTTCTTATAACAAATGATATAACTACCTGATGATAATCTAAACTTGTCTCCTATTTCTAATACTCCTTTTTCTCCCACGATAATTTTTGCCCCATATTTTATGAGGGCTTCTCCTTTAAAAACAATTTTACCTTTATTCTCCCAGATAGGTCTGTTGTGCTTTCTGTCGTAATGACCTATTTCAAATGCACCAATCCTTATCATGCCTGTTTTTATTTTAGCAGGCAATTCTACCTTCCCTTTCATGCTTTTTATCCGGGCATTACAACTTAAGAAAACAGGTAATTTTATTGCCTGTTTGAGGGGGAACATTTTAAAATTGAAGTACAACGTTTTCAAGTTCAGGTAACCTATATTTTTCCATATGGAATTCATTGTTCTGATATGATATGTTAGTGGTAACTAATTTCGAACTAATTTTCAGCCATAGTGATTCTACCGTAATAAAAATACTAGCATACTTTTTTCATACATTTTTGTTCATCCTTTTTGTTGTAAACCCATATAAGAATTGTATTGTAAAGTATCGGTAATGAAAAATGTTTTTGGGAATACGTCAATGGGTTTATTTGGTATATAGTTTAAAGGTTCATCAAAATTGTTCACGTAATGATATCACTTCACTGAAATCACTCAACAAACCTGGCTTATGATGTAATCAGGATGATGGGTGTTTTAAATTCAACAATGGATATTTGCCGCAATTTTATGGTTCTGATGTTCAATTTATCTTCATTTATGCGTAAAAAGCTCAATTCAATACCTTTTTACCAAAGAGTTAAACAAACAAATAGCGGTTTGTTTTGATGAGGAATATAAAAAATATTACAAATAGTTATTTGATATGTGAGGGTTTGCCAATGTATATTTTCAATCAAAAACAATTAAAACCTCCCGAAAGCTAGATAAGTATATCAATTCAAGATTTTTTTTTAAGGGTAGGATGAAGAAAGGGCTGGTGGCAATCTTGTTGCCACCAGCCCTTCTTTGTCTGCACTGGTTGTGTTGATGCCTGAAATGCTGGTGGATAAAATATCCCGACATTTACAAAAAACATATGCCGGATCCATAAAGCATTAAACTATTAATTATATGTTATTTTATAATTGCTTTTTGTGTGAACACTTCGCCCTCTGAAAGTACCCGAATCAGATATATTCCGGGAGGCAGGTGGCTTATGTTAATAGAATTGTCACCGTGAGCCATATATACTCTTTCCAGCACAAACCCCTGTGCATTCAGAACCTGGATTTCCGAATCTGTATATAGGTTTATTCTAAAATTTCCGTTAGATGGGTTAGGAGAAATCTTCAGACTATTAAAAGCGAACTTATCTATCTTCAAAACCGCTTCCAGGTTAATATTGCGGTTTACTTCAAACAAATAAGGATTTTGCCTGGAAACAATTTGTCCTGCATCATTTTTCCAGCCCACAAAAGTAATTTCCTTAGAGGCCAATAGCTTTAGCTTGGCCATCTCACCTTCTTCGTATGTACCTGCTCCGATTATCTCAGGTAACCGGAAATATGCAGGTAGCTGCAGATCGTCACTTATGGATGCTTCCACGTTGAATTTTCTGCTATTGTAGTCAAAAACTGCATTATAATTCAGATAGCTGCTGGCTATAAAACTAATAACCGGATTTTTACTTACGAGTTTATCATCTATGAACCAGCCCACAAATTTAAAGCTATCATCAACGGGTAAAGCTTTAAGCTCCACTGTTTGATCCATAAGATATTCTCCTCCCCCGAAAGCAAATCCTGCTCCTGCTGGCCAAACTTCGGTATCGATGAAAATAGGAGGGGAGTTGGATGCAAAATGGGCGACTAAAGTCATGGATTGGATTAAGGTCACCTCAAATTCCATTTCGGTTGATAAAATTATGCCATTCAAAGTCCAGTAGTCAAAAGAATAATTAGTATTTGGGGTAGCTGTAACCTGTACAACACTGTTGGCTGTATACATTCCTGCACCTGAGATTGAACCGGCGAATTCCGGTGATGCAACCAGGTTGAGTTCATAAGTATTTTCTTCAAAAACAGCAATGATATTTCTGTTATCTAATAATTCAAAACTCAGAACCGGATTACTGGAAAGTATCTCACCGTTTTCCGTCCAGTTGATAAAGTCATAACCTTCGTTAGCCGCAGCTGAAATGGTAACACTCTGACCGTGGTCATATATTCCGGAGCCTTCTACCGTTCCTCCATCCACAGGGCTTGCACCGAGTGTAAGTGTATGTGCGTTTACACTAAAGTTGGCCACAAGATTCCAGTTTTCGGTTACAACAAAGGAAAAGTCGGGTGCATTGGAGATGGGTTTACCATTTTCAGTCCATCCAGTAAAAGTGTAGCCTTCGGCAGGAATAGCTAAAACGCTGGCAGTTTCTCCAAAAGTAAAAATTCCGCCCCCACTAACGCTTCCACCTTCAGCAGGGTTTGCACTAACGTTGACCAGAAGGGTTTTTAGTTCAAAATTGGCGGTAAGATGCCGATCTTCGGTTACCTCAAAGGAGAACTGTTCCTGCCCGGATACCTCTGCGCCATCTTCAGTCCAGTTTACAAAATCATAGCCCTCGCCGGGAACTGCCACCACGGTTGCAATGCTTCCCGGATTATAATTCCCGTCACCTGTTACACTCCCCCCTTCTTCAGGAGTTGCGCCAAGTGATATCTGATAGGATTCAAGGCTGAAATTTGCAATAAATTCCATATCCTGATTCAGGGAAAAAGAGTAGTTTGTCTGATTCGATACAACGGTTCCATTATGCGTCCAGTTGATAAATGAATAACCTGCATTAGGTTCCGCATTGATATTTACTGTTTCTCCGTTTTCATATACCCCACCGCCGGTTAGCTGACCACCTTCAACAGGATTGGCCTGCAGTGAAACAGAATGGGAGAGGGGAGCAAAATTGGCTACCAGTGTTCTGTTTGAAACTGCGGTAAAGGTGTAGTTGGGTTGTTGTGAAACAAGGGTTCCATTCTCCGACCAGCTAACGAATGAGTAACCTTCACTGGCATTGGCAGAAATTTGCACTGTTTCCCCATAATTATAGTCTCCTGAGCCTGATACCGAGCCGCCTTGTGATGGAGCGCTGCTGAGATTAATGTTATATTCGTTCAGACTAAAATTGGCTATAAGGTTTCTGTCTTTTGTTACAGTAAAAGAATATTGGTTCTGTGAGGATACAACTATACCGTTTTCAGTCCAGTTGACAAAAGAGTAGCCTTCAGCCGGGCTTGCCATGATAGTAGCTATCTGTCCATGGGTATAATCGCCGCTTCCGGTCGTCTGTCCGCCAGCCAATGGGCTGGCGGATGAGTTAAGGGTATAAGAGTTAATAATAAATACTCCACCGATATTTTTATCTTCATCAATAGTTATCGATACAGGATTGGTATTTCCTGAAAGGTCACCGGTCCAGTTACTGAAACTCCAGCCTTCCTGAGGAGCAGCGGTAATGGTAACCACCTCGTTTTCCAGATATTCTTCTTTATAAGGGTCCAGGATTAGTTCACCATTACCCGTTGCAGAAGTGTTGATGAGGTAGGACTGATCGGGTTCTTCGCCGGATGGTAAAATCCAGCTTGCCACAATCAGCGCCCCCTGGTCTCCATTATTTTGCACGCTCACATTCGAGGGTTTATTAGGAATAGTATCCAGCCGGGTTGCTACACCCATCTGGTTTTGTCCGGCCAGGGGTGAAACGAACTCATTATTCCAATCTGTCATTTGGGTAGCGTTACGGGAAACCACCGCACTGACAGATAAATGAGCTGAAGAAGGTTGAGGCACATTTTCCGTAAACTGAGGTATTATTGCTGTTCCACTTGATGTGGAATTGGCATCATAATAACTAACATCCCGGAGATCAAATTCTATAACTATACCCCCTAAATCAGTAATGGTGCCAAAGCTGGTATTAAAAACTGTTTCGGTTCCATCTGCAATTTTATCACAGATAAGTACTCCATGGCGGTCATGTGTATGAGATTTGAATTGTATGACTTCTCTTAAGGTAAAACCTTCAGGAATATCGGGATTATCCATAGGATCCTGTCGGTGCGACAATACGGCTACCAGGAGATTTCCTGCGGTAGCAGGTTGTTGAAAAGTGGCTGTATTTAATCCTGAAGCAGACTGAACTACATAAGGTTCGGGTTCCTCTGTTGCTTCTGTAAAATTCGCAGTAACAGATTTATTTTCATTCATGACAATAACTGCAGAAAGATCATTACCGTTCGCAGATCCGGTCCATTGGTGAAAATTCCATCCTGCATCAGGAATAGCCGTTAAAGTAACTGTTTCACCAGAATCGTATTGATTCTTTTCGGGGTTGATACTGACAGTACCATTGCCTGCAATATCGATGTTTAGAGTGTAAGTTTCCGGAGTTATCGTGCCACACATATCATCATCCGGAGTAAGAAATGTCAGTGGGTTGATATCACTGCCATACAATCCTATTTCCTGATTTTGTGAAAGGAATGATTCATAACTGTTGTAGCCGGTAAATAACTCATTGTTTTCTTCGATGACAGGCAGAGCAGTTGAAGGATAATAAAATGATCTTGATGTATTTCCGCGAATAAGATGGTTATCGTATACTCCGTAAGGATACTGCTGATTGGGAATATTTCCGCCATTCCCGGAGACATCGTAGATTACTCCGGGCCCGGTTTGTGAGCCTTTATTGGTGGAATCAAAAACATTTCTTTTCAGGGTAGACTGCTGGGGGCCTTCCAGGTAAACGACTGCTCCGCCTCCCGGGCCGCCATTGTTTCCTACAAAAGTATTGTATTCAATTTTTGCGCCGTAGTAATTGGATTCACTCCAGGGGGATTTCAGGATAAATGCAAACTTCCAGGAGGTTGCGCTTCTGTCAACATAGTTTCCTGCAATGTATAAATCTTTTTGCATCCTGGTGTGAATACCATCACCACAGTTAAAACTGAACTCAGAGCCATCAGACTGGGCCCCGGGTTGTGTATCGGTATACTCGTTTCCCACACGTTTTAAATCCATGTGGTGAATGTAGTTCCTGACCATGGTAAGGCTTCCGCCTCCGGAGCCCGTCCCTACTGCATCATCAAAACAATGACTAATATGGTTATTGAAAATGACCAGGTTGTTTGACCGGGCTTTTATGCATCTGTAAGGGTATTTCAAAAACATACTCCCATCATATACTCCGGTAATAAGCGAGTTGGCTATTGTTAGATTCCACACATCATTGTCCTCTGCAAGGATAACCGAACTATATCCGGTGGAGGTGGGGTGGGGTGATTTGGCCCTTATATTCAGATTATCAATGGTTACGTTGGCAGAGCCATCTCTGACATGTATGCCTCCAAAAATTATAGCTCTTTCACCTTCGCCATAGGAGCCAATGTATGAATCGTTAATAATAGCATAGATTCTTTCATCTAATTGCGTTCCTCTTTTTATTAAGTATGCTGTATTAGCGGGCAATGCATTGTTTACACGCAATCCATTAAGGCTGTTGAATGGAGAGGTAATTGTTCCATTGCCTCCACTGGTTGCTGTAGGGTCAATATAAACTATATAGTCAAAATTTTCATGACTGGCTATTTCCGGAATTTCATAAGGCAAACAATTTTCATTTGCCAGCAGAGTTTTTGAACTTCCTATAATAATGGCAACGATTATTATAGCTAAGAGAATAATTGGTTTTTTCACAGTGTGGATTTGGTTTGTGGGTAAATAGATACTTGATAGTGGATGGTTTTCTGCCGGTAAATCGGACGGGTAGTCCTGGTAAGGCAGAAGGAATTTTGTGGAGAAAGTCGATAATACTTTCTGTTGGTTGTGGGTAGTGAGCAAATTGAGTTTTTGGTTAGTCATTGATTTGTTGGTTTTTTTAATTGTAGACGTTTATTCGTGTAAAGGGAAATAACATAAGCTGTTTTTGTGTTTTACTTATTACCGAAAAATTCTCCTGAAACCGGGTTAACTCTTTATTTTTTTCTTGAAAAAGGAGACTTTTCTTAGGGCAATTGTTCCTGTTTTTCTTTAATGAGTTTATTATTTTTTTAAACAAATAATTCGCTAATGCCATAAAAACTGCTTTTTTTGGTACCAGTGTACACGTTGTTCCGACCATTCAAATAGCGTTATTTCCTGACATTCACGGGTAAAGATATACAAACACAATTCTCTTTTTTTACGTGATTTTTCTCGATTTTATTAGGTGTTATCTAGCGCTTATATTGAGAGTTGCAAGTCATAATTCCTTCTCAAAATGCGATATTATTCTTTGCACTCAATTTTTTATATAGTTATTCTACCGTTTGATATGAGGAAAATTTGTCTTTGCTTTTTTCAAAACAGATGATATGCTTGTTAATAAGTTTGACAATTCACTGAATATCAGTTTGATTATATTAACAATAGGTAATTTTCTTATAAAATTTCGCCGTTCATAGGCCATAATACGTAAGGGAAAACGTATTTTTGCGCGTTTTTCAGTCCAGGTAGTGGTTTTGATTTTTATTGGAGGACAGCAAACTTTATTGTCGTTTGCCGCATAAAAGGCTGTGGTATGAAGTTTAGTCGGGGGGGTACTTGTTGGGGTAAATGTAATTCTGCCTGAGAATAAGAAGATCGAGAGTATTGAAGTGGAACTAATTTGTATAAGATCGAAAAAGCCCACCTTTGAATATTTTTCAAAGGTGGGCTTTCGCAATAGTTTGGCCGCGGGAGGTATGCTTCAGAGAAGTTCTCTGCTTTCAGGATCTTTTATTCGTTATAAAACTCTTTATACCAATCCACGAAAAGCTTAACGCCTTTTTTGATGGGCATGACGGGTTTGTAATCAATTGTTTGATTGAGTTTTTCTGTACTGGCCCATGTTTTGACTACATCACCAGGTTGGATGGGCATCAATGACTTTAAAGCTTTTTTACCCAAAGCCTCTTCAATGGCAGAGATGAAGTCCATCAGATATTCTGGTTTGGAATTGCCAATGTTGTATATCCGGTAGGGTGCGTGTGATATATCAGGTTGAGGGGAGCTAGTTGTAAGTTCAGGGTTTGCCTGGGGTGGCTTAACCATAAGTCTGGAAATCCCTTCCACAATGTCATCGATATAGGTAAAGTCTCGCATCATCTCCCCGTTATTAAAGACTTTGATAGCTTTTCCTTCCTGAATGGCTTTGGTAAACAGGAAGATAGCCATGTCTGGTCGTCCCCAGGGCCCGTAAACCGTAAAAAACCGTAATCCTGTTACTGGAATTTCGAATAGATGACTGTAAGTGTGAGCCATAAGTTCGTTGGCTTTCTTGGTGGCAGCATACAGACTTACCGGATGGTCAACATTGTCCTCTTCCGAAAATGGCATTTTACTGTTGGCTCCATAAACTGAACTGGAACTGGCATAGAGAAGATGCCTGGGTTTGAATTCGCGACACGCTTCGAGAATATTGATAAAACCTGTGATATTTGAATCTGCATAAGCCTGAGGATTGGTAAGAGAATATCTTACCCCTGCTTGTGCTGCAAGGTGTATTACATAATCGAAATTTCCTTCTTCAAAGATTCGGGATATTTGAGATTTGTTTTCCAGGTGGGTTCGATAAAACACGTAATTAGGAAATCGTTCACTTTGAATAGGCTGATCCCATTTTATTTCAGTTTTCTTTATTCCACATTCCTCTAATCTCCCGTATTTAAGGTCAATGTCATAATAGTCATTGATATTGTCAAGTCCAACAATTTGGTTCTGCGGGTTTTTTAAAAGCTTCAGCACATTATGAAAACCAATAAAGCCTGCGGTACCGGTAATTAAAATATTTGCCATATGTTTAAAATTGTTATATATTTAATCGACATGTATTTAATTAGGGACTTGCGGGAATAAAGAGGCAGTCTATTGAAGTCCTGTTCATTGATTAGGGAACGTAAATTAAGTTGTTATATAATTTTTATAAACACTCTGAATCCCTTCTTCTAGATCTATTTTGTATTGCCAGTTGAGGCTCTTTAACAAAGAAACATCCAGTTGTTTTCTGGGTGTACCATCGGGTTTGGTTTTATCCCAAATAATTTCGCCATTAAACCCTGTAATTCTTTTGACCAATTCGGCAAGCTCTTTAATCGTCAGATCAATTCCGGTACCGATGTTTATATGGGTTTGTCCCAGTTGACCATAGAGTTTGCCTGCCTGAACGTTTTCAACTACATAAATGCAAGCATCGGCCATATCATCAACATGCAGAAACTCTCTGTATACTTCACCTGTTCCCCAGAGCTTAACGGTTGTTGGGTTTTTTCCTGAAGAAGTGTTTCCGGATACTCCAAATTCAGCCAAAACAGATAAAATTTCTTGTTCGCTGCTTTTACCGGATATTCCTTTTATCGGGTTCTGATCCAAATCTGCTCTGATAGCACTCCAATTGTGGGTTTCGATGCATTTGCCAAGGTGCATTTTTCTGATTAATGCAGGCAAAACGTGGGACTTTTCCAAATCGTAATTATCATTGGGTCCGAAAAGGTTGGTGGGCATCACAGATATAAAATTGCTCCCATATTGCTTAAAATAACTTTCGCACATTTTAATGCCTGCAATTTTGGCTATAGCATAGGGTTCATTGGTATATTCCAGGGGGCCGGTCAGCAGGTATTCTTCCTTCATTGGCTGAGGAGCAAGCTTAGGATAAATACAGGAACTTCCCAGAAACAAGAGTTTTTCAACACCATGTTTATGCGATGCATGTATGATGTTGTTTTGAATCATGAGATTTTCATATATAAATTCAGCCCTGTATACGTTATTGGCCACAATTCCTCCTACTTTTGCTGCTGCAAGAAATACATAAGCAGGTTTTTCCGCTTCAAAAAATGCATCAACATCTGCCTGAACACGAAGATCGAGCTCATTAAAAGATTTGCAGGTAATATTTCTATACCCCCTGGCAATTAAATTACGTCTAATTGCTGAGCCTACCATTCCATTATGGCCGGCTATGTAAATTTTTTTATCGTGTTCCATTTTTTAAAATTTCTATTTGGTTTTCTGAATGTATAAACATTTCCGTGGTTTCATTGTCTCAGCTATATTTTTTATCCTGAAACATCTGAATTTGCTTAAAAAGGAGAAAGTATATTCTTCCTCTTTTAGCCTGGATTGTTTATTGTTTAAGTTTTTTACCGGATGACTGTATTACAAACCCTGTCCTCTGGTTTGTGCAGGGTTCAATGTTTAGACATGGTCTCCCGGCATATGTAAATATATTTCTATAAGCCTTTCTTCAAAGCATTTATTGAAAAGGATTATTCTTTTTTTCAGGAAACCTGCATTTGCACCGGCTCTCAAAAAAAATACGCTACATGTGCAAGTTTCGTATAATCAGTCACTCAAGTCAGGTTATTTTCGAATTAAACTTGCATAAGCACTGCGCTCTCAAAAGGAAATGAACCGAAAGGAGTGAGCCCGTGAGCTCCCTGAAACATATTAATTTGCGAATAAAAAACCACAATGCAAGTCCCATAAGTCCAATTGAACTTGAAAAGTAAGCCCAGCGAAGCTAATTACTTAAATAAATATTTTTCTGATGAAAAATCCATGATTAAACTTTGAATACTCGTGAGGATGACGATTTGAAAAACCAATTGACTAACAGTGTGAATGGAAATTCCGGATGTTTCCAAAGGACTATTAGCAAACAAATTCAGAGAGATACAGTAATCAGATTCAGGAGTTACGGGTTTTGGCTTTTTCGTAATCCGCTTCTACCATGATTCTTACCAGGTCTTTAAACTTTGTTTTAGGTTCCCAACCTAACTTTTGTCTGGCTTTGGAGTAGTCACCAATGAGAAGCTCTACTTCTGTAGGCCTGAAATATCGGGGGTCAATTCCAACTACTTCTTTACCGTCAGATTTACGGATACCTACCTCGTGGACACCCTGTCCTTTCCATTCTATTCCGTCGCCAAGAACATCAAAGGCCTCTTCTATGTACTCTCTTACAGTATGGGTTTCGTTGGTGGCTAAAACAAAATCCTCGGGTTCATCAACCTGCAACATCCGCCACATTCCTTCCACATATTCGGGTGCATATCCCCAGTCGCGCTTGGCATCAATATTTCCAAATAATATTTTGTCTTCAAGACCGGCCATGATTCTTGCTACACCTACACTGGCTTTTCGGGTTACAAAGGTTTTGCCTCGTCTTTCACTTTCATGATTAAACAGGATCCCGTTACAGGCAAAAAGGTTATACGCTTCCCGATAGTTT
Source organism: Sphingobacteriia bacterium (assembly GCA_011390575.1). Classification (GTDB taxonomy): domain Bacteria; phylum Bacteroidota; class Bacteroidia; order Bacteroidales; family UBA7960; genus SKVR01. The sequence goes on from JAABSE010000029.1 coordinate 30,005, forward strand.
ACCACAATCCAGTATGCATAAAGTTTTGCTGCGGCATAAGGGCTGCGGGGATAAAAAGGAGTTGTTTCTTTTTGCGGAACTTCCTGAACTTTTCCATATAGCTCAGAGGTTGAGGCTTGATAGAACTTTGTTTTTATGCCTGTTTCCTTTATGGCATCCAGAAAACGAAGAGTACCTACACCATCTACTTCAGCTGTATATTCGGGAACTTCGAAGGAAACCTGCACGTGGCTTTGTGCTCCTAAATTATAGATTTCATCCGGACGAATTTTCTCAACAAGCCTGTTTAGGTTACTTGAATCGGTTAAATCACCATAATGAAGGAAGAATCTTTTGTTTAATAAATCCTTTTGATGATAGATATGGTCAATCCGGAATGTGTTGAAAGAACTGGCCCTTCTTATGATACCATGCACATCATAGCCTTTTTCAAGTAGTAATTCAGTCAGGTATGAGCCGTCTTGTCCCGTTATTCCTGATATTAATGCAACTTTTTTATTCATTATTCGATTTTTTAAAAGATTTCACAGAAAGGCAAAATTAGTCAAAATAATAATGTTGTTGATCAATTTGTTGTTATTTACAGTTAACTAATAAATAAATTATGACAAAGAAGTTATTTTATTAGAACTATTAGTTTATTTGTTTGCTGTATCTGTCCTGTAGGATTTCATTTTTCCGCAAATATATTTATTTACAAGTTATGTTTAGCCAATGACTTATTAAAATATTTGCAGTTAAAAATTCTGCAACTGATTGGGGGGGGAGTCACCGTCTTTTGGCAGCGAACCTGAAAAAAACCGATTCAGCCTTAAAAGCTTGAATCGGTTTTTTTGAATCTGCTTGCATCCATCAGGCACAGAGTATGATATTGCTACCTGTTATAACATTACCTTCCGGTTGCAAAAATCATAGTAGAAATCGTTTTGAAAATCAATTTGATGTCTTTGGTCAATGACCAGTTATCGATATAATTGAGATCCATGCGCATCCACTTTTCAAATTTGATATCATTTCTGTGTGGCATAATTTGCCATGTGCAGGTAATGCCGGGTTTTACTGAAAGTCTTCGAAGTTGCCAGCGCTCATATTGTTTTACCTCAGATTCCAGAGGGGGTCTGGGTCCAATGAGAGACATTTCTCCCAATACAACGTTATACAGCTGAGGCAGTTCATCCAGGCCTGTTTTCCTCAGGATTTTTCCAATAGGAGTAATTCTGGGATCATCTTTTAGTTTAAAGGTAGGTCCATCCATCTCATTCTGCTCTCTTAGCTTTTCCATCATGGCTTCGGCATTGGCTACCATGGTTCTGAATTTGTAAAGCTTAAATTTTCGCCCTCGCAGTCCTATTCTTTCCTGGGCAAAGAAAATGGGGCCGTCAGAACTAAGTTTAACCAAAGCGCTTATCATTAATAATACCGGTAAAAGCAATATCAGAGCAACGGACGAGAACAGAACATCAGTAACTGTTTTTACATCATGGGCCAGTTTCCTGGAGGGGATATCAACCAGGGTGAGTTTTCCGGCTTCATTTAGTGTTTTTAGCTGCACCTTTTCAGGTGCTAATGTTGATACGTTGGATTGTACCCTGAATACTACTCCGATTTCATTGGCCAGCCGTGCAATTTGGCGAACTTCGGTTTTAAGTATATGTTTTTTACAATAAAATACTTCGTCAACAACCTGGCTCTCCAAAATGTAGGAAAGATTCTCGGCACCTGAAATAATAGGGATTTCTTGTCCGAATTTATTCTTTATAAGTTTGGATTGGGTTATGATGGCCCGGATATTGAAGCCCCAATCTTTCTGATTGGATAATTTGTCAATAATCTGATAAGAGCAGGAATCTCCGATAATAACAATATGGCGCAGGTTGTATCCATTGATTCGATAGACACGAAGGAAGTGGATAGTCAGCAACCGCAGGCCCAGGGTTATTATGAAGCTCAGGTGTACGTGCAGAAAAATAAGCATCAAAGGAATATCGCTGAGACTGAGTACAAATTTTAAAGCTACCAGACTCAGGAAGATTAAAAAATATCCTCTAAAGAATAGCAATACAGCACTGATATATCTTTGTGCACGGGGAAGCATTGCCATTGAAGTTACCTGGGAAAGAACAAACCAGAGGAAAATAAAAAAGAATGCATAAATGCCGAATTGATAGATGTTAAAGTTCCATGAATTGTCTGCAAAAAACAACCAATTGGTTAAAATAAAAGATAATGGAATTATAAACAAGACGGTAAAGAATTCCACTACATTCAGCATCCATTTAAGGTCTAGTTTGTATCTGGTCTCAAGGTCTTTAATGTTTTTAAATAATGTAGATGTTTTTAACATAATTAAACTAATGTTTGGGTTTTGTCTATTGAATTTACAGCTTTAACCAAATATAATCAAAATTAAGGCAATAAAACATAAGACTAAACCCGCATTTTTATACTTCGGTAAACACGTAGAAAATTAGGATGAAAAAATGGAATTGTAAAGTTAAATGGTTGATTAAAAACGGGTTTACATTTTTTGGGGGAGTGGTTTCTTGGGTTGTATCATTCAACTGTATTGTTGTGCAAAATGCAGATTTACTTCAATGAAACCTAATTAATATTAGATGTACTGCAAAATAGATGCGATTTGTTCGTTTTTTTGGTTAATTATATTAACCAAATGGGCGGGCAATTAAAATTTTCTTATGATATACACCAGGTAGTCGCCGAGATAGGAGAACCCAAGGCTTTTGTAAAGATGGATAGCCGCTTCATTGGAGCGATGAACTTCAAGTTTTATTTGTATGTTTTTTTCCTTTGCAAAAGCGATGGATTGCAAGGCCAGCAGTTTTCCAATTCCTTGCCTTTGAAAGGAGGGAAGGACTCCAAAATGATGGAGATGAAGACGACGACCGTCAAAGGTCATCCAGGATGTAGCCACTAGCACTCCGCTTTTATGTACCACCACCAAAAGTTTACCTCCGATTTTGAGACTTAGTTCTATGGTTTGCTGGTTGTCTCCGCGCTGTGCACCTCCTAATCCGGTTTGATTCCAGAGTTTTTCTATGGCAGGAAAGTCTGCAGGTTCATAGTCTCTGATAAGCAAATCTGACATAAAAGAAGTTTTTAAAGGCGTATATTCCTGATGTGGTTATATGGATTAGCAAAATATCAATCTCAGATATCCCCGGAGGAGATTGACAATGTAATAGTATCAGGGAAAAAGCATAGGGTTTCAGTGATTTTTATAACTTATAGCAGCTCCAATGGCGGTGCAGTGTTGTGCATATTTAGGGGTGTGAAATTTTACATTATAAAGCTTAGCCAGTTCATGAAAAGTTTTCTGAGCCTGGGGTACTTTTACCAGGTTTCCTGTCATGACAATATCGTTATCTTTCTCGATTTTAGAAGCAAGCACTGCCATCATCCCGATAGTTTGAAAAACCATGTTAAGCAGGGCTTTCACCAGGTCACTTTTCGTGGCCTTATCACTCATTTTTCCAAAATTGGAGGCGGTGAGTGTAGGAGGGAGGTTGCCTATATCTCCCTGGGTTATATCCCTGATGCTCAAATCTACCAATGACAAATCTCCGCTTTCGGCAAGGTTTACGATATTATCGAAATCCGAAAGGTTAAGCATTGCTTTGGATAGTCCGAGAATGGTACCCCCTCCAACTCCGGTACCACCCATATGGGAAATGCAGTTTCCGTTGGCTTTCACAAGTGCTGTGCCGGTACCCATGCTTACAATTACAGCCTTTTCAAGTCCGGAAAGGTACAAACCGCCATGGCCCAAAGCTTTGAATTCTTCCACCTTTTCTACCGGGATTCCCAGCAAATCTTTTTGAATAAAACTTGCCCCCGCTCCCGTCATTCTGATGAGTTCAATATCTTTTATGGATAATGCATTGGCATTTAAAAATTTACCCAAAGCGCCTGCTGCAGAGGCGATGGGGTCATTGGCTTCCACTGTAAGGGGTTCAAGAAGCAGAGTTTCTTTGATGCCAACAATTTTTGTGGTGCTTCCACCTATATCGATACCGATTATCATGCACCAAAAGTAAACATTTTTTATTTTCGGAAAAACAGCCCGGACAATTGGACTGGTGTTATTAATGTATTACCTAAACACAAACTATATCAATTTAAAATGAGCTTTGATTATCCAATGCAGATTGACATCATTGCAAGTCTGATGAAAAAACTTTGCCAATATTTTTTTTTGTTTTACCTTGGCCCTGATAAGTAATTTTTATTTTAATCATACATAAACTATGAGAACACCTGAAGAACAAGTACAATACTATTCCGACATGATTAGGAAAAACATAAAGATTGTCGTGTTGGTATTGTTAGGGATAATTGTATTATTTACAGCTGTTAAAACTGTAGGCCCTGAAGAGGAAGGTGTGGTGGTACAATTGGGAAAATATAACCGCACATTACAACCCGGATTAAATTTTATACTGCCTCTTGGAATCGAGCGGATGTATAAAATCCCTGTGCAACGACAGTTGAAGCAGGAATTTGGTTTTCGCACAGCCGAGGCCGATACCCGCACCCGGTATGCCGGGGGAGATTTTTCGGCTGAATCGCTTATGCTTACCGGTGATTTGAACCTTGCAGATGTGGAATGGGTAATTCAATACCGTATTGTAGATTCGTACAATTATCTCTTTAGAGTGAGAAATGCTGAAGATGCTCTCAGAGATATGTCTGAAGCTGCGGTGCGAAAAATTGTAGGCGACAGAACTGTAAACGAAGTACTTACCGTTGGTCGACAGGAAGTAGCATCTACCGTTGAAGTTTTATTGCAACGACTGTGTGATGAGTACGAAAATGGCATACGGATAGACCAGGTTGTTTTACAGGATGTGAATCCACCGGAGTCAGTAAAACCTTCTTTCAATGCTGTAAACCAGGCCCAGCAGGAACGTGAAACCCTCATCAATCAAGCCGAATCGGAATATAACAGGGTGATTCCCAGGGCAAGAGGTGAAGCATACGAAACTGTTGAGCTTGCCAATGCTTATGCTCTCAACAGGGTAAACAATGCTCAGGGAGAAGCCGAAAGATTTATCGCTGTGTACACAGAATACATAAGAGCCCCTGAGGTTACCAGGAAAAGACTATACCTGGAGACCATGGAAACAATAATCCCCAAACTGGGAAATAAAATTATTGTGGATGAAAAGGGAACCAATGTTCTTCCTCTGCTCAATATTGATAAGCAAAAGTTGCAAAATCCGTAAAACAACCTAATAGATTAGAATCATGAAACCTAAGAATATAATAATAATATTAATCGTTGCTGTTTTGGGCATATTGGCTTACAGCAGCATTTTTATATTAAATGAAACCGAACAGGCCATCGTTACTCAGTTTGGTAAACCCGTAGGAGGACCACGTACCGAACCCGGAGTGAATTTCAAAGTCCCCTTTATTCAAAAGGTTCAGCTTTTTGATAAAAGATATCTTAAATGGGATGGAGACCCCAACCAGGTACCCACACAAGACAAAAAGTTTATTTTTGTTGACTCCTATGCCCGCTGGCAAATTACCGATCCTTTGCAGTTCTTTATTCGTTTAAGAGATGAGAGGTCCGGACAATCAAGACTCGATGATATACTCGATGGTGAAACCCGAAACGCAGTTGCAAGTCATGAATTGCTCGACCTGGTGAGATCTACCAACCGCACCCCTGAGGTATATGATGATTATCTTGAAGACATTGAAATGCTCGAGGAAATCTCTGTAGGGCGCGAAGAAATTGAAGCACTTATCCTGGAAAACGCCAATCAACGAACTGCTGATCTGGGCATCAGGATTCTCGATTTCAGGTTTAAGCGGATGAATTACGTGGATGAGGTGAGACAAAATGTGTACGACAGGATGATTAGTGAACGTAATCGTATTGCCGACCAGTTTCGTTCTGAAGGACAAGGCGAAGCACGCCGCATAGAAGGTAATAAGGAAAGGGATTTGGCTGAGATTAAATCTGAAGCATTTAAAGAGGCAGAAATCATAAGGGGTAAAGCCGATGCTGAAGCCACTGCAATTTATGCCTCAGCATACAACAGAAGTGCTGCCGCCCGCGAATTATATACTTTTCTCAGATCTATGGAAGCGCTTGAGAATTCTTTTGACAAAGAAACCAGTGTTATACTCACTACTGACAGTGAATTGTACAGATTTCTGAAAAGTACCAGATAATACTTTGTGGATAAGCAAAATAGAGGTGAACCGGGCCATGGCAATAACTTGATATACAAGCGAATGATTAAAATCTCGCAACAAGGTATAGCATACAATACAGATATCCTTGACGATTTATACCGCATTTAGCGGGAGCTCTCCTCGCATGAGCGGGACATGCTCTGACCTGTTTAATCAAATTAAAAAAAGGAGAAAGCAAATCATTTGCTTTCTCCTGTTTTTTTTGGGGTTATGTTTCTATATTCCAGTTTCCTTCTGAAATATGAAGTTTTATTGATGATTACTCCCTTTTTACCAGTACATCGGCAATATGGAGTACTTTAAGGGGGAGGTTATTTCGGCTTATGTAACCCTGAATGTGCATCAGGCAAGATGCTTCTGTACTTATAATGTATTCAGCGCCGGTTTTGAGCGCATTTTCGGCCTTTTGTTCTGCCATGGCGCTGGCAATGGCTTCATGTTTTACCGAAAAGGTTCCACCAAAACCGCAACAAACATCGGTATGTTCCATTTCAATTATCTCAAGTCCTTTTACTTTCGCCAGCAGCTTTCGTGGTTCATCTTTCAGCCCGTATTCCCTGATAGCAGCACAAGAATCGTGGATGGTTGCTTTAACAGGAAAGGAAGCCCCAACATCTTCAACTTTCAGATAGTTTACAAGAAAATCTGTCAATTCAAATATTTTCCGGCTCAACTGCCGGTTGGGGTTATGCATGGCCGAATTGTCAAACATCCCGTTGTAGTAATTTTTCACCATGCCAATACATGAGGCCGAAGGGCCTACAACCAGGGGATAATCCATAAAATCCCTGATAAACTTTTCTGCTACGCAGCGGGCTTCTTCCCAGTAACCACCATTAAAGGCCATTTGTCCGCAGCAAGTTTGGTTTGGATTGTAATGTACTTTTACTCCGGCTTGCTCAAGAAGGGTTACCATATTTATTCCCGTTTGAGGGTATACCTGGTCAATAAAACAAGGGATAAAAATACCTGCTTCCTTCATGTATTGAAAATATTAATTTTTTACTTAATTATTGATCATATAACGTGTTGTGTGAAGAAATGTAAATCACATTGCCATGAGTGTTTGTTGCATAAAGCGGATAAATACCCGGGCTGATTTTCATTACTCTAAGACAACAGATTGATTTACTTCCTGATACTGTACTCCCGTTGCCTGAGAACTTCAAAAAGGACGATGCCGGTAGCTACCGAAACGTTGAGCGAGCCGATCTGGCCACGCTGGGGAATGGAAATTTTATGATCAGCCATGGTAAGACACGCTTTGGAAATCCCTTTTTCCTCTGAGCCCATGATAACGGCCAGGGGCCCTTTCAGATCACTTTCAAACAGGTTGGCATCGGCTTTTTCTGTGCATGCCACGGTAGTAATACCACTCTCTTTCAAAAATGCAATCGTCTCCATTAAATCTCTTTCTTTACACACCGGAATCCTGGTGAGAGCGCCGGAAGAGGTTTTTATTGCATCAGCATTTACCGGGGCACTTGATTTTTCACCCATGACAATGGCATGGGCCCCTGCACATTCGGCAGAACGGGCAATGGCTCCCATGTTGCGCACGTCGGTAATTTTATCGAGCAATACCAGCAGAGGAGTTTCCCCGTTTTCATAAATCTGCGGCAGGAGCATTTCCAGTTTTTGATATTCTATTTCTGCAATCAGGGCAATAAACCCCTGGTGGTTTTTTCGGGTAATTCTGTTCAGTTTTTCCTGTGGGACCACCTGAAAAGGTATTTCCTTTTCGCGGATAAGCTGGAAAAGTTTCTGAAAAGAGGAGCCTTCCAGACCCTTTTGAATCAATACTTTTTCAGGGATTTTTCCCTCCTCCAGTAATTCCATTACCGGTCTGATGCCAAAAATATAGTTTTCCAATTTGGTAGGTATTTAGTAGTTAATTATTACTTATTATCTTCTCCATCTGTCTACAGCATGATTCCAGTTTCGCCGGAAGCCAGATTTTCTTTCCAGTTCAAAGTGGCTATCGGATAAGAAGTGCTTTGTCTTTAAAAATTGAAATTCAGCACCGGGGCTGTTGAGTTCTTCATTATAATACCATGTTTCTGCCTCATCATCATGATACACCCTATCGGGTGGTCCGAAAATTATATAAATCATTCCTTTTTCTGTTTGCCATCCGGGCAAAAAGGAGCTGAACAAAGTGTTTGCTTCCACAACCCTCTGATTGTAATTGCGCATCATGGTGGCGCCTCTGTCAGGGTTACCTGCGCTTCTTGCCCAAAATCGCTCAGCTGCCAGTTGTGCATCCCCAAGAGCAAACAATGCATTATACTCGTCGCCTGAGGTGATATATCTTAAAGGCAGGAGCATAGCATCTCCTGAAGGAACGCCTGGAAAATCATTCCAGAAACTTCGGATGGTAAATCCTGATTCTGTGTTTCCGGGTTCTGAAAGCCGGTATAATCCATTTTCCGGGATATGAAAACGGGTTATGCCTCCGTTGAAATTTACCAGGTAAATGCTGTCAGGTACAAGGTTAAAGGTTTCTTCCTCATTTGTTACATAGGGTGCCGCTGGTATCTCATTCAATAGTGAATAGCGGCGCACTTCCAACGAAAAATCAAAATCTTTCACATGAGTAATCAAATACTCTTCATCTGCACGCAAGTAAAAAGGCGGTAAATGAAAAGCGGATTTGTCAACTTCCGAAGCCGTGAAAAACTCTTCACTAAAAATACTGTTCTTGTTTGTTGTTAGAAGTGTATTTTCAGAAGTTCTTCTGTTTAAATCTTCAAACAGAATAAAAATCTGGTATGAATCGCCCTGTGGCACAGGAAAGGTCATCTCATTTTTTACCCTTCGGTTTTCAGCAACATGTAAAGTATCTGTAAACAAGTATGTTTGTGTATGCAAATGGCTATCTTTGGTAAAGCCGGTATATAAAGAAAGGGTAAGTTTGTAATTGGCCAGATAGAACTCTTCCCTGGCATCGCGAACATAGAAGAGCTGGTCAGCGTCAATCTCCAGGTGGATTTGGCTCAGCTCTTGATCTATATGAGAAATCCGGTAGTCCGGATTTATAGTCCTTTTTTCTGTATGATAACTATGTGCCATGTTAACGCTACCAATGCGGGTAACCTGACTGCAACCCGAAAGAAGAAAGCCAACGAAAGAAAAAAGTATAATAAACCTTTTTGCCATGGTGCAAAGATAAAGATAATGTTTGGCAGAATTTTATTTCATATTTTAAAAACAAAACTTTTTGAGGTATTTGAAAACCTCTCAAGCCTTGCATGTTGCGCTTTATTCTTTGCTGGTTTATTCTTTTCTGTCAGGTTCATCGTAAAATTGACAAACAGGTTTTTTTACCTGCCTGAATGTATTCTTCTTTAGTGTTTTCATGGAGATTTCTGGCGCAAAAATGGGTAATTACCGCACTGTTTTTTTTGATAGTTTTGGTCCAAATTATTTTATACTATGGATAGAGACGAAGTACTGGAAGCCATTGAGCTGGCAAAGGAACAAAAACTTAAAAAATTAAGCCTGTCAAATCGTGGAATTACTGAACTACCTCCCGAAATAAGCAGGCTAAGTCAGGTTCAAAAACTTGATCTTTCTTACAATAATATAAAAAGGTTACCCGACGAGTTCTGTCATCTTACCAACCTGGGATCCTTATATCTTAACCATAATGAATTAAAGTCACTGCCAGGTTGTTTTGGCAATCTTACCAACCTTACAAGTCTGGACCTCAGCAATAACCGGTTAGAACAATTGCCGGAAAGCCTGGGAGATATGAACAGTCTTGTACATCTTGATTTGAGTTTCAATCAAATAAAGAATCTCCCCCTTAGTATGGTCAATCTCACGGGGCTCAAGAAACTCTACCTTGAGAACAACCCCAGTGAGTTTCCTCCGGAAAAAGTGATAAAAAGAGGTTTGTATGCCACCATGCACTTTTTATTTGGAGAAATACGCAAGAAGGAAAGTGCCAAGGTCATTATGCAGGTTTACAACATGCCTCGGGATTTGATTACACCTTTTACTACTTATATCGAGTGTTTTAACGACCTTGTTTCATCAGCCAATGATCAGCATATCAATTTCGATGTAAAATATATCAAGCAGGATTTCACTGCCCAATTGGATGTAGACCTGGAGATGGAAAAGTACTTACTGGACTTTATGAGTTTCCTTAAATCCAACATCGGGCAGAAACCCTATACAGAGTATAAAAAAGAAGGCAAGGGCCTGATGGGGCTGCAGCTTGCCGAATTAAGCCAGCAGCTTGTGGGTGTAAGTAAATCGCTCAATGAGAAAATGGATGAAATGAAAAGCCTTCAGGAGCGCATTGAGAAGCTTACCCAAATCATGGAAAAAAAATAAAGACAGCCAAGCAGACAGCTGCTGCTATTTTCGTTATATTGACCTTGCCGGCGCGGATTTAATCAAAAGGTTGAAATATAACCCACATGAACTTTGGCATTTCTGAATTCGGGAGCAACATTTTTTCTGAATCCCACTGCAAGGTTTATGGAAAACATGCCTGCCGGAGTTTGCAGGTTAAGTCCGACACCCATTCCAACAGGGTAATCATTAAAAAGATTGTCGTCAATTTCCAGCTGATACCAGCCTCCATTGGCAAATACACTGAAAAAACTCTGCGGTGCAGTAAAAAACCTGAATTCTATATCGGCCATGGAATAAGCTGAAGCTGCAATAGACAATTCATCAAAACCACGAAGCGATGTAAATCCACCCAGCAAAAAAAGCTGATTACGGGGTAGATTTCTTCCGTTAAGATATCCGGTACGGTTACCCACAGAAAGAGTGGCTCTTGCTCCTGTTTGCCATCTTTTTTCCACATGGGTTAGTATATTTACCCGGGTTTTTCGCATTTCTGTCTCATCATAAATGTCTTCAGGGAGATTGTTGTTGATGATGATCTTTCTGATACCTGCCGAGGCGATCAGGTTGGACGAGAATCCCTCCTGCAGTAATTGCCTGTAAAATGCAGGGGTACTGAAGCGATATTCCAAACCGTAAAGATTCATTCTGAAATCAAGGTTGGGAGTAGTGTTATCGACGTTTTGCAGGTCCCGGGTATTGATAAGGTTGTTTGCTGTGTAATGCCAGAATACTCCAATTTTACTTCCGGATGAAACATTGAAGAATAAAGCCGGTTTAAACTGCATTTGCAACCAGCTGGAGTCTTGTTTGTGCAGTGCAAACATTAGTTCGGTTTCAAGGGGTAACCTGAATGGGTAGGGGTAGCTGCCTTTGAGATTGAGAATTTGCGTGCCGGAACCGGGACCCTGCCATTCAATGTCGATGTTTTCGCCCATTCCCATTGCATTGGATAAATAGAGATTGAGCAGGCCCGTAACCTGAAAGGGTGTTTCAGGGTCGGAGCCCCCTGCAAATCCGGCGATACCATCAAAACGATTGGAAGGCACATTTTTGAGCGGAAGCAGCAATGTGGCAAGGCCGGGGGAGAAGCTCAACTGAACAGGTCCAGTCAATTCTGCAAAATCGAGCTCCTGAAGCTTTTGCTCTGCTTCATTGACAAGTTTTTCGTTATAAAGATTGCCGGCAACTATGCCCAGAAAATTCTCTATAAAATAATTGTTCAGTTTGGCATCTCCTGCAATAGTGATAGTATCAAAAAGAATACTTTCGGAAGGGTTGGCTTCCAGGTCAAGAAATATCTTATTGCCGGCTACCTGCACATTTTGTTTCTCAATGCGCGCAAAAGGGTGGCCCTGGGTAGCATAAAAGTCAATAATTCGACTGAGATCTGCTTCAAAATTTTTAAAGCTGACAGGAACTGCTTTGGTAAGATGCTGTATGTTTGCACCGTAAAGAGCCATGTCGCTTATGATCAGGTTGTTGACCTTGTAAAAGAATTGTTGGCCCCGGGTAAGGTAAACCGCAATCTCATCATTTATCAAAACGATACTGTCAATGTTGGCTGTCAAATATCCTTTTTTATGAAGTTCGGATATTCTTTCACCAGCCAGTACTTTTGCATTATTAACACCCTGGATTTCGTCTGATGGGATATAAAAAACCTCCTGCAAAGAATCATTTCCACTTTGTTGTCCTGAAGTTTGATCAACAGCCGCCATGCAAAGCAAGGCACATAGCAGGATATTTATCACAAAGCGGGTCATTGTCAGGTTTGATTGAGATTCCAGTCAATGGGTTCAATTTGATGCTGTATCAGGTATTCATTGGTAAGGGAAAAATGTCGACAACCAAAAAAGCCCCTTGAGGCTGAAAGAGGGGAGGGGTGAACAGCAGTAAGAATCAGATGCTTTGAAGTATCAATAATAGCAGTTTTTTGTCTGGCATAGTTGCCCCAAAGGATGAAAACAAGGTTTTTCCTTTTCTGCGATAGCAGTTCAATGGCCCTGTCGGTGAAAATTTCCCACCCTTTTTTCTGATGTGAGCCGGCATTATTGGCTTGTACTGTTAGAGTTGCATTCAGCAGGAGTACCCCTTGCCGGGCCCATTTTTCCAGGTTGCCATGGCCGGGAAAAGGAATATCCAGGTCTGTTTTTAATTCTTTGAAAATATTGATCAGTGAAGGAGGAGGAGCAATGCCGGCAGGGACAGAAAAGCACAAACCGTGGGCTTGTCCGGGG